>JBEKZJ010000050.1:0-32575 GCA_049509995.1 Occallatibacter sp. | reverse complement strand
ATCTGGGTCTACATCGGCGAAGTCTTTCCCACCTCGGTGCGCTCCAAGGGCCAGGGCATCGGCAGCGCCAGCCACTGGATCACCCTCACCATCATTTCTCTTGCCTTCCCGGTCCTGGTTCATAAGTTCAGCGCGGGCGCGCCGTTTGTATTCTTCGCGGCGATGACGGTGGTGCAGTTCCTGGTGGTGCTGTTCTTCTATCCGGAGACCAAGGGGCAGACGCTGGAGGCATTGCAGCGGAGGCTGGTGCGGGCGGAGTGAGGGCTGTGCCGCGACCCGAATCACGGGCCACGGGTCAAAAAGCCGGCGTTCTATATAATCTGCAGTGAAGGGTGCGCCGTGCTTGAGCCGGGCCGCAGGTCACCCGCGCGAGGTCGATGATGGAACAGACAGCGGTTTTGCTTTCGGAACAGGTGAGGGAAGTGGTCGAGGCCGTGGTGGAGGCTCAGCGCGAGCCGAAGGCGGAAGAAGAATCGCCGCTTGTGGCTGCCAATTCCTTTGAGGCCGATGCGTTGCGGGGGGAGATCATCCGCGTGGGGCGCAAGCTGTGGGAGCGGCAGTACGTGGACGGCAACGGCGGCAATATCAGCGTGCGGCTGGGATCGAAGTACCTGCTGTGCACGCCCACCATGCTGAGCAAGGGCGACCTGGAGCCGGCCGACATCTGTCTTTCGGACCTGGATGGAAACATACTGGCCGGGGACCGTATGCGCACCAGCGAATTGCTGCTGCACGTGGAGATCTACAAGGCCAACCCGCGGGCGCGGGCGGTGCTGCACTGCCATCCGCCGTATGCGACGGCGTTTGCGGTGACCGGGACGCCGCCGCCGAATGGGCTGCTTTCCGAGTACGAGATCTTCATTGGTCCGGTGGCGGTAGCGCCGTATGAGACTCCCGGAACGCAGGCGTTTGCCGAGACGGTGCTGCCGTTTGTCGAGGATCACAACACGATTCTGCTGACGAACCACGGAGTGGTGTGCTGGTCCGACACGGTGACCCGCGCCGAGTATCTGGCCGAGATTCTGGACACATATTGCAAGACGTACCTGATTGCCAAGCAGATTGGGCAACCGCTCGAGTTTATCCCGGACAGCAAGATCGAGGAGATTCTGGCGCTGAAGCGGCGGCTGGGGTTTCCGGATGCGCGCATGGGGCGGATTGGCGGCGCGGCCAGCGCGGGGGATGGAAAGGATACGGCCGAGTTGGAACGTCTGGTGGAGCAGGTGGTGGCGCGGCTGGAAGGGCGCGATTGAGCCCAGGCCCCTCTTTGGCATGAGTGAAATGAAAGGCGAAGGCATGATACACTGGGTTTGCGCTCAGTGATTTGGACGTGAGCGGTGGATTGGCCCTCAGACGGCAAGTTTGCCCGGCACAGATTTTTCCCCAAGCCCCTACAGCGTATACCCATAAGTCTCCCACCCGGAGATTTTGCATTGGACTGTGAAGACGGTCTGAAGCAAGGGTTCGAGCATCCCAGCCTCCTTGAATGGACTGGCGAATTGGATTGGCTCGAATGCAACCGGGAACGCATGAAAATTGCGTGGAAATGGGTAGCCGGCCGGTAGTGTGCCGACTGGCGTACTAGTAGCGTGTGGCAGCTCCGGGCCTCGGGCGTTCTCTCTTTGAATGCTTGCCGGCCAGTCCTTAGAACGGCTTTCGGTTCTCCCTTACGCAAATTTTAAAACGCAGGTTCGCGTCCGATTACGATTCGTGTGCGCGCCTGAAGTCCCGCTCCGATTGCAGGCCCCCAGGGAAAACGGCGGCTCGCGGAGCCCTTAGGAAAGCTAGACAATTTTGAGCACACAGTTTACACAGTTTTCACTTTCGCCCGCCCTTTTGGCGCGGCTTGACCAAAACAACTTTGAAATCCCCACCCCGGTGCAGATCGGCTGCATTCCTCCGGCGCTGGCAGGCCGCGATGTGCTGGCTACCGCGCAGACCGGAACCGGCAAGACGCTCGGTTTTCTTATTCCGATCGTGGAACTACTCCAAAAGGCTGTTGCGCGCGGCCCCGCCGCGCATGCGCTCATCCTGCTGCCCACGCGCGAGCTGGCGATGCAGGTGGAGCAGGCCTTTCTCGCCATCCGCTCGAGCTCTGAGCAAACCGTAGCCCTGGTGGTCGGCGGTCTGGCGGAGCGCTCGCAGCTCGACGCCATTCGCCGCGGCGCGCGGCTCATCGTGGCCACTCCCGGACGCCTTGAGGACTACATCAAGCGCAGGCTGGTGCGACTGGACCAGGTAAAGATCCTGGTGCTGGACGAGGTGGACCGGATGCTCGATATGGGCTTCCAGCCGGCGATTGCGCGCATTGCGGCTACGCTGCCGGCGGTGCGGCAGACGCTGTGCTACTCGGCTACGCTCGAAGGCTCGGTGAAGGACGTGGTGCGCAAGTACCTGAAGAATCCGGCGCGGATCGAGATCGGCTCAGTGCTGAAGCCGGCGGAGAACGTGGAGCTGCGCACCTTTGAAGTGGAGCCGGACAAGAAGCAGGAGCTGCTTGAGCACCTGTTGGGCGCGGAGACGGGCAGCTTTCTGGTGTTTGTGCGGACCAAGCATGGAGCAGACCGCGTGGCGCGGCGGCTCAGCCGCTCAGGGTGGTCGGCGACGCAGATTCACGGCGACCGCTCGCAGTCGCAGCGGAATGCGGCGCTGCGCAGCTTCTCAGAGGGACATCACCGGGTGCTGGTGGCTACCGACGTGGCGGCGCGCGGCATCGACGTGGCCAACGTGGCGCACGTGATCAACTTCGACCTGCCCAAGATAGCGGAGGACTTTGTGCACCGCGTAGGACGGACGGGAAGGGCTTCGGCGCACGGCGTGGCTTCGACCTTTGCCGGACCGGCGGAGCGGGGCGAGCTGAGGAAGATCGAGCGGACGCTTTCGATTCAGATGAAGCGGTTCCGGGTGCGGTCGGTGGAGTTGAACGCGGCGTAAGAGCAGCTTCAAGCTTCGAGCCTCTAGCTTTTAGCTTCGAGCTTTCAGCTTTCAGCTTTCAGCTTTCAGCTTTCAGCTTTCAGCCAACAGAGATGCGGATGCTTCGCCTTCGGCGCAGTTTTATTGCGCAGAGGATGGGGCATCCGCTTTTTTGCGCCTGCTTTGTGGCTAGCCCGAAATGACTGCATCGGCGCCGGCTTCCTCCGGCGGGGTGGGCTTGGCTCTGGTGGCGTAGAGATACCAGGCGAGCCATGCGGGTGCGGTCCAAACATAGAAAACGGAGATCAGCGTGACATGCGCCATGACCTCGATGAGTGCGATTCCGGCAATCAGGCCGAAGGGCAGCAGCGAGCGGTCCAATTTGTCGGCACGGTAGAGAGAAGCGAGCACCGCGGGAAGCACGACGACCTCGTCAGTGAACCAGGCATGGGGCGCACAAACCTCGGAGACGAGGAGCAGCAGCAATCCCTGATCCATCCAATTCCAGCGGGCGCGGCGGGTCCAGAAATACCAGAGCGCCCAGGCGCAGGCGGCGGCCGCGGGGACAAATTGCAGCCACGCAGCGTTGCGATCGACGAGCAGACGGAACAGGATGCTCAGGGTGGGCACAAAGTCCTGACTGACTTCAGCCCTCTGGCTCATCATGCGCGCGTATTGCGACCAGGCATGGGCGTCGAACAGGAATGCCAGCGCGCAACTGGCGCCGATGGCGGCGCAAATTCCCGCCAGCAGGCGATACGCCTTGCGGGTGAGGAGCCAGGCCAGGAGCACGACAGCGAAGGGCAGGAAGAGGTGCGGTTTGACGGCGCAGAGCAGCAGGGCGGCTCCGGCCAGCAACGGATGGGACTGGTGGAAGTAAAGAAAGAGCACCACACCGAGAAGGAGAAAAATGCCAAGCTGCCCGGCCACGATGCAGGCGAGCACGGGGGGGAAGACGTAGCCGAGCAGGTGCAAACGGTCATTGGGCCGCCCTTGGAGGCACCAAAGTATGCGGATGGATGCCATGAGGCAGGCAACGAGCAGGATGAGCCAGAGAATCATGCCGGTTTTGGCGCTGACGAGGCCGAGGGGCAATGCCATGAAAAAGGCAACGGGGAGATTGAGCATCATGTTGGGCCGGTCGCCATGGAGTCCCGCGGCGCGCTCCAGGCGGAGGATGGCGGCGCTGTCGTAGGGATCGGCGCCGTGAGCAAGTTGCTGTCCGGCGGCCCAGTAGGCGATGAAATCGCGGCTTCCGGCGCTCTCCTGGCTCATGGATGAGGCGATTGCGGCGACCAAGGCTACGGCGACGGCCAGCAGAAGCAGAGAGAGAACGATGCGCACGGGATTTGGCTTCGCCGGCCGGCTCGGCTCTTGCAGGGACGGGGGCATGGAGCTCAAAGGGGGAGGGATTGGTTGGGGATCGGCGCCCTGCGATTCGCCACGGCGCGGGGTGGGGATTTGGACGTCGGGCATGAGAGTTCTTCCTGGTTGGATGGCGTTGTTGGCGGGCGTCCTGATTTTACGACCTGGAGGGGGTGGAGTACAGGGACAATGGGGCGGAAAGGCGAGAGTGCGCCGGGAGGCTATAAAAGACAATAAGAAACTGTGGCTGGGTGAAAGATCATAAGAAACTGCAGCTGGGTGAAAGATCATAAAAAACTGTAGCTGGGTGAAAGATCATAAAAAACTGCAGCTGGGTGAAAGATCATAAAAAACTGTAGCTGTAGATATCCCAGCTTAGGCGCACAGAACGCGCCGATGCTGGGGCACCCGCTTTTACACCCGCCTTTACACCCGATTTCGCAACCGCATTTGCTGGCGGGGAGGGCTGAATCTGTATGATGGTTCGTTGTCGTGTGAGGGTGACGATGCGTGCTTTCTGGATATTTCTGCCAGTGTGGCTTCTGCTGCTTTCTCCCTGTTTTGCGCAGGGCGTTTCCGGCCCGTCCCGGGCAGTTGCGCCGACGCTCTCATCGCCCTCGGTGGCGGTTGCGATGACGGAGGCGGCGAAGGCGGAGATGGCCGGGCGGGTCCGTGCCGAGGCGCTGCACGCGTGGGAGGGGTACAAGAAATATGCGTGGGGGCACGACGAACTGCATCCGCTGAGCAAGAAGCCCTTCGACTGGTATGGGCACACGCTGCTGATGACGCCGGTGGATGCGCTGGACACGCTGACCCTGATGGGGTTGAAGCCGCAGGCAGACGAGGCGCGCAGGCTGATCGATACCGAGCTGAACCTGGACCAGGACATTTATGTCAAGGACTTCGAGATCACGATCCGGTTGCTGGGCAGCCTGCTGTCAAGCTATGAGCTGACGGGCGACAAGCGGTTGCTGGAGCTGGCCGACGAGCTGGGGCGGCGCATGCTGCCGATGTTCAACTCGCCGACGGGCATGCCGTATGAGTATGTGAACCTGCACACGGGCGCGGTGCGGGGAACGAAGAGCAATCCGGCGGAGATCGGCAGCCTGCTGATCGAGTACGGGATGCTGGCGCGGTTGACCGGCAGGCAGGAGTACTACGACAAGGCGAAGCGCGCGGTGGTGGAGTTGTACAAGAGGCGCTCGGCGATCGGGCTGGTTGGTTCGGAGATCGATGTGGAGAGCGGGGCGTGGAGCGATCCGGCGTCGGGCATCATGGGCGGCATCGATTCCTACTACGAGTACCTGTTGAAGGCGTCGATCCTGTTCGGCGACCAGGACTGCGCGCGCATGTGGCGGGAGAGCCGTATGGCCATCGAGAAGTATCTCGCCGACCGGCGGCCGGACGGGCTGTGGTATGGGCAGGCGGACATGAACTCGGGGGCGCGGACGCATACCTACTACGGCGCGCTGGATGCGTTCTTTCCCGCGGTGCTGGTGCTGGCGGGGGATGTGAAGGAAGCCGGGGAGCTGCAGGATTCGGGCTACCGGATGTGGAACCTGGCGGGCGTGGAGCCGGAGCAGTTGGACTACGCGAAGATGAAGATCACTAGCCCGAACTATGAGCTGCGGCCGGAGATCATGGAGTCGGACTACTACCTTTACCATGCCACGCACGACGCGAAGTACCTGGCCATGGGTCAGACGTTCTTCAACGCGCTGGTGAAGTATTGCCGCACGGACGAGGGGTACGCGGCACTGTCGGACGTACGCAGCAAGCAGAAGAGAGATTCGATGGAGAGCTTCTTTTTTGCCGAGACGCTGAAGTACCTTTACCTGCTGTACGCGCCGGAGTCGACGCTGGACTTCGATGCCATCGTGTTCAACACGGAAGCTCACCCGATGCAGCGGAGCGTGGGGCAGAAGTAGGCGGGGATGAGTGCATTTCTTCGCTCGGTAGCTGAGGCGCTGGAGCGGGCTTGGGGGCCGATTCTGTGGATGGGGCTGACCTATCTGCTGGGGGTGGTTGCAGGGGCGGGGATGGTGCATGGCGGCAGCAGGTTTGCCCTTGATTACCGCGACAAGCTGGTGGGGCGGGCCATGGCGAGCGACCCGGCGGCGGTGGCCGAGGGCCGGGGATTTCCGGTTCGGGCGGCGCTTCTCGATTTCGCGGGCAACCTGGGCCTTGGGGCTGTTCCCTCGACGATGATGGGGCTTTCGGTGGCGATGCCGTTTCCGCTGGCGGCGTTCCGGGGATGGGTGGGCGGCATCGTCTCAGTGGACGGAGAGCACCGGAGCCGGCTGGGAAACTGGCGCGAGGGAAGCTACTACCTGGGCGTCTTGCTTCTGCAGCTGATTCCGTACACGCTGGCGGGCGGGGCGGGCGTGCGGCTGGGGCTGGGGTTTCTTATGCCCAGGGGGCGATGGGGCTATCCGGCGGGGGAACGGTGGCTCACTCTTCCCGCCGAGGGCGTGCGGGACGTGGGGCGGATTTATGCCCTGGTGGTGCCGCTGTTCCTGGTGGCTTCGCTGGTGGAGTTTCTGGCGCGACCTTGAAGGACTGTAAAAAACGGTAAAAGGCCATAGTTGGAGATGCCCCATCTTAGCCGCAAAGAACGCGGCGAAGGTGGGGCACCCAGCTATCCTTCTTTTCGTTGACTATGGAGCGGGATTCGGGTATTCTAGAGACCTTGCGCGGTGTTGCGCCTGGGGTCTGCGTGTACTCACCCGGACCGACTGGTTGATGCCCCGGATGGGGGTCGGCTGGAGCAGGCTACCGGCTGCTGGAGGCGCGGTAATTGGCGCGAAGCCGGCTGAGCCAGAGCCCTTTGAGGGCCAGCCCCCGCAGTTCTCACCCGAACAGACTTGTTTGGACGTGGGTAGAAATCGGGCCCGTGCGCATTTTGCGTGGGCCAAGGCGTTTTGCGCTGTGGTTTTTTTGTTGATTTTGGCTGTGCGGCAGGCCGGGGCGACCGGAAATCGATGGGCCGGGCAGGTTGTTTAGAGGCAGGAGAGAGATGGGTACCTTTGTTCCGAGCGGGAAGAATATCGACCGCAAGTGGTTTGTGGTGGATGCAAGCGGGCAGACACTGGGGCGGCTGGCGACCAAGGCAGCCGATGTGCTGAGCGGCAAGCTGAATCCCCGGTATGTGCCGTACATCGATGTGGGCGATCACGTGATCGTGATCAACGCGGAGAAGGTGCGCCTGACCGGCCTGAAGGCCGAGAAGAAGCTCTATCGGCGCTATACGGGTTTCCCCGGCGGACTGCGCGAGGAGTCGTTTACGCGGCTGCTGAACCGCAAGCCGGAGAAGATTTTGGAAGAGGCCATCAAGGGCATGCTGCCGAAGACGAAGCTGGGCCACGCGATGGGCTCGAAGCTGAAGGTTTATCGCGGCGACCAGCATCCGCACCAGGCGCAGCAGCCGGTGGAACTGAAGATTGCGTAAGAGCAGGGACTAGGGACTAGGGACATAGGGACTAGGGACATAGGGACTAGGGACATAGGTTTGGCTGGGCGCTTTGAGAGTGCCTGGCGGAGAGAGCGGAGAATGGCAGATCTGGTTCAGTATTACGGGACGGGGCGGCGCAAGGCGGCGATCGCGCGCGTGTTTCTGCGTCCCGGCACGGGCGAGTGGAAGGTCAACGGCAAGGCATTCGAAGAGTACTTCGTGACCGAGCAGCAGCGCGTGGCGGCCAAGCGGACGCTGGTGCTGACCGAGCTGGGCGGAAGCTTCGACGTGGTGACGACCGTGAAGAGCGGCGGCGTGTCGGCGCAGGCCGATGCCGTGAAGATGGGCATTGCCCGGGCCCTGATCGAGTTCAACCCGGAGCTGCGCAAGCTGCTGAAGGCCGAGGGCCTGCTGACCCGCGACGCACGCATGAAGGAGCGCAAGAAGTACGGTCAGAAGGGCGCTCGCAAGCGGTTCCAGTTCAGCAAGCGCTAGCGCGCTTGCAGGGACTAAGGGACCAGGGACTAAGGGACTAGAAGGCGTGACGTTGCCGAAGAATTAGTCCCTAGCCCCTATTCCCTAGTCCCTCGGTTTTAAATTCCCGCATTAGCGGGTTCAATCCGGGCAGGGCAAAGGCGAGTCCGGATGCAATCCACGAAGGAGGCCCATTGGCCACGATCACAATGAAGGAGCTGCTCGAAGCGGGTGTTCACTTCGGGCATCAGACGAAGCGCTGGAACCCGAAGATGAAGGAATACATTTTTGGAGAGCGCAACGGGATTTACATCATCGACCTGCAGAAGACGCTGAAGCTGTTCAAGGAGGCGTCGAAGTTCGTGACCGAGCTGTGCATGGGAGGCAAGACGATACTATTCGTCGGCACCAAGCGGCAGGCGCAGGACGCCGTGGCGGAAGAGGCCACACGGGCGGGAATGCCGTACATCAACCAGCGCTGGCTGGGCGGCCTGCTGACCAACTGGATCACGGTGCAGAAGAGTGTGAAGCGCCTTCAGGAACTGGACGATATGGCCACCGACGGCCGCTACGATCTGCTGACCAAGAAGGAAGTGATCAAGCTGGAGCGGGAGCGGAAGCACCTGCAGGCGAACCTGGCCGGCATCAAGAGCATGAAGCGGCTGCCGGACGCGCTGTTTGTTGTGGACTCGAACAACGAGGCGATCGCCGTGAAGGAAGCCCGCAAGCTGGGGATTCCAGTGGTGGCGGTGGTGGACACCAACTGCGACCCGACGGTGGTGGATTACGTGATTCCGGGCAACGACGACGCGTTACGCGCCATTCGCCTGTTCACGTCGAAGATCGCCGACTCGGCGGCCGAGGGCGCGAACCTGGTGGGCGACAAGGCATTTCAAGAGGAACTGCCTGCGCCGCCGGCGGCGGAGGCTGCCGCGGTGGTGGAAGCCGCGCCGGTTGAGGATGTGGACCTGGAAACGGTGCTGGGCGGCGGGATTCGCAAGGCGCCGGCGGTGGTTGCGGCGCTGGATGAGGCGGAAGTGGCCGAGGGCTGAGCTCGGCCGCACAGGAGTGCGCATACCTAAGAGCAGCGTGGCCGCGCGAGTAGAGAGCCACGCTTTTCTTATGCCGGAAAGCTGCCGGAGCGCGGTTGCCGGCGGCAGGGCGCGGAGCGGACCGAGGGAAGAAAAGACAGGGATACAGGGAAACCAAAGAAAAGTGAGATGACAACAGTGAGCGAGAAGATTGCTGCCAAGTTAGTGAAGGAGCTCAGGGAGAAGTCAGGAGCGCCGATGGGCGACTGCCTGAAGGCCTTGCAGGAAACGCATGGAGACATCGAGAGCGCGTTTGTGGTGCTGCGCAAACGGGGCATAGCGTCGGCGCAGAAGAAGGCTTCGCGCACGACCAACGAAGGGGCGGTGGGGACGTATATTCACGCCGGCGGCAAGATCGGAGTGCTGATCGAGTTGAACTGCGAGAGCGACTTCGTGGCCCGTACCGAGGACTTTCAGGGATTGCTGAAGGACATCGCGATGCACATTGCGGCCAGCGATCCGCGCTACGTGAAGCCGGAAGACGTGACGGTGGAGGACCTGGAGCGCGAGAAGGAGATTTATCGCGCGCAGGCTGCCGCGACGGGCAAGCCGGCGGCGGTGATCGAGAGGATCGTGGACGGGAAGATGGCCAAGTTCTACGAGGAGGTTTGCCTGCTGGAGCAGCCCTTCATCAAGGACCAGGCGGTAAGCATCAAGGAGCTGATCGCGCACAAGGTGGGCAAGCTGGGCGAGAACATCACGGTGCGGCGGTTCGCGCGGTTCAAGGTGGGCGCGGCGGACTGGACCGTGGCCCAGACCAAGGCTGTGGAAGCGGCGGCGGAGTAGGGTTCCGACAGGGGACAGGGAACAGGGAACAGGGAACAGGGAACAGGGAACAGGGGACAGGGAACAGGGAACAGGGAACAGGGACTAGGGACTAGGGAACAGGGAAGGGCTCGGGGCTTCGGCTCCGGGCCTTTTTGCATGGGTCGGAGCGAGGGTCGGCGGCTCCAGGGGGATTGCTGCTGCGGGGCTGTGGCCTGGTCTCAAAAAGGGGAGACGGCTAGAAGGTCAGTTTGAGGGCTACAGACGGGCCGGAATGCTTTTGTCCGCCCGATGCGTTGTTTCCGAGGGAAGCCGCCGGGGCGCCGGCCATGGACCGGCCGCCGTAGGTCGTGCCGGCGGAAAGGAACATCCCGTTGCCCAGGTTGGAGGTGGTGAACATGGTTGAGGCAGAGGCACGGCCGAGATTGCCGATATCTCCACCTGGACCGAACCTGTCCTGGTAAGAGAGGCGGAAGGCGCCGGAGGAAGAGTGGAGGGGCAGGCTGAGGCTGCCACGCATCAGTTGGTTCAACGAGGGCAGAGTGAGCGGAGCGGCGGCAAAGGGTCCATTTGCACCGCTGGCCAGGTCACGTGTGCTGCCGCTGATGGGGAAGAGAGGAGCGAGATTGACGGGGCGTCCATCCAGGCCTGCGGCGCTATATCGATTGAAGCCGCCTGGCGGCTGCCTGCCGGCGCCGAGACCGGTTGTGCTTGCGGCGCCGTTGAAGCCTATGCCGCCCGCGGAGCCGCTGAAGTTGCCGAAGCCGGGGCCGGGCTGGAAGGGATCCAACATGGAGCGGCTCCATTGCGGAGGGCTGGAGTTTGCGCCTCCGGGCGGGACGGGGGGGTGTGCCGGAGGTTGACCAAAGGCGCCGGCCACGGGCTGCAATCCTGTGCCGGAGAAAGCGGGAGCGGCGATGGAGTAGGAAGCCGGCGGGGCTGGAGAAGGATCTGCCGGGCGGGTTGCGGCCGCGCTTTGGATTGTGGCTGGGACGGGGGCCGAGGCCGAGGACTGGGCCGGGAGCAGATGGATCGATGGGGCAAAGGTGAGGATTGCCAGGGTCAACACTCGCCTCAAGCCCGGACACGGCAGGGAGGCAGCGAAAGGAAGTAATCGACTCATCGGCAACCCCACTAGAGGGAGCATAGACCTGAAACGGTCTCTGGCGCCAGCCTCAAAAGATGAGACGTGCTCGCGGGTTACGCGCATACACGACGGGCTGTTGATGTGGAGCTGTTGCCGGGGAGTGGGGGCGCGGGAAATTGGCGTTGGAGCAGGCGCGGCTGCAGGGGTATGAAGGAGGAAAGCCGCTGCGGCGGCTGGTATGCGATACTCGAAAAAGCATGTACAAACGCATTGTTCTTAAGCTTTCGGGAGAGGCACTGGCGGGCGAGCGCGGGTTCGGCCTGGATGCCGAAAAAGTGGCGGGATTAGTCGACGAAATCGTGGAAGTACACGCGCTGGGCGTGGAGATCGGCATCGTGGTGGGCGGGGGGAATTTCTTTCGCGGCGTGGAGGAGCAGGCTAAAGAGATGGACCGGGTGAGCGCCGACAGCATGGGGATGCTCTCGACGGTCATCAACGCCATTGCGCTGCAGGACTCGATCGAGAGGCGCGGCGTGCAGTGCCGGGTGATGAGCGCTGTCTACATGAACCAACTGGCGGAGCCGTATATCCGGCGCCGGGCCACGCGTCACCTGGAAAAGGGCCGGGTGGTGATTTTTGCGGCGGGGATCGGGAATCCGTTTTTCTCTTCGGATACGGCGGCCAGCCTGCGGGCGATGGAGATCAAGGCCGAGGTGCTGCTGAAGGGCACCAAGGTGGAAGGCGTTTACAACGCCGACCCGGTGCTCGACAAGGATGCGGTGAAGTACGACGAGATTACCTACATGGAGATTCTGCGCCTGGGGTTGAAGGTGATGGACCTGACCGCGGTGAGCCTGTGCAAGGACAACAACCTGCGGATCATCATCTTCAATATGAATCAGCCGGGGAACATCAGGCGGGTGGTTCTGGGCGAAAAGGTGGGATCGCTGGTGACGGCGTAAGAGCAGGGAATAGGGAATAGGGAACATCGACCAGCGACTGGTAGTTAGTTTTCGGTGGGCGGAGGCTGGTGCTCAGGGATGGTGCGGGGCTCGGGGTTGCGCTTGTGTGGCGGCTGGCCGGGTGGGAGCATCTAACTGCCAGTGGAGACGCGCAAGCCAGAGCGGCTGAATGCATTGACGGGCTTGCGGTGCTTTGCGGCCATCAACATCGTCCTCTTCCATTTCTCCAATCCACTGTGGTTTGGCTGGCTGGCGCCGGTGGTCAACGCCGGCTACCTCTCGGTGAGCTTCTTCATCATGCTGTCGGGGTTTGTGCTGGGTTACAACTACGCCTGGCGGGCGCGGACCGGGAAGCTGGACCGGGTGCGCTTCTGGAAGGCGCGGTTCACGCGGCTCTATCCCATCTACCTGCTGAGCCTGCTGCTGAGCTGGCGGATGGTTCCGGTGGAGTATGGGGCGCACACGCACGGGATGTTCTGGACGGGGATGGCGCTGACGCCTCTGCTGCTGCAGGGATGGATTCCGTCGATCGCCACTTTTCTGAACACGCCGGCGTGGACGATGTCGGCCGAGAGCTTTTATTACCTTCTGTTTCCCTGGCTGGCCAAGGTCAGACGGCCGGCGGAGATTTGGAATTACCTGGTGCAGCTAGGCGGGGTGTGGGCGCTGGGAATGGTTCCCGGCGCTCTGTATATTGCGTTCAACCCGGACGGGATTGCGCATCCGGACCGCTGGAGTTACGGCCCGTGGCTGCAGGCGCTGAAGTTTACGCCGCTGCCGCACCTGGCCAGCTTTGTCTTCGGCGTTCTGCTGGCCGACCTGGATGAGCTGTTGCCGCGGCCAGGGCGGCTGCGCATGAACCTGGGGCTGGCCGGCTTTGTGGGGGTCTTCGGGATTCTGTCGCTGGGGCCGCTCGTGCCTTACGCCATTATTCACGACGGGCTGCTGATGCCGCTATTCGGCTGCATCATTATGGGGCTGGCGGGGCAGAATCCGCTGGCGAGCTTGCTGGGGGTGCGCCCGCTGGTGTTTGTGGGCGAGGCCAGTTACTGCCTTTACCTGTTGCACTTCAACTTCTGGAACCTGATTCACGACACGCATGTGCTGAATTGGGCGAGACTGAGCCGGTTCGACCCGTGGATCAGCTATGTGATCCTGATTGGGCTGGCGCTGCTGGCGCTGCACGTGGTGGAGAAGCCGGCGCAGCGGCAACTGAGGAAGTGGATGGGGGCGTAGAAGCTGACAGATGGCAGATTACAGATTACAGATTACAGTTCTCGTGCCGAGGGCGACGAAAAGCAGATCTATTCCTGGCAATCTGACAGGCCGCTCTCGGGCTCGGCATTGCCACTTGCAGAAATGCTTCGATAAATGAGCACCGCGGCAACGATCATCACTACGTTTCCGAAGAACTGAGCCCACCCAATTGTGCTGGCAACCGACCTTAATGGTTGGGTCTTCGTGTTCCCACCCTTGCGACAGAAAAAAGTCGCAAGGATGGGGCACGGAGCTCTTGTGGCTGGGAGGGTGTGAAAGACAGCGGAGTTGAAAAGAGAGGGGCGGTCTGCCGCTATGGACGAGCCGCCCTGGGTTCTGAACAACAGGAGAATGGGCAACAAAAAGCCCAGCCGCGAGGGCTGGGCCTTGTGGCGCAGGAACGGTGCAGCAGGTTAGGGGCTGGTGGTCTGGATGGAATGGTTGCCGTGAGGAACGGCAGCCAGCGCAGAGGGCTGGTCGCCGGTGGGATAAGGCGTGGCCTGCGTGGGCTGCAGGGCGCCCGTGGTGGGGTCCAGCCGGAAGCCGGATATGGTGTTGCCGAGGAAGTTGGCGGTATAGACGAAGCGGCCGATCGCCGGGTCCACGACCACGGCCACGGGCTCGGTGTCGGTCGAGTTGGTCTGGCTGCCGGTGACGTTGACCGCGGCCGAAGGGGTGCCGGTGCTCAGGTCGATGACGTAAGCCGAGACCGAGGAGTCGAGCTGATTGGAGACATAGATGTACTTGCCGCGCGGGTCGATGGAGATGGCGGCGGGCTCGTTGCCGGTCTTGAAGGGCCCGTTGATGAGGAAATCCAGAGTGCTGCCGCCCTGAATGGTATAGCCGATCAGTTCGTTGGAAGCGAAATCGGTGGCATAGACAAAGCGGTTTGTGGGGTCGGAGGCAATGGCGGTGGGCTTGACGCCGGCCTTGTAGGGGCTGCCGGAGGACAGGGTCAATGCGCCGCCGGAGCCGGCGGCGTAGCCAAAGATCCAGCCGGGGTTGGCGGAGCTGGTGGTAACGCCGCCGGGGTTGTAGGCCGACCGGTCATAGGCGGTGACGTAGACGGCATTGTTGTTGGCCAGAACGTTGACACCGGTGGGAACGATAGTGTCAGTGGAGTAGCCGGGGAGGGTGAGGGTCATCTGGGCAGCCACGGAGCCGATGGCGCCGCTGGAGAGGGAATAGGCGGTGAGCAGGGAGGGATTGGGCCCGGAGGCTACGTAGAGGTAGGTCCCGGCGGTGTTGACGGCGACGGAGACGGGCGTGTTGCCGGTGGTGACCGCGTCCTTCTTGGTGAGGACGCCGTTGCCGGATATGGCGAAGTGGACGACGTTGTTGCTGGCCTGGTTGACGACGTAAAGATTGGCATAGTCCGCAGTGACGGCCATGGCGATGGGGTTGACTCCGCCGCTGGGCACGTTGGGCTGTCCAGAGCGCAGGGCGCCGGTCTCGGAGTCCGCATCGTAGGTTTGGATCTGTCCGGCGCTGCCGGTTCCCGAGCCCGCGGAATTGGCCACGAAGACATAGTCGATGGTGGTGATCTCGCAGGAGGTCAAGAGTGTGGCCACTAGAAGGCCGATGGTAGAGACCAGAAAAAGCTGGCTCAATTTGCTGAACTTCATGCGCTTCCTTCGTCGTGGGCGATCAGATTCAGGCCCCAAGAAAACTCGTTTAGGTTGCCCCGCAAGTATTGTAAAAGCCAGGTACGGGGTGTTGCTACCGATGCCGGTCAGGGACCGGGGCATGGGCGGTCTCGACTACTGTGAACTGCCGCCGCTGCTTTTGCCGCTGCTGCCATGCGGAATGGCGGCGACGGCCGTGGGCTGGGCGTTGGAGGTGTAAGGAGAGTTCTGCGAATTGACGAGCGTGCCGGCGGTGGGACTGAGTTCAAAGCCGGAGACAGTTCCGGCGACCCCGTTGCCGAGATAGTTGGCGGTGAACAGGAAGTGGTTGGTCGATGGATCGATGCCGATGGCCACGGGCTGGAGGCCGGTGGAGTAGGTACCGAGGTTGCTGAGCGCTCCGTTGCTGGTGGAGTAGGCCGTGACCGTGTTGTCCAGGGAGTTGGCTACGTAGACAAACGGGTAGGCGGGATCGACGACGATAGCGTCGGGCCGATCTCCGGCCGGGAAGGGGCTGCCGGCGAGCGGGGTGAGGAGGCCGGAAGCGACCGAGTAGCCGAGGACGTAGCCGTGGGTGAAGTCGGTGACGTAAACGTAGGTGCTGGAGGGATCGCCGGCGATGGCGGAGGGATAGGTTCCGGCGGGAAAGGGCGCGCCGCCGTTGAGGGGGGTGAGCGCGCCACCCGAGCCGACCGAAAAGCCGAAGATATAGCCGACGTTGGGGGTTACGGAGGAGTCATAGGCGGTGATATAGATGTCGGCGCCCGATTTGAGGGCGTCGATGGCCGTGGGGACGATGACGTCGTTGGGCCTGGCGGGCAGCGATAAGGGCCAGTAGTTCAGGCTTCCGTTGGCGACCGGCGTTCCCAGCACGTCGCTGGGAGGAGTGCTGGAAGTGGGGGTAATGGGAAATACGGCCACGGAGCCGGAGCAGGGGGCGGCGGTGGAGCAGGTCGGCAATGGCTGATAGGTGTCCACGACGAAGAGGTTGGTTCCGTTGACGGTGACGGCGAGGGGGTAGATTCCCGGCGTATTGACGGTGTTCTGCGGATAGAGCTTGCCATCGTTGCCGATGATGAACTGGACGATGGTGTTGTCGTCCTGATTGACGACGTAGAGGTTGGTGTTGTCGGAGGAGAGGGCTTCGGCCACGGGATCGCGTCCGCCGGAAGGAAAGGGCGAAGTGGGGATCTGGCGCATCTGGCCGGACTGGGAGTTGATCTCGAAGACGTCGATCTCACCGTAGTTGTTGGTTCCCGCGGCCTTGGAACTGGCGATGAAGACAAAGTCCACGGTAAGGGTGCCACAGGCAGTGACCAGCGAAGCCACCAGGAGGCTGGCCGCGGAGACCAGCAGCAGCTGGCTCGATTTGTTGAACTTCATGCGCATCTTTCGTCAGGGGGTGAGAAGCTCAGGCCCCGAAAAAACCGTTTTGGAATCGAACCCCAGGGCGCGTGGGAGAAAACCGTGCCCGGTATTCGGCTGCGTTCTTGAAGAATCTACCGTAACCTGGGCCGTGAACCAGCCAACCGGCTGAAGCCCGGCCCAGAAGAAACTGCCTGCGGCGCGGCTTTAGCTGGTGCGCCCGTCTACCAGGCACCAGGTGGCCGGTCCCTGAAGCGAATAGGCGCTGGTGACGCGCAAATTGTTGAGCACGCCGGAGTTGGGATCAACCACCCGGCCGGTAACGCTGGAATCGTTGAAGTCGGCCGAGTAAATGTACTGGTCGGAGGGATCCTCGACGAGACACTGAGGACCGCCACCGGAGCCGAAGGGTTCACCGGCGATGAAACTGAGCTGGTGGGTGGTGGGGTCGATGACATAGCCGGCGAGACCGCTCTGCGCGTTGGTTCCCTGGGTGTTGTTGCCCTGGTTGGCTACGTAGAGGAACTTGCCCTTGGATTCCACCAGCAGCTGGATCGGATTGGCGAGGGTGGGATCATCGGGAACGACACCGCCGGTCTGAGCCTGCAGGGCGCCACCGGAGCCAATAGAGAAGGGCAGAATCTGGCTGGGCGAGGTTGTGGCGGTGCCGCTGACGGAGTAGGTGATCGGTTCGTCGTCGAGGACGTAGACATACCCGCCGCCGTTGGCAATGGCCGTACCCTGCGCGATGCCGAGCGGCTGGGCGCTGTTCTGGTTGATGGTCAACTGGCCATTGGTGGAACTGTAGGTGTAGGGGAAGACCGAGGAGCCGCCGGAGTAGGGGTAGCTGGTGGCAGGGGCCGTTCCGCTGAGGGTAAGGACGTATCCGGAGGACAGCGAGAAGTCGACGGGATTGGCGGGGACCGGGAAGTAGGGCAGGGCCGCGCCGTTGGCCGCCGTAAGCTGGGCATTGACGATCAGAGAGAGCCGTCCGGTGGTCTGATTGACCAGGAAGGCCGTTATGTCGCCGCAGGTGGCGGCATTGGGACCCAGTGCCAGGGAGCAGTTGGAATTGTTCGGGGCGTCATGGTCGAGCACGTAGAGGTAGTTTCCGGAGCTGTCGCTGACCATGCGGAAGGGATTGATGCCCTGGGTGTAAAAGGTCTCCTGGGCAGTGAGGATGCCGTTTCCGCCGACCGCGAACTCGGCGATGTTGGCGTTCTGGCAGGGGTCCGCCGTGGTGCAGTCGGAGCTGCCGGCGGAGTTTACGCCGCGGTTAAGGACATAAAGAAAGCGGCTGCCGTTGACGAGGACGGCGCGGACCGGGTTGGCGCCGCCGGAGGAGACGGGCAGTCCATCGATGGGGTTCAGCTTGCCGGTGTTGTGATCGATGGTAAAGCCGGAGATGATGCCGTTGCCTGAAGACTGGGCCGTCACCGTACCCGTCACATACAAAAAGCCGACCGTATAACTCTGTTGGCAAGAGGTCACGCTGAGGACGACCACAGCAGAGAGGGCGCTCATCAGAAGTGCCTTGCCGAATTTCATAAACTTCATGCGATTCCTTCATCCTGGTCAGGCGTACGCCGCCAAGTTTGCTAGTTCCACAGCAGAGCTGGGTTGGGATGGGTCCCTGCTGCATTGTAAAAGCCAAGGGTGTGTTGTGCCTAGTTTCAGCGTGAGACTGGGCAAAACAGGGCATTTTTCCAGGGCCAAGCCGCCTGGGGCGACCCCAATCCGGCGTCCGGATGGTTGGCGACAGGAATCTCGGGCGCGGTTGCAGTTTGGACGCCGGAAAGGCGGGAAACGTCAACGGGCACGAGGGGAAAGATGCGATCGGGACGGTTGGACGCCGTCCGGAGCCAAGGCTGAGCGCAGCCAAGGCTCCGGGGTTGGGGTTCGGTTTACCAGACGCGGCAGGAGTTCACAGGATACATGGGTTGGCCTTTGGCGCAGCCGAAGGCCTTGCCGAATTCGTCGAAGTTCCGCACCACCCCGTTGACGCGCCAGCGGGGGGAAGAATGTTCATCGGTGAGCGCCAACTGGCGGGCGAACTCCTCGGACTCGTTGGTGCACCATATCTGGGCAAAGCCCAGGAAGAATCGCTGCGCTTCCGTGTAGCCGTCGATCCTGTCGGTGACGGGTTTGTTTTGTGCTGCCAGCGTGTCCAGCAGGGCCGCGTAAGCGATACGCAGGCCGCCATTGTCGGCGGTGTTCTCACCCAGGGTCAGCTTGCCGTTGAGCTTCTGTGCCGGCGTGTCTCCGTGGGCCGGGGCAACCTCGAACCCGTTGTACTCGGCCACTTCGCAGTCGGTGCGCTGCGTGAAGGCCTTGCGATCCTCGGGGGTCTGCCACTCGTGCAGGTTGCCCTTGCCGTCGTACTTGGAGCCCTCGTCGTCGAAGCCATGGGTCATCTCGTGTCCGATGACCATGCCGATGGCCCCGAAGTTGACGGCCGGGTCAATGGTGAAGTCGAAGAAGGGCGGCTGCAAGATGCCGGCGGGGAAGTTGATGTCGTTGTTGGATGAGCTGTAGTAGGCGTCGACGGTGGGCGGCGTCATGCCCCACTCCTTCTCGTCCACTGGCTTGCCCAGCTTGGCGAAGTTGTAGTTGCGCTGATAGACGCCGCTATGGTGCAGGTTGCCGATCAGGTCTGTGCGGTCCACCTTGACGCTGGAATAGTCGCGCCACTTCTCCGGATAGCCGATCTTGTTGCGGAACATGGCCAGCTTTGCTTCCGCCTCCTTCTTGGTGGCATCGCTCATCCAGGGCAATGTGCTGATGTCGTCGCCAAGAGCCTTTTCCAGGGCGGCGACCAGCTTGTCCATGCTGTCTTTGGCCGCCGGCGGAAAGTTCTGCTTCACCCAGTCCTGGCCCACAGCCTCGCCGAGAGCGTTGTCGGTCATGCTGGAACATTGTTTCCATCGCGCCTCAGGCTCTTTCTGACCGGACAGAACCTTGCCGAAAAAGTTGAAGTCTTCGTCGAAGAACGCCTTGGGCAGGTTGAAGGCCTGCTCGTGCAGCGCGTGCCAGCGCAGATAGCTCCTCCAGGAGTCGAGAGACTCACTTTGGATGAGCCCGCTGAGCGCCTTGAAGAAATCCGGAGTAGCAACATTCAAGGTGTCGAAATGGCCGATGCCGACAGCCCAGAAGTATGCACTCCAGTCAAAGTTGGGGGCGAGCTTCTGAAAGTCCGCGACCGTGTAGATGTGGTAATGCTTCTCGGGATCACGAAGGTCGGTGCGGCTGGTGGAGGCTTTGGCCATGGCGCTCTCAATCTCCATCACCGCGGCAGCTTCTTTGGCGGCCTGATCGGGCGTGTCTCCGGCCAGCGTGAGCATCTTTTTCATGTGGTCGATGAACTGGCCGCGAATCTCCTCGAAGTGCTTGCTCTTGTCGATGTAGTAGTCGCGGTCGGGCAGCGACAGGCCGCCCTGCCAAAGCTCGGCGATCTGCCGGGACGAGTCCTTTTCATCCTGGCTGACGCCGAAGCTCAAGACGCCGTAGGGAGTGCCATCGTTGTCAAGCTGGCTGAGCAGGGACGAAAGCTGCCTGGGGTCGCTGAGGTCGGCGATCTGCGCCCAGGCCGGCTGGATGGGCGCAAGGCCTTTCTTTTCCACCAGGTCCAGGTCCATGCAAGCGGCGTAGAAATCGCCGTATTGCTTCTGCAGGGGAGTCTTGGGGTCCTTCGCGGCGGAATCCAACTCCTGCCACAGCAGGTAGCGGTTGCGCTCGTACACCACCGAGAACGAACGGATCCACCGCACCTGGTCGGCGGGGATGGGATTGCTCTTGATCCAGTTGCCGCAGGCGTACTGGTAAAAGTCAGTGCAGGGATCGGCGGTCTTGTCGATGGCGGCTAGATCGAAGCTCTTGATGGCCGCAGGGGGCGCGGGCTTGGACGCGTCGGCCTGCGAGGCGGCGGGGACCTGCGCCAGGGCGGTTGCGGCGGCCAGAATGAGGATGGAAGCGAGACGAAAACAGTTCATAAGATGTCCTCTTGGAAACGATGTCGACCGGCCAAGTCTCTCGGCGCCTGGAGCGCTCATGGATGGAGGCCGGGATGCAATCTGGAGCAGCCAGGTTGGTGCGGGCTGCGCTGCTTAGGAGGCTATCACGCGGGACGGACGGAGATGGATGTGGAGTTTCCGATGAAGGCGGGGGTGGTTTGCAAGAACGGGGACGATCCGAGAGCTAGAAGAACTCGATCCATGGACAGACAAAGAATTCTCACATTCCATGTCCGCCGCCGACATAGATTCTCTGTCCAGTTACCCAACGTGCCTGGTGGGAGGAAAGAAAGACGACAACGTCAGCGACGTCGTCGGGTTTGCCGACTCTGCCGAGCGGGATTGTCGGGAGGATCTCGCGCTCGAGTTCCGGGGTGATCCAGCCGGTCTGTGCCGGACCCAAAGAGACTACGTTGACATTGATTCCGAACTTGCCGAGTTCGCTTGCGGCGCTCCTGGTGTAGCTCTCAAGGGCATACTTGCTTGCCCCATACGAGACCTCGGATGGGAAGCGCTCAGCTCCCGCCGTGCTCACGTTCACGATCCGGCCCCATGGTGCTCCCCTTGCGATGTGCCTGCGGGCAAACTCCGCCATGGTGAGGGCCGCCGCGCGGGTATTGACGGCGAATACCCGATCGATGGCCGCGGCGGAGATGGATGCGGGGCGATCGGTCCATAACTCGACGAGCTTGTTGCTCAGTTCCGCAGATGGTGGAACAAACGTATCCGCTTCCCAGTACGCCGCGTTGTTCACGAGTATTTCGACGGGGCCGAGCAAGCGCTCCGCCTGTTCGAACAACCGCGGAACCATGCTCGCGTCAGAGAGATCGCATTCCCATGCGTGCGCGTCCGTACCGATCTTGCGCATCCCGGCGACGACTTCATCGGCGGACTTCGTCAATTGGGTGCGGTAGAACGATAGGCCGGGCGTGCCGGCCTCCTCCATCTCTTCGCGTGGCGCACAGGCGTCATTTTGCCGGAAGTAGTGCAGGAACAGCCTGGACCCCTGTGCGGCAAAGGCTCGCGCAACAGCCGCGCCAATGCCATGTGGGTTATTGGCGCCGGTTATCAAAACGACTTTTCCGTTTAGCCCTGGGTCAATCATGAGGTTTTGGCGGCAGTATACGCCCAGGAGCGTGCCTGAGTAATGGAGAAGCAGGAGTTGCATCTACGAGCGGTTGGGGGTCCGTCTGCTTGAAGAGCCCAGGACCTGGCCATGCAAACGATTGCTCAGACACGCTCTCAGGCGGAGCGGCGTTTGTCGGCTTCAAGGTCGGAGATGCGCTTGTCGAAGGCGAAGGATTGCTGGATCGTTTCGAGGCGCTGGATGATATTGTCGAATCTATCGCGGATGGCGTCCTCATGGATCGTGAGGCGCTTATCCTGAGAATCCAGGCGCTTGTCCATCGAGTCAAGGCGCTGGATGACGGCTTCGAAGCGGACGCGATTCACTTCTTCGATGGCGTCAAGGCGTTTGTCCTGGGAATCCAGCCGCTTGTCGATGGCCGAGAGGACGCCTCGGATTTCGCGCAACTCCGGCGCCAGGAAATCCTGCAAGACTTGGCGGACATCTTCGACAGCGCCCATGGAAGCTCGACTCCTGAACAGGATTTTACACCCGTATCGCTTCGACATCGCCGGAGAAATTGATGTTGCCAGCCGTCTTTACATCCCGCCCATGCCCCTGACACACCAGGGAGTGGACACCCAGACGATCGTTATTCTCGATTTTGGTTCGCAGTATACGCAACTGATTGCGCGGCGGATTCGCGCTAGGCGGAGCGGCGCTTATCGGCTTCAAGGTCGGAGATGCGCTTGTCGAAGGCGAAGGATTGCTGGATCGTTTCGAGGCGCTGGATGATGTTGTCGAATCTATCGCGGATGGCGTCCTCATGGATTGTGAAGCGCTTATCCTGAGAATCCAGGCGCTTGTCCATCGAGTCAAGACGCTTGTCCATCGAGTCGAGGCGTTTTTCCATACCCCCAAGTTGGCCGCGCATTTCGCGCAACTCCGGGGCTAGAAAATCCTGAACGGCCTGGCGAGTTTCTTCGACAACTCCCATGGAAGGTACCGCTCCTGGCTGAAATCTTACACCCGTTCTGCTGGATCATCGCAGGAAATTGAAGCTACGAGCAGTCTTTACATCCCGGCGTTGGCCCTGCCACACTAGGGAGTGGACACCCAGACGATCGTTATTCTCGATTTTGGTTCGCAGTATACGCAACTGATTGCGCGGCGGATTCGCGAACAAAATGTTTTCTCCGTGGTGCTGCCCTGCACGGCGCCTATCTCTGAAATTCAGGCATTGAAACCGCTGGGGCTGATCCTGTCGGGGGGGCCGTCGTCGGTGTATGACGCGGATGCGCCGGCGGCGGACCCGCGGCTGCTGGAACTGGGCGTGCCGGTGCTGGGCATCTGCTATGGGCTGCACTTCATCGTTCACCACCTGGGCGGCAAGGTGAAGTCGGCGCCACGGCGGGAGTATGGGCACGCTGAGGTGACGATTCTGACTGGGGCGAATCAGGACGGGGCCAGTAAGGATAGGGCCAGTGAGGACGGGGTAACGGCGCTGTTTGCGGGGCTGCCGGCGACGCTGCAGGTGTGGATGAGCCACGGGGACGAGGCGCTGGAGTTGCCGGCGGGCTTCCGGCGGACGGCGGTGACGCAGAATGCGCTGGCGGGAATTGCCAACGAGGAGCGGCGCATCTGGGCGGTGCAGTTCCATCCGGAGGTGCACCATACGCCGCTGGGGCCGCAACTGATCAAAAACTTCCTTTTCAACATCTGCGGGGCGGCGGGGGACTGGACGCCGGCGCACTTCATCGAGACTACGGTTGAGGGCATTCGCGCCAAGGTGGGCGCGGGGCACGTGATCTGCGGGCTCTCGGGAGGCGTGGACTCTTCGGTGGCGGCGGTGCTGGTGCACAAGGCCATCGGCAGCCAATTGACCTGCATCTTTGTGAACAATGGAGTGCTGCGCAAGAACGAGTTCGTGAACGTGCAGAAGAACCTGCGCGACAAGCTGGGGCTCCACATCGTCGCTGTGGACGCGAGCGAGCGCTTCATGGCGAAACTGGCCGGAGTCATCGACCCGGAAACCAAGAGGAAGCGGATAGGCGCGGAGTTCATTGCCGTCTTCGACGACGAGGCGACGCGGATTGCGAAAGAGACCGGCGGGGTGGACTGGCTGGTGCAGGGGACACTGTATCCGGACGTGATCGAGTCGTCGAGCGTGAAGGGGCCGAGCCAGACCATCAAGAGCCACCACAATGTGGGCGGGCTGCCGCTGGGGATGAAGCTGAAGCTGATTGAGCCGCTCAGGGATTTGTTCAAGGATGAGGTGCGGCGGATTGGGCGCGACCTGGGCATGCCGGAAGAGATTCTGGGGCGGCAGCCGTTTCCGGGGCCGGGGCTGGCGGTGCGCATCCTGGGCGAGGTGACGCCGGAGCGCGTGGCCCTGCTGCAAGAGGCGGACGAGATTGTGGTGGCGGAGATCAAGGCGGCCGGGCTGTATTCGTCGATCTGGCAGAGCTTTGCCGTGCTGCTGCCGGTGATGAGCGTGGGGGTGATGGGCGACCAGCGGACTTACGCGTACACGGCGGCGGTGCGGGCGGTGCACTCGGAAGACGGGATGACGGCGGACTGGACGCCGCTGCCCTACGAGGTGCTGAAACGCATCTCCAGCCGGATTGTGAACGAGGTGCGGGGAATCAACCGGGTGGTTTACGACATAACGTCGAAGCCGCCGGGGACGATCGAGTGGGAGTGAGCGCCGCGCCCGGGGCTGATCCTCGCTGATTATTTGGCATAAATTAGAAAATATGCCACACTGTTCAAGAGGTGGAAAATAGTTCTGAAAATGACCGAATCTAGGAAAAATGTCAGAAAAAGCGCGCTCGATAAGATTCGGGCATCGATCATTGCCGAGCGCGGCAGTCTGGAGGGGATTCTGGACGAGTTTCTTGCGGAGCGGCGTGAAGAGGCGCGGCGGGAATGGCTCAAGTATGAACTTGACGGCAAATCATCGGAGGACGCGGAATGACGAATGAAGTGGCCCTTCTTGATAAAGGCGGCAGATTCGTTGTTCCGGCCCGGTTTCGCAAGGAGATGGGCTGGGAACCAGGGGACAAGCTGGCGCTCGAAGTGGTGGACAACGAGCTGCGTGTGGTTTCTGTGAAGCAGGCGATCCGGAGTGCGCAGGAGCTGGTGACCCGGCGCGTGCCGGCGGGGGTGAGCCTGGTGGATGAGCTGATTCGCGAGCGGCGGAATGAGGCGCGGCGCGAAGCAGAGGATATGCGGGATACGGGGCTGCCGGCAGCTCGCGATTTGGAAGCGGCCCGTGGGTAGCATCGTCCTGGACGCTTCCGCAATTCTGGCTTTGCTGCAGGCGGAACCTGGCGGGGATCGCGTCGCGGCGGTCTTGCTGGATCCGGCGCAGACCGTTCTTATCAGCGCGCTGAACTGGAGCGAGGTTCTCGACCGGCTGCTCCGCCATGGAAGCTCAGCGGCGGAAGCTGAGCGGCAGATTTCCCGCCTGGGGATGGAAGTGGTGGACTTCAACGTGGAACAGGCGCGGATTGCTGCATACTACAGGGTTCTGGCTCCGTCGCTCGCGTTGGCAGATCGCGCTTGCCTGGCTGTCGCCTCGGTTCGCAACGCCGTGGCGTGGACTGCCGACCGGGATTGGGCCCTGTACAAGCTGGATGTGCCGGTGGAGTTGATTCGGCCCTGAACGCGGCATTGCCTGGAAGTTGAGTCCTCGAGAATTGCGTGCAGGGTTACCCGGATCAGGGATCAGGACCTCAGTGGATTTTTTCCAGGCGGATGACGCAGTTGACTTCGTGGGTCTGGGGGTCGGCGCGGACATCGTAGGTGATGCGGATGCCGGCGAGGGCTTGCTGCAGAGCCGGCTGGTCCTTCTGCACCCGGATGAGGAAGGCGGAGACGTAGTTCTCGTCGAAGGGGTCGCCGGGCAGCATCTGCCAGCTTCGCGTCAGCAGGGTGCGCACCTGGTCGCTGACGTTCTCAAACTTGACGAAGGCGAGGTGGTAGACGGGGCCGGGAGCGATGTCCACGGTGTAGCTGACGGTTCCGGCCGCCTCGTCGAATTGCGGGTGCGGAGTGACGGCGCAGTCCAGATAGCCCCTGGATTTGTAGCGGGAGGCGATGGTGAACCAGATGGTTCGCAGGGCGGCGCCTTTCGACGGTGCTCCGGGTTGCGAGCCGGTGAGTTTGTCGATGTCGGCCTGGGTGACCAGGGAGCCTGGGGGCAGATGGATGGACCCCAGGTTGTAGAGCCGGCCTTCCTCAACGGTTACCGAGAAGGGGATATCGATGGCCGCAGGCGAGACCACGGGATCGCCGGAGCGGACAGCGTGGACCTTGACGGCGGCGTAACCCGCATCGGCGTAAAAGGACTGGAAGGCGTGCTCCAGGTTGGCTGACGCATTTTCGGTGTCGAAGGGCGTTCCCACGGCGCGATCGGCGACAGGCTTGACTTTGGCCTGCATGGCGGGGGAGACGCCCTGGAGCTGGATGGCGCCCACGCGCACCGGAGGCGTGGCGATGGAGAAGTTCATGGCGGTGACTTGGTGCGCGCCCTGGGCGCCGAAAGGAGTGGCCGTGAGAGTGGCCTGAATGCCCTGGGCGGCAAGCATCTCCTGAAGTACACTGCCGACGGCGTCGAGCAGGCTGCCCTGCGGCGGCACCTTGCCGTGATAGAGAGGAAGACGGTCATGGAGTTTGGCGTCCAGGTCCTTGCCCGGCGCGAGGGGGAGGTTTTCCAGGCGGATGGGGTAGAGCAGGTCAGCGGGGGTGAGCTGAAAGATGAGGTCCTGTCCATCGAACTTGTAGGTGAGGTTCGAAAAGACGCCGGAGTCCATGAGGAGTTTGGAGTGGCCGGTCATCTCGGCGGAGGTGAGGACGACGCCGGCTTTGAGCCCGGCGGCAGCGAGCAACTCCTGGGCGGAGTACTCCGGGTCGCCTTTGAATTGGATGGTCTTGAGCTGGAACTGCTGCGCGGCGGCGGGCAGAGAAGCGGAGAGAAGAGCCGCGGCGGCGAGGAAGAGAAGAAGAGGGCGTGGCATGGCAGGGCAAGAGTAGCAAAGCTCGCGCCCGCGCGGGAAGAATCCGACGTCTTGGCCTTCGCGGTTGGCGGGGCCTGTCAACAAAGCTCGCGCCAAAGTTCGCGCCCGCGCGGGAAGGATCCTGGCGTTCAGAGTCAGGGGAGGGCGTGGCGCCGCCTCAGTGGGCTGCGCCGGCTGGTTGATAGTCCTTGTACTCGACGGTAAACAGGGTGCGGCAAGTGGAATACTTGCCGGCGAAGTTTTGGCCACCGGGGACCACCTCCGTGTCGATGATGGTTCTGACCGGAAGGACCAGCGGCTTGCCGCCGACCGTCGCCGGGCCGTAGTCGATCCGCGTGTCCTCCTGGCGGACCACGTCCGCTGCCTTGAATTCAGCCACCGTGACCAGCCGCACGACGATTCCGGCGGCGGGATCGACGAAGATCTCGCCGTGGTAAGGCACGGTCGCCTTATAGTTCTCCCAAGTGACATCTGTTTGCAGGGCGAGAGGTCCAACCTGTGCCGTACTCGGGAAGCAGCAATAATTGACCGCGTAGTGGGACTTTTTCTTATCCACCGCGAAGGAAAACACGGCGGTCTGTATGCCGTTGACCGTCTCCCAGCGCAGCCAGTTGAGCTTGCCGGCGGCTTGCGCCTCCTGCACGATGACGCCCAGGACGGGGTCCTGCCCGAGCAAAGCGATCTGGCCGTTCGCGCCCCACCGGGTCTGATCCTTCACCTTGGGGAGGAGCTCGGCGCCGCCCTGGATCTCCACATGCGTTTCGGCCGGGCCGATGTAGCGGATGAGTTGACCGCCGCTCGCCAGATTGGGATCTGTCGACGGTTTATCGGTATGGGTGCCCGTGTCGGCGACAGCAGGCCGCACAATATTCTGAAAGCGGAGGGTGGTTTTGGTCGCGGTCAAATACGGCAGTTGCGCGTAGGTTTTGGTTGCGTAGCCGATGGCCTTGTCGAGGATGGCCTTCTGCGCGGCCGCATCGGGCGCAGGCGTAGAGGGCAGGTCGGAAGCCGGCGGGGCCAGCACGGCGCTGCGCGCTTCCAGAACGTATATCTGCTCGGTAGCAAGCGGGCCGGGAAGGTAGCTGGCCAGGCTTTCCATGACGTCGTGGGTCAGTTCTTCGGTCAACTCCATCTGGCTGAGTTCGGTGGCCACATCGGCGTCGCTCTTCTTGGCCTGTTCAAGCGAAACCAGCAGATCCTTGAGTTGTTGCACGGTGATCTTCCTGTTGGCGGACCATGCGGGCGACGCCGCCATCAGCAGGACGAGGATCCACACAAACCGTTTCATTTGCTTATTCCTCCGGAGGCTCGGGGCGTGGCGATCTGGGCCGCGAGCTTGCTCTTGAAGTACTGGAGCGATTTGGCCAGCCCTTCCTGGAGAGCGATGCGCGGTTCCCAGTCCAGCAGGGTGCGGGCTTTGGCGATGTCGGGGCAGCGGCGGGCGGGGTCGTCCTGGGGAAGGGGTTCGAAGCGCAACCCGCTTTTCGAGCCGGTGATTTCCAGCACGGCCTGCGCGCACTCAAGGATGGTGAACTCGACGGGGTTGCCGAGGTTCACCGGCAGGTGCTCGGCGGAGCGGGAAAGGCGCAGGATGCCCTCGACGAGGTCGTCGACGTAGCAGAAGCTGCGGGTCTGGTTGCCGTCTCCATAGACGGTGAGCGGCCGGCGGCGCAGGGCCTGCATCATGAAATTGGAAATGACGCGTCCGTCGCCGGGGTGCAGGCGTGGGCCGTAGGTGTTGAAGATACGGACCAGATGGGTGTTGACGCCGCGCGAACGATGGTAGGCCATCACCAGCGCCTCGGCGTAGCGCTTGGCCTCGTCGTAGACCGAGCGGGGGCCGATGGGATTGACGTTGCCCCAGTAGTCCTCGGTCTGCGGATGCTGGAGCGGATCGCCGTAGCACTCCGAGGTGGACGCGTGGAGAAAGCCGGCACCGTATCGGGCCGCGATCTCGAGGGTGTTTTCCGTGCCCACGGAGCCTACCCGCAGGGTCTCGATAGCCAGGCGGAAATACTCCGGCGGGCTGGCCGGGGAGGCAAAGTTGAAGACGTAGTCCACCGGGCCGGAATCGAAGGGCTGGCAGATGTCCCTCTGCTCGAAGCGGAAGCGCGGCTCATGGACAAGATGGGCCAGGTTTTCCGGGTCGCCGGTGGAGAGGTTGTCGACGCCGAGAACGGTGTGGCCCTCGCCTAATAAACGATCCGTCAGATGAGAGCCAAGGAATCCGGCGGCGCCGGTAACCAGTGCATGCATGGTGAAGGGCTCACGTGTCGAAGCTGAGAAAAGTGTTTCCGGGAACGGCATTTCACAGAAGAAACAGGAGATGCGTGCGCCTGAAGCCTTACGATATCATGCCGCGCGGCTTGCCTTGCTGGGCCTGGTAGGATGCCGGCCTGCCGATGCTGACATAGGTGAAGCCGTGAGCCAGCATTTCCTGCGGCTTGTAAAGGTTGCGGCCGTCAATGACGATGGGAAAGTGGACGGCCTGGTTGAGCCGCGCCAGATCGATGGAGGCAAACTCCCTCCAGTCGGTCAGAATCAGCACCGCGTCAGCGTCCTTGGCGGCCTCGTAGAGATTGCCGGCATAGCGAAGCTTCTGAGAGGGAGGGAGCACGTCTTTGGCTCGTTCCATGGCGGCGGGATCGTAAGCCGTGACCGTGGCGCCTGCCTCGAGGAGTTTTTTGATGATGTCGATTGCCGGAGACTCGCGAATGTCGTCGGTGTCGCGCTTGTAGGCCAGGCCGAGGGCCGCCAACCGCTTGCCGCGCAGGGTCCACAGAGCGGAGAGGACCTTGTTGAAGAAGACTTCCTTCTGGGTTTCGTTGATCTTGCGGATTTCCTGGAGGAGTTGAAAGTCGACGCCCTGCTTCTGCGCCACCCAGTGGAAGGCGGCCACATCTTTTGGGAAACAGGAGCCGCCATAGCCCAGGCCAGCGCGCAGAAAGCGGGGGCCGATGCGGCTGTCGAGGCCCATGCCGGCGGCGATGTCCTCGATGTCGGCATCCACGGCCTCGGCCAGGTTGGCCACCGCGTTGATGAAAGAGATTTTCAGCGCCAGGAAGGCATTGGAGGCGTGCTTGATGATCTCCGCGCTCTGCGCCGAGGTGACCAGCAGGCGGGCCGGATTGGTGGCGCTGCGAGCCCCCGGCAAAGCGCCGGGTTGGGCGTAGTAGCTGCCCCCGGTGAGCGGCTCATAGATGCGGCGGAGCACATCGGCGGAGCGTTCGTTCCCGGCGCCGACCACGATGCGGTCGGGATGGAGAAAGTCGAGAATGGCCGTGCCTTCACGCAGGAACTCAGGGTTTGAAACCACGTCGAAAGTCTGCGGGTCAACGCCATGGCGGTGGAGAACGCGACGGATCCACTCGTTGGTGTAAACCGGCACCGTGCTTTTCTCCACGATCACCTTGTAGCCGCTGACGCCGCGGGCAATCTCAGAGACCACGGCTTCTACATAAGAGAGGTCGGCGGCGCCGGTGTCGCCCTGGGGGGTGCCGACGGCGATGAAGATGGCCTCGCTGTGTTCGACGGCCCGTCCCAGATCGGTGGTGAACTCCACGCCGCGGCCGCGGTGTTTGGCCAGCAACTCGGGCAGTCCTTCTTCAAAGATGGGCACGCCGCCTGCACAGAGGGTCCTGACCCTGGCTTCGTCATTGTCCACGCAGATGACGCGGTGGCCTATTTCGGCAAAGCAAACTGCCGCGACGAGCCCCACGTATCCGGATCCGATCACACAAATGGAAACTGGGTTTGACATGCTCTGGCGTTATCTCCTTGGCGGCTTCCCACGTGAATTGGCGGCACGAGGGATTTCGGGCCGGTGAGAGTGCCCTTAGGCTATCGGGTAAGGGCAAGACTGGGCAAGCGCTCCCGGGGAGGACGGGGCGATCTACACCTGGCGCCACTTCAGGAAGTTCCATCCTTACGGCAAGTTTTTCATCGACCGCGGCAGCATCGACTTCCCAGGCCTCTACGCCGCCTCGCCATCCTGGTAGAGGCATGACACCCGGACCATTTACTCCCCCGGCGGAGGGGTGGAATACGGGGTGTGGTCGGAGGTCTGGCTGCGGGCCGACTACGAATGCCAGTTCTGGCCCGACCTGTTCGGCCCTCACGGGCTCACGCCCAGCGGGCTGATGATCGGCGCCGCGTATGACTTCGGGCGTCTGCATGCGCATTGACGGCATGGGAGGCACGCAGGCGCAAAGCAGATTCCGGGGCTTCGGGAACTTCGGCTTTTGTGAAATACTGTCGTTGTGGAGTGCGGAAAGGGAGCTTTGCACCAGCTTTTTTCATTCTGGCATAACAATGATTTCTCCGCCTCTCACATTCTGGTTTTGATCCGATTTAGTTTGTAACAAATCGCACTCCGACATTTGGGGGTAAATGCAAGTTATGCAAATCCGAGATGCACACGTTTTGGTTTGTGGGGCGGGCGGGTTTATCGGTGGCCATTTGGTGAACGTCCTGTTTGCCGAGGGCGCGGCGAGCGTACGCGCCGTCGACATCAAGCCGCCCCACGAGTGGTACCAGATCAATCCCGCTGCCGATAACCAGGTTTTGGACCTGAAATTGCGGGATGCCTGCATGGAAGCAGCAGAGGGAATGGAAGGGGTTTTCCAGCTTGCGGCCGACATGGGCGGCATGGGTTTCATCGAAAACAACAAAGCACTGTGCATGTTGAGCGTCCTGATCAATACCCATATGCTGTTGGCCGCTCGCCAGGCGGGCGTGAGGCGTTTTTTCTATTCTTCGTCGGCCTGCGTCTACAACGGCGAAAAGCAGAAGGACTACGATGTGGTTGCGCTGAAGGAGGAGGACGCGTATCCTGCCATGCCGGAAGACGGCTATGGATGGGAGAAGCTTTTCAGTGAGCGGATGTGTCGGCACTTCCATGAGGATTTCGGGTTGGAAACTCGCGTGGCGCGGTTCCATAACGTGTACGGGCCGCTGGGCACCTGGATGGGCGGACGCGAAAAGGCGCCTGCCGCCATCAGCCGCAAGGTGCTGGCGGCCAAGCACTCCGGCCTGCACGAGATCGAAATCTGGGGCGACGGGCATCAGACCCGCAGCTTCATGTACATCGACGATTGCACCAAGGGCGTGGTGGACATTTTCCAGAGCGATATCCTGGAGCCGATCAACCTAGGTTCCAGTGAGCTGGTTACCATCAACCAACTGGTAGACATTGCCGAAGATATAGCCGGGGTGAAGCTGAAGAGGAATTACAATCTGAGCGCTCCCAAGGGCGTGAACGGCCGCAACAGCGATAACACGCTCATTGAGAAGTACCTCGGTTGGGAGCCGTCGATTCGCCTGCGCGACGGCATGGAAAAGACCATGGCCTGGATCGAAGAGGAGATGCTCGCGGGAGCGGCATCCAAGTAATTGCAACCTGGCGGAAGCAAAGCAGGCGAAGTGATTTCATTCCTGGTGAAGGATGGTCCCGCGCCTGGAGGGAAGTAGCGATCTGAGACTCGCATTGCATGGGGTCGATCGCGGGCGCCCCCGAAATCGGCAACAGTTTCAATGCCGGCACGCGGGAAAGGTAACTTAGGCATTGTGCATCAATAACAGCTTCACCTGATCGTGTCAGGGCACGACTTCGGCCGAGCCGCACACGGTGCAAAACCGAACGCTGGGCTTTGGCCCCTGAGGTATGCTTTCCAGGATTCCTCAGCGAACACGCCCTTTTCCCGCAGGGGCTAAAGCCCGCATTGATTCTACTGCAGTTACGGCACGACTGAAGAGGCTGCGGAAAAACTCGGGATTTCGTGCGAAATCGGCGAATAGCGTCCCTCCGGGGCTAAAGCCCGCGTTGATCCTGTTGGCTTTATGCGGGGGTTGAAACCCCCGCCTCCCTCCGGATCGAGTTTTTCCGCAGCCTGTGAAGTCGTGCCCTGACACTTCTTGCGTCTTCCATTGAGTTTTTCCGCAACCTGTAAAGTCGTGCCCTAAAAAGAAACAGGATTTCGATTGTGCTGCAAGTTGAACGATCCAAACAGAAACAGCGTGTTTGGGCAAATGCAGCGAGTTAGCCCCCGCTGAAGCGGGGACGAGCGAGTTAGCAAGTTAGCGGCGGCATCGTCGGACGCAGTTTCATCCCTCCGTGGGTCGGCA
>JBEKZJ010000005.1:0-69754 GCA_049509995.1 Occallatibacter sp. | reverse complement strand
CCTATTGCATCGTGTATATTGCGAGCCGGAAAAAGAAAGCCGCGACTTACATCATAGTAGCTGCGATATTCTTCTTCTGCCCGTGCAATGTAGCTCTCGGAGATAGATGCGCTCAATTCCGGAATCTGAAGTTCACGGATAACTCTCAGCATTACGGCAAGCATTCCCTGGTTTTCGCATAGAATCCTTGTGCCTTCCGGATAATGGATCACATCGAGTTGACCCATGACAAACTGAGCCGTGCAAATGGCCTCGCGCCTGGGATCATACGCAGCAAGACAGTATTCCGCGGCTCGCCGCACTTTATCGACCGGCAGCTCTGAGCCGAATCGACGGCGATTGAGGAGCGCCCACAGCAGCCATAGCGGAGTTGAGTCATTGGACTTGCGTTCCAGGTTGGCAATGTTCGGTTCTACCAGGGTGTTGATCGCTCCGTCGGCGCCCTGATTGTCGGCCCAGAGGGCAAAGACCTTCTCGTTCAGCTCGCGATTGTGAATGCCGTTGAGAGCGTAAAAGCTGTCGCGCAGATACATTTCACCAGCGGCCGAATACCAGATGCTCGGCGCCAGCATGGGGCGAAGCTCTTCCATTTCGGCATTCCAAACCAGCATCATGACGTCTGCGTAGAGCACCTTCTCCGTTTCGCCCCCTTTGAAGCCGAGACCCTCGGCCAAACGAAGCTGGCTGGCGAGCCGGTAACCGCGCACTGTGTCGGGAATCGCATCGCTCGCAAAGATGAAGACGGTCTTCGTTTGCGCGCTCCCCATCTCCAAGCGGTGGTATGGTTCGCTTCGGGTGGCAACACGGGAAAGCTCTATATCTCGCACTTCCATTGAGGGCAAGCTGCCGCTGCCATCCTTGTCCTCGCCTTCCGCCGGAACATCAGTAAGCGAAAAGACGAGAGCGGCTCCTGTACCCTGCAGGGAGGGCACAACAAAGGAATTTTGAAACTCTGTAAAGGTTGCGGGAGAGGCAGGCGCCGTGTCATTGAACAGCGTGAGATCGTTGAGTTTCTGGAACTGATTGTCCACGTCCCACGCGTGAACCGAAATCGCAGCCGAGGAGCGATACTTGAGATGCACGGAATAGATATCGCCTCCCTTTGCCGGGAATGGCAAAAGAACGAAATCGCTCCTGGCCCTTGGAGACAGTTTGACGACGCCGTCCTGTTGCTCGACTTGAATCTCGCCGCTCCTCTTCCACTTGGAAGGCGGTGGAACATCGACGGGAGTGCGAGAACCCTCGCCAGACAACTGGATCGTGGCCTCACCGAATGTCTGCTGGATGAAAGCGCCCTGCTGTGCGCGCTCGTCGGCGCTCGGAAGAAAGTAGAGATTCAGATCCGGAATCCTGGCCGGCGCGGGTTTCACGGGCGTTCCATCGCGCCGTATGATCCGGCTCCATTGATTGCGATAACCGGAATCGGTGAGCAGCCCTACGGTAACTCCACTCTGGGTGCGAAAACCGGCTGCGGGGAAATACTCATGCAGTGCGCCGCCTCTGCAATCTGCGTGGTCGAAACTCCAAAATTTTGCCGGCGCCGCCTCAGGCTGCAAGCGATTCGTCAGTTGGTAAAGCAGTTCGAACATATCCGCCTGTCGCAACTGAATCGTCTTTCTCACCACTTGCGATGGCATAACTTCATACCGAACCTCGACAAAGACGGTTGTGCGCAGATTCGTGAGTTGCAATTCTCCGGTGAGCTTGATTCGCGTCCGGTCTCCGCTCCACGAAGTGGCTTTCCAGTCATCGGCCCGGTCTTCGAGGCTGCGCTCGCTATTTTGGAAGATAGCTGAGAATTCTCCGCCTGCATGGTGCCGCGCGATGGCCCGATCGCGATAGAAGATCGTAACTCCATATCCGCGCTGGGCATCGCCGGTGACCTGGAGAGAAACAAGGCCGGATGCAGACGGCCCAGCGGCGTGCAACGACTCCGGCAGCAGGGCTGCCACTGTTGTGAGTGCCGAGAGGGCAAGGAAGTCACGGCGGTTTAGTTGTCCAAAGGAAATCATATTCTCAAGCTCCTCGTGTTCTTCAGGACTCTCTGCTCCAAGTCCGTGGTCTTTGCAGAAAAAAGCATCAGTCTCCGTTCACGGCAGGGGTGAAGGCGTTGCAGCGGTCCGCGGCTGGAAACTGGCTGCGCGCTCGCGCTGTTTGCGGAGCGCTTCCTCGCGTTGCGCATCCACCAGTGTGTGGGTTTGCTTGGCTTCCTGTTCGGCTTTGGAGTTCAGGCCCAGATGCGCATAGACCCGGCTCAACTGGTAGTGGGCGGGCGCGAATTGAGGATTCAATTCGATGACATGCTCAAGCGCCTGGCGAGCTTGCGGCCAATTCTGTTGCGACGCATAGAGCTTGCCCAGTTCATAAAATGGATCGATGGAATTGGGCTCCAGTTGCGCGGCCTTTTCGAGCGCAAGGATCGCCTCCTGCTCGCGGCCCAGGCGGCTGGCCAACAGGCCGAAGTAATACTCCAGCAGGTAATGGCCGGGGAGTTTGTCGCGCGCCTCTTCAAGGATGTGAATGGCCTCAACGTCGTTGGCCTGGCGGGCATAGGTCTGCGCCAGGCCGACATAAGCGGCGTCAAGTTGCGGATCGGTAGCGAGCGCCGCATGGAAAGCATCGCGCGCCGCGGCGTAGTTGCCCTTGATCATCTCAACCGCGCCCAGGCGCAGTTGGAGGGGCGCAGCCGAGGAGGTTTCCCCCATGCCGGTCTGGACAACCTGGATGGCCTCGTCGTAGCGGTCCATGTCCATCAGCAGACGCGTGTAATCGAGCGTCCGGTCCGGGTTGGAGGGGTCGGCCAGTAGAGCGGCGCGATAGGCTTCCAGCGCCTCGGGCATTTTTTGCTGCATCTCGAATGCCGAGCCGAGAAACATGAGTGTGTCCGCATGCGCGGGCCGCTCAGTGTGCAACGCGGTCAGGAGAGTGGATGCCTCGGCGAACTGGCCGTCGTAGAGCAACGCCAGCGCCAGGTTGTAGCGGTTCTCCCAGGACGGATCGAGCGTAGCAATGTGCCGGAAGCAGTGGACCGCCTGGGTGTGGTACGCGCGCTGGCTGAGAAGTACGGCGATCGAATACTCGCGTGCGGATGGGAGCTGGTTGGCATCCTCCAGACGCTCGATGCGGCTAGTCGCCTCATCCGCACGGCCCATGCGGATCTCCGCTTCGACCAGTCCGGCGCCGGCCTCCGGATCGTTGTCGACTAACTGGCCGGCACCAGAAGCCTGCGCCAGCGCTTCGGCATCGCGATTGGTGGCAAGCGCGAGCAAGAACAGATAGTAGTGGGCAAAGTTATCGTTGGGATCCAGGCGCGATGCTTCGCGCAGCTCAGGCTCCGCATGGGTAAAATCCTTTGAGTTAAGCAGATTGAAGCCGAGATTTCTGTGCGGCGCCGCTTGCAAGGGGTCGAGGCGAATCGCGTTGCGATAGTGGTTGCAGGCCGCGTCCGTGTGGCCGAGTTGGGTTTCGGTAATCCCCAACAGGTTTTCGATGGTGGCGTTGCGGGGCGCAATGCGATGCGCCTGTTCGAGCTTGACCAGCGCCTGATCGAATCGCCCTTCGCGAATGAGCCGCACGCCCTCCTCCAACGCCGTAGGTTGCGCGTTCAGCGAGCAGGCCAATGCAACGAAAGCAAGCGGGGAAGCAATCATGCAGCGCCATTTCATTGCTTCGCTCCCTCGTTTGCAGCGTCATCGGTGGAAGGCGCGGCCATTTTCTCGGTCTTGATAGCACGCACCTGGGCAAAGACCTGAGCCGCTTGCGCGGTCTTGCCTTCGGCGCGAAGGACCAATCCAAGCTGATAATGCGTGGAGCCGTCCTGGTCATGCGCCAGCGCACGCTTCAGCACTTCCTCGGCGGGAGTGTAATTCTTTTCGATCGCATACGCCCGGCCCAGTTGTGAATAAGCAGGCCAAAGATCGGGCTTGCTGTGGATTGCCGACTCCAGATGCGGAATGGCCTCTCCGGCGCGCTCTTCGGCCACCAGAACGGTGCCAAGCTCCGCGCTGGCTTCGGGATGGCCAGGACTGAGTTCCAGTTCCCGCGTCAGTTCCTTGAGCGCATGATCCGCATCGCCGTGCTTCCAGTAGAGATGCCCGAGCCAGAAATGAACGCCGGGAAGGTCGGGTTGGGCAGAGGCTACGGCGAGATACTCAGTGAGTGCTTTGTCGTCCTCCTCGCGACCGGCGTAGAGCTGGCCGAGCAACTGATGCACATGATAGGAATCCGGCGCCACTGCGAGCAGGCGGATAACTTGCGACCTTGAGATCTGGCGGCGTACCAGAATCAGATCGTAACGCGCGGTGCGGTCGGCGGGATGGGCCGCGAGCCAGCGCAGGAGCAACGGCTCGGCATTGTCATAACGGTGCTGATGGATGGCCGTCATCGCCAGCGCAAAGAGGTTCGCGGACGGACTCAGGCCTGAGCGCGCAGGGCCAATCCGCCGGTAGGATTGCAGCGCGGCTTCCTCGTCCCCGGCCAGCGCATTCAACGCCGCAAGCGCAACATCTCTGGCAGGGCTGGACGTTGGGTTGGCTTCCAGGGTCGCCGCGGCTTCGCGGCATAGAGATGGGAGTTTGCCGTCTGCGCCGCTGCGATCGGTTTGATCGAAACGATCTTCCACGGGCAGCCCCAAAGCATCAAGCGCCTCGCTCGGATCGATTTCGATAGCTTTGCCGATGCGCGAGAGACCCTCCGCCGGTTGCTGCATCAAAAGCAATAACTCTCCGCTGAGCGCCAGCGCGGAGGCGGATCGCGGCGCCAGCGCAAGAGCTTGTTCCAGTTGCTCCTGAACCTCAGGCAGGCGGGCTTGCTGGAGGAAAGTCCCGGCCAGTTCCAGGCGTGCATCGAGTAAGCGCGGGTCGCGTTCGATGGCGCGGCGAAGATGGCCTTCGGCCTTCGTCCAATCGCGCTCCTCGGCGTAGTGGGTCCCGTAGATCAGGTCGGAGAGCGCTGTCCCCGAGGACTCTTCAAGGAGTTGCTCCGTCTGCTGCATGGCGGCCTTGCCATAGGCCTCGCCGCGCGCGAAAAGCAGGTCGGGATCGTCGGGAAATTGCGCGCAGGCCTTTCCCAGTTGGAGCAAGGCCGCATCTATCTGCCCCTCATCCCATAACGCCGTTCCCAGCCAGCTTTGCGCCAGTTTATCGGATGGGTCCAGTCGAATAGCCTCGCGCAGGAGCGCGGCGGCCTGTGCCGGCCGATGCAACTTCACATCATCGATTCCAAGCCAAAGGCTTACACCGCGCATGCCGGGCCTCAACTTGGCGGCCGTTGCCAGGGCGCGGGCGGACTCATCGAATTTTGCCTGCGCATAGTAAACCAGCCCAAGGTTCACATACACCTCGGGTAATCCCGGCTGCAGGCGCAGCACCGCCTGGTATTCCTGCACCGCCGCTTCCAGCAGTCCTTGCTGCTGATCCTGCTGCGCCGCCAAGAAGTGTTCCTGGACTTGAGCCTGAATCTGCGAATTGATAACCTGCGCGGTGCCGGCTGACGAGAGCACGCATGCGATCGAAATCACTGCGGAAAAAACCAGAAAACGCCGGCTGCGGATGCGAAACATGGATTGATAGTAGTGTATTTTCACGTCACTGAATGCCATTGCGTGATCCTGTATGGTGTTTTTCTACTGAACGGAACGTCGCTCTGTCTGGACGGTGCATCGTGCAAAAGTACAACACTCCCGGACCTCGCTGAAGAGGTCCGGGAGAATTTGGTTGTTTTCAAACGTCAGACGTAACAGGGCTGGTTCGCCCGGTGGCGTCAGAAGGTGACCCGCAGGGAGGCCTGGATGTTTCTCGGGCCATAGGCAACGCCCGTGCCCTCCCCTTCGCCTGAGCTGTCGCAGTTTTGAGTCGCCGGGTTACAAGTGATTGACGTGTTAAAGCCGGTGAAGCGGTGCCGGTTGAACACGTCGAAGAACTCCACGCGGAAGTCGGTATGGACCCGTTCGGTAAACATGGGGATGGCCTTGGTGACGTTGAAGTCCTCGCTTGTGTTGAAGAGTTCGCGGATGCCAAGGGTTTTGGGCGCGTCGCCAAAGGTGAAGTTGGGGGCGGGCGCAAACGCCGCTGGGTTGAATCGGAGGCTTGTCCCATAGACGAATTTACCGTTACTGCTGACCTTCGGATTCACCCCCGGAACGGCGTTGGGACGGCTGGATGAACCGGTTGCGCCCTCGTTACCGCCGAAGATGCCGGAGGTCCAGCCCGGCGAGGTTACGCTGAGTGGAGTGCCGCTTTGATACTTCTGGACGGCGGCAATCTTCCACCCACCGGCCAGCACGTTGACGGGGCCGCCCTGATTGGCAAACCTCTTACCCTTTCCGAAGGGCAAATCGTAAGTCCAGGCGAGGACGACGCGCTGCGGGATGTCGAACTCGCTGAGAGCCTTCTCGACCTTCAGATTGTAGGTGTTCAGCGCGCCGGACGTGCCATTACCTTCCCAAGCGGCCTCGGTCGGATACTCCGAGTCGGCATTGGTGATGTTCTTCGACCAGCTGTAGCTCGCCAACACTGTCAACCCGGCGCTGGTCCGCTTGGTTACCTGAATCTGCATGGCGTCGTAAGTGTAATCGCCGAAGGGATCGTCCATGGTGGCTGAATCCACCGTGACAGTTCCATACTGCGGGTAGGGACGGAGGGCCTGGGAGACGGAGCCGCTGAACCCAGGATAGGGCGCAGCGACCAAGGGCTGGCCCGCGCAAGCCGGGCTTGTCTCCTGGTCGGCGATGTTGACTTGCAAACAGGCGCCGTACGACAGGTTAGCAGGGTTTCCCTGATTGGGGTCATGCAGAAACGCCTGCAGGTGGTCGCCATGACCGCCGACGTACGCTACGTCCGCAATGGTATTGAAGGGCAGTTGGCGCTGCACATCGACGGTCCAGTTTTGGATGGTGCCGGGCCGGTCGACCTTCGACTCGAGGAAGAGCGCGTTGCCCTGGTTGTTCATGACTGTGGGGTCGATGAAGGGAGGCATTTTGCCGGGATAGGCGCTTATCTGTGAGAGCACACCAACCGGTGTCTGAGGAGTGCTCGGGATAGAGTAGGTGTAGCTGGAGGAAAAGCCCTGGCTGTCATCCTCGGCGAAGCCTCCGACGCGCTGGGTTGAGAAGTAAATGCCGTAGCCGGCGCGGATGATGGTGTTGGGATCGACCGAATAAGCGGCGCCGACACGAGGACCGAAGGCCTTTTTGAAGATCGACTGCGGGGAGGTGCCTCCAAGGCGTCCCGTGCCGGTGCCTTCGAAAACGTAAGCGCCGGGAAGGCCGCCCGCGCCTGGGTTCGCCAAGGTTGGGTCTACATAGGACATGCGGTTTGCCTGCTCGGTCACCGGGATTGGCATGTCGTAGCGCAGGCCCAGGTTGAGGGTAAGCTTGCTGTTGACCTTCCAGTCGTCGGCGGCAAAGAAAGCAAGATACTTTGCGCGGAATCCGTCGACCTGGGGAATGACAATATCAGACTGATCGCCGTTTACGCTTGTGAATGCTCCCCGATAGAAGCTGGCGAAGCCGAAGCCGGAGTTGCCGTCAGACGGAGTGCTGGTGGGGCCTTGGGTGAAGTTGAAATGGCCGGCGCTGCCGGTCAGGATGCCGAGGTTGAATTGCGCCGCGCGAAATTCGCCACCGAACCGGAAGTTGTGACGGCCCTTCTGCCACGAGACCGCGTCGTCATATTGAAAGACGTTGTCGTCGAAGATGCTTTGGCCATCGCTGGGCTCGCTGATGCCACTGCCCGGATAGTTGATGTCGAAGCGAGGGAAGACCGATTCACCTACGCCCTTGAGGCCAAATTTACTCGCCCAGCTACCGCCAAATCCGCCCTCTCCCGAGGTTTCAAGGCGATGCCGCCGAGTGAAGCCGGCGTTGAAGTGGTTGAGCATGGTGGGCGTGATGATGAAGTCATAGCCCAGACGCACGTATTTGTTGCCCTGGATGTTGCCGCCGGTGTAAAGCGGCCCGAGGCTTTGGGTGCTGACGTAAGGCATGTTGCCGGTGAAGTAACTGCCCGTGATCTTGTTGCGCGGGTTGATGTTCTCGTCGATGCGTATGGACCACTCGTCGGCCTGCTCGTGGTTGGAACTGGAGTCTTCGATGTTGAAGTAAGGGCTGGTGGCGCTGGAGGGGGCGGAGGGCATGACCTTGGAAGCGGCGGCAAACACCGGATCCGCGGCCTCGGTGATTTTGTTGTTCGGATAAGCCTGGCAGGGCTGTCCCTGGTTGGCGCCTGTGCAGGTCGAGTAATCGTAAAGGATGTGGGCCGGGAAGGTCTGGCCGTTGACGACCAAAGGGGTTAGAAGGGCCGAGAAATCGCCGCCGAGCATGGCCTGGGTGGGGGCCGATAGCTGCGAGGTGCCTCCGTTCTGTTGGCGAAAGCCCTCGTAATTGAAGAAGAAGAAGGTCTTGTCTTTACCGTTGTAAAGCCACGGAACGCGCACCGGCCCGCCGATGCTTGCGCCGAAGTCGTTCTGGGTGTCGATGGGCTTCGTGTCCACGATCTTGCCGGCTTTTCCGTTAGCGTAGTCATTGGTCCAGCCGTTGGCATCCAGGACGCGGTTCTTGAGCAGGTCGTAAGCGGAGCCGTGAAGGGTGTTCGTTCCCTGCTTGGAGACGAGATTGACCACGCCGCCGCTGGCGCTTCCAAACTGGGCGTCGAAGGTGTTGGTCATGACCTTGAACTCTGAGACGGCCTCGACGCTGAAGTTATAGGTGACCTGCATGTTGGCCGAGGCGAGCTCGGTGGTGGCGCCGTCGAGCAGGATGTCGGCGCCTCCCTGTTGTCCACCGCTGAGCTTGAAGGCTCCGGCGGGTGGCGAGGAGGGATTGTTGCTCATGGTTCCGGCGTATCCGGGCGAGAGCGCCGCAAAATCGAGCGGGTTGCGGATCTCACCGCCGAAGGGCAGCGGAAGCGATTCCAGTACCAGGGGCGACATCGAGAAGCCGACATCGGAGGATTCGGACTCCAGATGCGAAGCATCGCTAATTACGTTGACGGTCGCCGTTTCCGAACCTACCTTCATTACGGCACTGACAGTGGCCGTGCTGCCTACCTCTACGACGATGCCGCTCTGGGTATAAGATTCGAACCCCGGCGAGGTGACAGTAAGCGTGTACGACCCAGGGGGAAGCTCGGCGAAGGTATACAGGCCCGTTGCGGTCGCTTTTGTCGCATAACCGCTGCCTGTGTTTGTCTCCGTCAGATTCAGTGAGGCCCCTGGAATGAGTGCTCCGTTTGCATCCATGACGGTGCCGGTTAAAGTGCCTCTGCCCGCCTGAGCCAGGCCGGGGATGCCGGCTGCCAGGCCGAACACCGCCAACAGCCAGACCGCCAGACGCCACGGTCTTTGTGCCGTTAGATTCTTTTGCATCATTGTGTGTCTCCTCTCGAACATTGGTCTCAGGCCTCCATGGCGTGTCCGGTGAAGCTTGCGGCGGGGGAGGTGCTGCTCGCCGCGTCCAAACCTCGAGAGATTTGGCCAGCTACCCGGATGGATAACAACTGCAACAGCGCAATCACCGGCAAGGCGTATTTGAGCGCTGCATTTCCAGACCATCCGTAAGCGATGCCCAGGAATAACCCGCAACCCAGGCAGCGCCCCGTAAACAGTCCGAATTCGTGGTTGAAGATATAGGCGTATTCGTTGCGTCCCTCGAGCCGGGTGACCGCATCGATGACCTGCAACTGGATCGGGTAATAGGCAAGATCCAGCAGCGGCTTGGCCAGCAGAAGGCAGGCGATGAAGATGAGCACGCCCACGGCGTTGAAGAGCAATGCATTGGTGAGCGCGCCGAGGAAGAACAGCACCAGACCGGTGGAAAAGACCATGATGCGATGCCGGGGCGCTGTCATGCGGCCGACCGTATACATGATGCAAGCGGAGAAAACGCCGCCGATGGCCTGCGTGGCGCCCAGGGTTCCCTCCTGCCCGACCAGCAACATGATGAGCATGGCCGGCGCCGTGACGATGTATCCCTGGGCCAAGCCCTTGAGCAGAGCCAGCTCGAGCATCCGCCACCACAGCGGATGAAACCGGAAGTAGACGAAGCGCGTATGCTCCGGATTGCGGAAGGTGCCCCGCTCGAGGATGCCGGCGGCCAGAATTGTCAGGCCAAAAACCACCATCGCGACGATGTGGTAGGCGCGGTTGGGGATCCCGCCCAGCCAGCCGTACAGCGTGGTGCCGCTGATAAACCAGCCGATCAGCGCCGGAACCACGACGGCGGCCAAAACAGCGACGAAGTTTTCCAGGCCGTAGTAGTAGTTTCGGTTGCTGTCGTTGGTGGCGGTCAGCGCCAGGAATCCGCGGTTGGCCCAGAAGATACCGGTGGCCAGCCCCATGGTGAAGCCCGAGGTCGCAACGCCGATGGGAGTGAGGATGCTCAACTGCATCATTAGCATCATCGCCAGTCCCGACAGCAACATCCCGGCCGCGTACAGATGCTTGGCGCCAACGCGGCCCAGCAGCTTGCCGTTCAGGTAGAAGGCCAGCGGCGTGGCCGTGTAAATCGACAGTTGATAGGTAACCACCTTGGCGACGGCGTGCGAGTTCCGCATGACATAGGCAGCCACGAAGATCTCGATCACCGGAAGGACAAGGCCGTAGATCATGTTGGACACGATCAACACCTGCATGGAGTGAGAGCAGGAAAAAAAGACTTCAAACTCCTTGCGCAAGCGGTTCATGCCTTCGCTCCTTCTGTCGGGACAAGGCTGGCCAGGATGCTCGAAACAGACAGACGCGCGGCGCAGATCACGCTGTCGGCCGCGCCGTAGTACAGCGTGATGCGGTCTCCATCTACCAGGTGCCCATTGGTGAAGATGACCTGGCCGAAGAAGCCCTCCTGCTCGTAGGAAGCCAGCGGTTCCATGACGGGCGTCTCGGAGCGTGCCAGCACCCGCCAGGGTTCGTTCAGGTCGAGCAGCAACGCGCCCAGGCAGTAACGGTTTTCCTTCGTCGCGCCGTGATAAATCTCCAGCCAACCGTCGGCGGTCCGGATCGGCGCCGCGCCGGCGCCAACGCGGGCGCTGTCCCAGTACCCCTCGCGGCTATGGGCCAGGCAACGATGCCGGCCCCAGTGAACGAGGTCGGGCGACTCGGCCAGCCAGATGTAGTTGCCGCCCAGTTCCGGGCTGCTGGGCCGGTGCAGCGCATAGTACTTGCCGCCGATCCGTTCCTCGAAGAGCGCGCAATCCTTGTTATGCGGAGGAAAGATCATGCCCTCGTGCACAAAGTCCTTCCAGTCGCGCGTGCTCCTGAGTCCCACGCCCACGCCATGGTTGGAGACCTGCGTATAAGTCAGGTAATAGGCTTCATCGATCTTCGCCACACGGCAGTCCTCGATGCCGTAGGTTTCCAGCTCCCCCGTCCCCATCAGAGGCTTGCTCTGCTCCGGCTCGGTGAAGTTAACGCCGTCGTCGCTCGCCAGCAGACGAAGGTGAGAGAGGGTGGTGAGATAGTCCCGCCCGTCAAAGCTGATGACGCGTGGATCGCTCAGGTCGAGTCTTGGATCACTCGAGTCGAATTCAAGCACCTCAAGCCGGCCCTCCGGGCTCAGGATGGGAAAGGAGGTCTTGCCTGGGACCTGTGCCGGGCGCTCCGCCACCCGCACCAGCAACCAGGTCTTGTCCTGGTATCGGAAGACTCCCGGATTGAGCAGGCATGTCACTTCCATGCCTTCCACGCTCGGACGAAGGTCCCGCGGCCCGAGGATGGGGTTCTCTCGGAAGCGTTGTGCCAGATCGTTCATCATGAGCCCCCTTGCGTTCTGCTGGATCGGGCCTTCGCGACGGCGTTTCGCGACGAGGCAGACCGGGCTTTTGAAGCTACCAGTAAACCTGAGGGAATCCCCCCACGACTGAAAAGGAACTCACTGCAGAAATCATTGAGAATCAATGCGAATTACATGTAATTCGCACGAAAGCACATAGAAAGCTGCAAGAAATGGAGAGGACAGACAGCCGGAGCCGGGATTCTGCTCAGTAAACATCTTGACGGGATTTCATTCAGGCAGCCCGCACAGACATTCTTGTGAATTCTAAGTAATTAGCGATTGAGTTTGCGGTCGCAAATGGGGTTTCCCTTTTGCATAAGATGTGCTACGATGCATCGAACAAAAATGATGCTCTCGGATTGTGTATAAAATTGCTCACAATTGGAGTAAGTCGAACGGAGATGGGATTGAACGCGGATGACGGAATTGGACCCGGCACTTCGGGCAGACGCCCGTTGGCAATTGATTGAAAGGATCACCGCCAGCCCGCCCTTTCAGAAGTCGGTGCGGCTAAGAGATCTGCTGTGCTTCCTGGCGGAGAGAACTCTCCATGGACAGACTCAGGATTTGAGCGAGCATCGCATTGGAAGCGCCGTTTTCGGCAAGGCCCAGGACTACAGTGTCGTAGAGGACAGTTCGGTCCGCGTACATGTCCGCCAGTTGCGCCTCAAGCTGCATGAGTACTTCGACGGGGAAGGCCGCGGCGAAACGGTCATCATCGAGATACCGAAAGGGGCCTACACCACGGTCTTTCACAGCGTTGAGCAAAGGGCCGCGGCAGAGCCCTTTCCGGCGGTCGCGGTCCACGGACTCAAGTTCTGGTTTCGGTTGCTGCCCTGGGCGCTGGCCACACTCTTTCTGATCACCACCATTGCGGCCTGGTTTCGCCGTCCCGCGGTTGCAATGCCGCCCCCGCCACCCTGGCCTCTGACTGCGCTTTTCAATCCGGCCAACCAGACTGTTCAGGTGGTGGTAGCCGACATCAACTATGGCATGCTGAGGCTGGTCGACGAGCAGACGGTGACCCTGGAGCAGTATCTAAGCCCTGCCTACCGGAGCGGCGGTGCGTTCTCCAACGCTCACCCCACCGGCCGCGAGGCGAGAATGATGAAGTATTTGTCCGGTTCGCTGCTTACCTCATATGCTGATGTCGTGGTGGTGAACACACTTATGCGGTTGAGCGGGAACTCGCGCGACTGGCTCGTCATTCGTTCGGCCCGGGAGTTGCGCCCACGTGATCTTGAAACGGGCAACTTTGTCTTCGTCGGCAGCCCCAGCTCCAACCCTTGGGTCTCCTATTTCCAGGACAAGCTCAACTTTCAGGAACGCGAGGGCGTGGTCGGCGAAAGCCTCAAGTTCTTCCAGAATCTCCGTCCCAAGGCCGGCGAGCAGGAAACCTATCACGGGCTGACCTTCACCGGCAGCTCGGGCGAGGACTACGCGACCATCTCGCTTTTGCCGATGGTCAACGGTCACGGCAGCGTTCTCATCCTGCAGGGACTGCAACAGGAGGGCACCGAAGCTGCCGGTCTTTTCCTCGCGGATGCAGGGAACCGGCAAAGGCTTCAACAGGCCCTCGGCATCTCCGGCGCACCCGGTCAGCCAGTATACTTTGAAGCTCTTATCCGAACCACCGCCGTCGCTGGCGCTCCCAATGCCACTTCCATCGTCGCTACGCGCGTGCTTCATCCCTGAGCCGCTACGCGCGTGCTTCATCCCTGAGCCGCAGCTGTTTCCAGCGGATGAGCGTTATACAGTTCCAGGGCCACTTTACGCTCGAAACTCGATCACGCGCGCTTGGTGCGGACCCAGGGTCAGCTCCACCCTGCCTGCGTGCGGCACAAGCGGCAGGTTGCGCGTCAGATCCTGAATCTGGCGTTGCTCCTTCGCTGTCTCAACCGTAACGCGCTTTTCTTCCGGCCATGGATTGTAATAGAGAAATGCCGGAGGCAGGTCGCGATCCAGAAAGTTTGTCCTGGCCAAATCCCAGCGGAGCAGCCACGGATCGTCCTGCGGCTGAACCATCTTGTCCAGCCACAGCACATAGGCGCCGCCATAGATGGAGCGGTGCCCCGCGAAATCGCCCGTCGCGTAGGGACTGTGGCCCTTTTCTTCCCGGCTCAACCGCTCGTAGGGAATCATCGGCGGCAATTCCGGACGGCTCTGGTCCTCGCGCGGCAGATACTGCGGATAGAACCAGCGCAGGTTCGCCGCCGCGTTCAGCGCATACCGCGCCACCTCCTCCGCCAGTTCCGGACGGAATCGCACCGCCGGCAACAGGTAGGGTAGCGCCACCATCGACTCCATGCTGTAAACCTGTTCGGGGGGCTCGGTGCGGAATCCCGCCAGCAGTCCGTTCACTTCGCGTCCGCCCCATAGCCCCGTCGCCATGAGCCCGGCCTTGGCGTCCAACACAAACCCCAGCGCCTTCCTCGCGTTGGTTGGATACCCCATCGCCTCCAGCCGTGCAGCCGTCATCACCGCCATGGCGCCGCTTGGAATCTCGTACCACGGGTTCGCGGCGAAGTCCAGGTAGCGGTCTATCCCCACCTTGGCTTCTGCCAGGCAGAACTCCTTTCCGGTCAACTTCCACGCCAGCAGCATCACGTAGCTATATCCGCCCACCGCATCGGGCTGCCGGTAGATATCATGGTTGGTAAAAGCCGCACCCTTGGCAAAGTCGTAGCCCTGGCTGTTGAAGTCGTAGCGAATCTGCCGCGCCATCTCCTTCAGCCGCGTCGCGCTCCTCTCCACCCGCGCCAACCACTCCGCATCCTGACCGAAGCGCAGCCGGATCAGCCCATAGGCCAGCGCGGTCACGTTCATCAGGTACCAGTACTCGCATAGCGTGGCGCCGGCGCCGTCCAGAAACAGTCCATACGGTTCGCTGAAGTAAGCCTTCAGCGATGCCGCCAGGCCGTCCAATCCCTCTCCGCGCAGTTCCTTGCCAAGCGCCATCGGCCCGTAAGTCGTCAGTCCCCCGTCCTCCACGCCCTCCAGCGCCGAAGGAAACACCTGCCGGCCATCCTTCGCGCGCAGATTCACCCCGTGCGCGGGGTCCATGACATAGGCGTCAAACGCACTGGCCAGCGCATGAAAATCCAGAGGCTGCTCCACCGGCCGGTCCGGCAGTCCGCTCCAGCCAGACGCCCCTGCTGCCGCTCCGGCCGCCTGCTCTGCCCACCCGGCCAGCCCCAGGGCCGCCAATCCTGCCAGAAAATGCCGGCGGTTCGGCGCCCAGGTACCGCGGTCGGCCCCGTTCTCCTCGCTGCTCATCTTCTCCCCTAGCATCGTCTCCTCCTTAACCATGAAATAGTGCCCGCCAGCCGCCAGAAAGCGTGCAATCCAACCGTCAGCCAGCAACAAAACCCCAGTCTTTACTCCGATGCAAACCGCGAACTTTAGTCCACCATCCTGAAGCCGTGCTCCTAGCCAAAATCTACCAATCAGTAATCCCCTCCAACTGGCAGCCAGCTGTTCCCTGTCCCCTGCCTCTACTCCACCTTCAAAGTCGTCTCCGCCGTCGCCAGCGAGCTCCCCCCGACCCAGATCGTGTAGGTCGCCGGCTCCACCGTCCGCTGCATCTCCACGTTATAGAAACTCAGCTCATCGAACCCCAGCGGAAACTCTACGTGCTTCTGCTCGCCCGGCGCAAGTTGTACGCGCGCAAAGCCTTTCAGCTCCCGCACCGGCTGCTCCACGCTCGCCGCCGTGTTCCGGATATAGAGCTGAACCACCTCCGTCCCCGCCACGCTCCCGGTGTTTTTCACGTCCACCCCCACCGTAGCCACCGGCTTGTCTTGAGATGCGAGCACCTCCCGCACCGGAATCTCCGCGCGGCTGATCGTCGGCTGCGCGTAGTTGAACCGCGTGTAGCTCAGTCCCCACCCAAACGGAAACAGCGCCGAGTTCTCTTCATCCATGTACCGCGACATGAATTTCTCTTCCGGATTCAGCGGCATATGACTCAAATCCCCATGCGCCGGCCGCCCGGTTGGCAGTTGCGCATAGTAGAGCGGCTCCTGCCCCACGGCCCGTGGCAGGCTGGCCGGCAGCTTGCCCGAAGGGTTCACGTCGCCAAACAGCACATCGGCCAAAGCGTGTCCGGCCTCGACGCCGGGACTCCAGGCATCGAGAATCGCGGGCACATGCCCGGCCGCCCACTTCAACTCCAGCGGCCGTCCTGCCAAAACCACCAGAATCACCGGCTTGCCGGTGGCCGCCACTGCCTCCAGCAACTGCTCCTGCGCCCCGGTAAAGCCCAGTGTCGTGCGGCTCGAGGCCTCGCCCTCCATCCAGTTGGCAGGCTCGCCCAGCGCCAGAATCGCCACATCGGCCTTCCTGGCCGTCTCCACCGCCGCGGCGATGGTCCTGGCGTCATCCGGTACCGGCAGGTGCTCATCGGCGGCAATCGGACCGTTGAAGTTCACCCGCTTCAGCATGTTCGCGTCCTCGCCGCTCAGCAGGTCGCACCCCTGCGCGTAAAGCAGCCGGTCGCCCAGCCGCTCCTCGAGCGCCGTCCTCAGCGTAACCGCATACTTCGGGTCGCCCGTCACCGCCCATGCCCCAAGCATCTCCCCTTGGTTGTCCGCCAGCGGGCCGATCAGCGCCACTTTTTTGGCCTTCGCGGTCAATGGCAACAAGGTTCCAACGCCCTCGACGGGGTCGTTCTTGAGCAGCACAAAGGTCTCATCGGCCACCTTGCGAGCCGCCGCGCGGCGTTCCGGCGTGGCGTCGTAGGCCGGCCCCTGGGGGGTGTAGGGGTGATCGAACAGACCGAGCGCAAACTTGACCCGCAGAACGCGCCGCGCCGCCTCGTCCACCACGCTCTCGGGAATCTTGCCCGCGCGCACCTGCGCCGCAATCACCGTCCCGTAAAGGTTGCCCTCCATATCCATATCCACGCCCGCTTCCAGTGCCTTTCTCGCCACGGTGGGGCCATCGCCGATGGAGTGGTTGATCAGCTCCGCCACCGCCCCCCAGTCGGAGACCACGAATCCGTCGAATCCCCACTCCTTGCGCAGAATCTGCGTCAATGTAAAAGGATCGGCAGTGGCGGGAATGCCGTTGATCGAGTTGAAGGAGCTCATCATCGTGGCCGCTCCGGCCTCGACCGCGGCGTGGTAAGGCTCCAGGTACACCTGCCGCAAGGTGATCTCGCTCATGTCCGCCGCGTTGTAGTCGCGCCCCGCAATGGCCGCGCCGTAGGCGGCAAAGTGCTTTACGCTCACCGCTACGGAGTCGGGCTTGGAAAGATCGTCCTGCTGGTAACCCTTCACCCAGGCGCGCGCCATCGCCGAACCCAGGTAAGGGTCCTCGCCGCTGGACTCGATGATGCGCCCCCAACGGGGATCGCGCGCAATGTCCACCATCGGCGAAAAAACCCAGGCGATCCCGTCGGCGCGGGCTTCCTCCGCCCCATAACGCGCCACCAACTCGGCCGCCGCCGGGTCCCAGCTTGCCGCCAGCGCCAGCGGCACCGGGAAGATCGTCCGGTGACCGTGGATCACGTCCTGCCCGAAGAGGATGGGAATGTGCAGCCGCGACTTCTCCATGGCGATGTGTTGGTAGTGGTTCGTCGCCTCCGCGTCCACCACGTTCAGCATCGACCCCACTAGTCCCTTGGCCACCAGCTCGTCATACTTGAGGTTGGAGGCGTTGGGACCGGTGGCATACCCCGCGGAGTATTGCGCCAACTGACCGATCTTCTCCTCCAGCGTCATCTTCTTCAGCAGCGCCTCAACGCGCGCATTCAGTTCCTTCGACGCCAATTGCGGGTTGGGAACGGGCCTGGTCTGGGCCGCGGTAGAGAGCCAGCCAAGGCCAGCCAGCATCAGGAGCGACAGCAACGTCCGGAGAGGTTGATTGGAAGAGGTTTTCATCGCTCGGTCATGATAAACGGTTTCATTCCGGGTCGTCAGGCGCTTGCGCCACGCCATCCACTCCTGCCGGCCCATCCGGCAGCTTGCCCGGTGCACCCCGCGACAAAAATCTGTAGCCGGAATCCCGCAAATGCTCTACTCTTGCCAGTGACTCCGATGATCACGTTTCTTGCCAAGCTCCGGACTGCTGCGGCTCAGGCCCTTGCCAACGACGTGATCAACACGGCCAAGGCCGCGGCCTACTCCGGCATGCTCATGCTGTTTCCCGCCCTTCTGGTCATCACCACGCTGCTGGCCCAGGTGCCGGAGGGAACCACGCTGGTGGGCGAAATCCGCGGCGCCTTCGAGCAGATACTGCCCGAGGACTCCATGGACCTGCTGCAGTCCTACGTCCTCAGCCGGCGCTTCCACTCCAACCAGCTGATCCTGTCCGCAGCCGCCCTTACCGTCTTTGCCGGCCTGGGCATGATGCTGTCGCTGATGGAGGGCTTTCGCCGCGCCTACCGCCTCCCGCTGGAGGATTGGAGCTTTTGGGGCCGCCGCCTTCGCGCCCTGCTGCTGGTGCCCATTGCGCTGGTGCCCCTCTCCCTGGCCACCCTGGTGGTCGTATTCGGCCACCAGATCGAGGCCTGGATGATTGATAACGCCGGCCACGAACTGCGCCACATCGTGCTCGTCTTGTGGCGCATCGTGCGCTGGTCGGTCGCACTGCTCACCAGCGTCACCGTCCTTGCCGCCCTTTACCATTTCGGCACCAGGCGCAAGGAGCATTGGTTGTGGGTTGCCCCCGGCGCCATCATCAGCACACTCCTCTGGTTCCCGGCCACCCTGGCCTTCGGCTGGTATGTCACCCGCATTGCCGACTATTCCATGTTCTACGGCTCCTTTGGCGCCGGCATCGCCACCCTGATCTGGCTCTACATCACCGCCTTCAGCGTCCTGATGGGCGCGGAACTGAACGGCGCCCTTTTTCGGGAACGCCAGGCGAACGTTCCCGCTTTCGGCGAACCCGATTCGCTTTCTGCCAGTCAGTGACAAGTCTCACCGACACTTGCACTGCCCCATTGCATGATGGATAAAGTCAGGGCCCGGTCCAACATCCCGTGTACAATGGAGCGGGCCAACATTCACGGGTTCTTTTACCCAACTAAGCCCTCTTTTGGAGTTTCCCAATGGCATTCGAACTGAGTCTGACCGAATCCCCATCCCAACGCCGCGCAAAGATCGTCGCCACCCTCGGACCGGCCTCCAACACCGAACCAGTTTTTCGCAATCTGATCCGCGCCGGCGTCGATGTGGTTCGCCTGAACTTTTCCCACGGCTCCCACGAGGAGAAGCTGGCGCTGATCCAGATGATCCGCAAGGTGAGCCACGAGGAGCATAAGCCGCTGTGTATCCTGGGCGATCTGCAGGGACCCAAGATCCGCACCTCGAAGCTGAAAGATCACCAGTCCGTGCTGCTCAAAGCGGGCCAGCGGATCACCATTACGCCGCGCGAGGTCCCTGGGACGGCATCCCTGGTTGGCACCACCTTCAAAACCCTGGCGGAAAATGTCGAGCAGGGCTCGCGCATCCTGCTCTCCGACGGCCTCATCGAGCTGCGCGTCCACGAGGTGGAAAGGGGCGACGTCGTCTGCGAGATCATCAACGGCGGCATGCTCGGAGAACACAAGGGCATCAATCTCCCCGGCATTCCCGTGCGCGTCCCCTCGCTGACCGAAAAGGACACCGAGGACCTTGAATTCGCGCTCAAGAACGGCGTGGACGCCATCGCCGTCTCCTTCGTCCGCACCGGGGAAGACGTCAGCCTGGTCCGCAACCGCGTCTCTGCCTACGGCGGCGAAACCTGGATCATCGCCAAGCTCGAAAAGCCCCAGGCCATCGAGCACCTGGACGCCATCCTCACGGCCGCCGACGGCATCATGGTGGCCCGCGGCGATCTGGGCGTCGAGGTGCCGCCGGAGAAGGTGCCCGCCATTCAGAAGCACATCATCCGCCGCGCCGCCGAGTACCGCAAGCCGGTCATCACCGCCACGCAAATGCTGGAGTCGATGATCGAGAACCCCCGTCCCACCCGCGCCGAGGTCTCCGACGTGGCCAATGCCGTCTACGACGGCACAGACGCCGTGATGCTCTCCGGCGAGTCGGCCGTGGGCAAGTACCCGGTCGAGGCCGTCGCCATGATGGCGCGCATCGTAATCGATGCCGAGCGCCACATCAAGGAAGAGAGCAGCTCCCAGTCGCGGGAACGCAGAACCCACCTCTCCATCGCTGAAACCATCTGCGAAGCCACGGCCCATGCCGCCGACGATCTGGACCTGCGCGGCATCGCGCTGTTCACTGAGTCGGGATCGACCGCCCGCCAGCTCTCCAAGTACCATCCCTCGGCGCCCATCTTCGCGCTCAGCCCGGTCGAGGTCACCATCAACCGCATCAACCTGCTCTGGGGCACCACTCCCATCCGCTGCCCTAAAGTCAACTCCACCGAGGCCCTGGTCGATTGTGCCGAGAACCTTCTCGAGAAGGGCGGCTTCGTCCGGCCCCGCGAAGTGATCGCCATCGTGGCCGGCACCCGCACCAAGTCCGGGTCCACCAACTTCCTGCGCCTCCATGTGATGGGCGAGCACCAGGAGGGAGTGCGCTTCTTTGCCCCCCGCGAGGAGGAGACACTTCCGGCTCCTCCCCCCGAGGCCCTCCCCACCAAACCCAGGCGCCCCGCTCCCAGGCCCGCCAAGGCCCCCGCGAAACGCAAATAGCCAGCCTCATCGCTTCAAAAAAAACGCCACTCCCAGCCGGGAGTGGCGTTTTTGTTTGAATGAGCCCATTCCCCTGAGCTTCTACCGCCCAATCTCCGGTACCGACAATCCCCGGCAAATCTTCCGCGCGAGCAAATCGGCAACCTCGGTGTGACGAGGAACTGCTTCCGTCTGTCCCGTCGCCGGATTGCACCACAAGGAGTGGGAACCGGCTTCGCGCTTCAGATAGCATCCGTGCAAGCGCAAGTGGCGCAGCAGCGATTCGCGCTTCGCTGGATGGTGACCGTCTCGCGAAGAGCGTCTGCCGGGGCCCCGCGAAGTCCATCCTCGCGGCGGTCTTCCAGAATCAGTTGGATGGCTGCCCCTAAGCTCTCACGGCACTCTTCCACGCTGCGCCCCTGCCCGTTGGCGCCGGGAATCTCAGGAGACCAAGCCACAAACCAGTCGCCGTCGCGCTCAATGACCGCTGTGAATTCGTTGCGCATGGAACGAGTATAGAACGAAATCAGCCGTCTCATTCAGAGAGAATGATTCGACTTCCCAAGGTTGCAGCCGCTCCCACCCTAGCCGCAAAAACAAGTGCGCGGTGAGGGTGGGGCACCCAGTTAATGATTCGATTGGAATTACTTCGCCGCCAACTGGCGCAGCACATACTGCAAAATGCCGCCGTGCTCGAAGTAGAGGATCTCCTGCGGCGTATCGATGCGGATCCTGGCTTCGAAGGTCGTCTTCCTGCCGTCCGCCGATGTGGCAACCACCGCGACCGTGCGCCCGATCTCGAACTTCGAGTCCAGCCGCTCACGAAACCCGAAAATGTCATAGGTCTCTTCGCCGGTAAGCCCGAGCGACTCCGCATTCTTGCCCGCCTCAAACTGCAGCGGCAGAATCCCCATCCCCACCAGGTTCGACCGGTGAATGCGCTCGAAGCTTTCCGCGATCACCGCTCTCACCCCGAGCAGCTTCGGCCCCTTGGCCGCCCAGTCGCGCGACGACCCTGAGCCGTACTCTTTTCCTGCCAAAATAATCAAAGGCACGCCCCGCTCGGCATACTTCACGCTGGCGTCGAAGATGGACATTCCCTCGCCCTCGGGCAGCAGGCGCGTGACGCCGCCCTCGGTGCCCGGCGCCAGCCTGTTCCTCAGCCGCACGTTGGCAAAGGTGCCGCGCACCATCACTTCGTGGTTGCCGCGCCGCGATCCGTACGAGTTGAAGTCCGCCGGCTTCACCCCGTGCTCTACCAGATATATTCCCGCCGGCCCGTTCGCTTTGATGTTGCCTGCCGGGGAGATGTGGTCGGTGGTCACCGAGTCGCCCAGCACCGCCAGCACCCGCGCCCTTGAGATTTCCTTCACCGGCGCGGGCGTCCTGGTAATCCCGTCGAAGTACGGAGCCTTGCGGATGTAGGTCGAGTCCGGCTCCCATTGGTAAACATCTCCCGTTGGGAAGCTCAGCCCCTGCCAGTTGCTGTCGCCCAGGCTCACCTTCGCGTACTCCCGGCGGAAGCTCTCGCTGGACAGTCCTTTATCAATAGCCTCGGCCACCTCTGCTTGCGTCGGCCAAATGTCCTTGAGATAAACGGGTTGGCCAGCCCCGTCCACGCCCAGCGGATCGGTCTCGAAGTTATGGCCGATCTTCCCGGCCAGCGCATACGCCACCACCAGCGGCGGGCTCATCAGGTAGTTGGCACGCACGTCCACGTTCACGCGGCCCTCGAAGTTGCGGTTGCCGCTCAGCACGCTCACCGCCACCAGCCCGTGTTCGTCGATGCTTTTTGAAACATCGGCGGGCAGCGGCCCTGAGTTGCCGATGCAGGTGGTACACCCGTAGCCCACCACGTTGAAGCGCAGCTTTTCAAGGTAAGGCAGCAAACCAGCCTTGGCGTAGTAGTCGGTCACCACGCGCGAACCGGGCGCCAGCGACGTCTTTACCCACGGCGGCACGGTCAACCCCTTTTCGACTGCCTTCTTGGCCAGAATTCCTGCCGCCACCATGACGGAAGGATTGGAAGTGTTGGTGCAGCTGGTAATGGCTGCAATCACCACCGAGCCGTGATCGAGATACGTGTCCGGATCGACGCCGAAACGCTCCTTGACGGTGGTCGTCAAATGAACCGGAACCTTCTCCGCAACGCCCGTATCGGTCACCGCTCCACGCTGCCAAGCAACCGCCGTGCGCGACCCCAGCGGCTTGGCCGTCGGCGCCAGCAGGCTGGGCAGTTGAAGCTGAAAACTGGCCGCCGCGTCCTTCAGCAGCACGCGGTCCTGCGGACGCCTGGGTCCGGCCACGCTCGGTTCCACGGTGGCCAAATCCAGCGCCAGCGTCTGCGTGTACTCGGCCTCCGGCGAACTGGCCGTGTGGAACAGACCCTGCTCCTTGTAGTAGGCCTCCACCAGCGCAATCTGCTCCTCGCTGCGCCCCGTGAGCCGCAAGTAACGCAGCGTCTCGGCGTCCACAGGGAAAATGCCGCACGTGGCCCCGTATTCCGGAGCCATATTGCTGATCGTCGCCCTGTCGGCGAGTGGAAGCTCGGCAATGCCCGGCCCGTAGAACTCCACAAATTTGCCCACCACCCCCAGCTTGCGCAGCGCCTGGGTCACGGTCAGCACCAGATCGGTCGCCGTCGCGCCCTCGCGCAGCTTGCCCGTCAGCCTGTAGCCCACCACCTGCGGAACCAGCATGGAAACAGCCTGCCCCAGCATCGCCGCCTCGGCCTCGATGCCGCCCACGCCCCAGCCCAGCACGCCCAGCCCATTGATCATGGTGGTGTGCGAGTCGGTGCCCACCAGCGTGTCGGGATAAGCAACCAGCTCTCCGTCAATTTCCGTTGTAAACACCACGCGGGCCAGGTACTCCAGGTTCACCTGGTGACAAATCCCCATCCCCGGCGGCACGGCGCTGAAGTTGCGGAACGCCGTCTGCCCCCACTTCAAAAACGCATACCGCTCGCGGTTGCGCTGGAACTCCAGCAGCGTGTTGGCGTCAAAAGCCCCGGCGGTGCCGAACTCATCCACCTGGACGGAATGGTCGATCACCAGTTCGGCCGGCACCAGCGGGTTTACCCGCTCCGGGTCACCGCCCAGCGTCCGGATGGCGTCGCGCATCGCGGCAAGATCCACCACCGCGGGCACGCCGGTGAAGTCCTGCATGAGAACGCGGGCCGGCATGTAGGCGATCTCGCGGCTGGGCTCGGCTTTGGCGTCCCAGTTGGCCAGAAACTCGATGTCCCCGGCCGTCACGTTCACGCCATCCTCGCGGCGCAACAGGTTTTCAAGCAGAATCTTCAGGCTGAAGGGCAGCCGGCTGAGGTCGAACCCGCGCGTGTCGAGCGCAGAAAGCTGATAAATCGTGTACGAGCGATTGCCGGAGTTGAGCGTGGCCCGGCTGTCGAAGCTGTTCATCGCGGAAACCTTTCTATCCGCGCAGCGGCGGATGGATCTAGGAGGTCGGGGAGTTCGAGCGCCGAGTCTCCCTCTCGCGGAGATTCCGCCGCGCAGGTGCGCAGCATCCGGCGCGGATCGAAAAACGAGTCAACTGGATAGATTACTCAGAGGGAAGAACGCCGTCCACGGTCGGGCCGGCCACGGCGAAACCGCTTCAGCACCGGCGTCGATGAAATTCGGACTGCGGAACGGCTAAACATAGAGCACAGCAGAATTCTAGCGCGACGCAGCGATTCATGGAAGCCGCATTTTTTGAGCTACAATCTTTGGCAATGGCGCAGTTTCCGGTTTGCCGGTCATCCAGGAGTATCAAAAGGGACGCTGTAAAGTGAAATACATGACGAAGCCTGGAAAGAAGGAACCCTGGCCGGACGCAGACTACCTGGAGGCAGCTCATAAGCATTGCAGGCTCAATCGTGCTGAACTCCAGATCAGTTCCCAGTGCGGTTGCTTTTATTGCTTAGCGGTTTTCACCCCGGCTGACATCATCGAATGGGTCGATGAAGATCAGACCGCTCTTTGTCCGAGATGCCCGGTAGATTCCGTCATCGGTTCTGCTTCTGGTTACCCGATCACCGCGGAGTTTTTGCAAAGAATGCATGATAAGTGGTTCTAGATTAGGTTTCGATCATATCGTCTCCAATCCGGAAATCGCACCATTTCCCAATCTTTCATCCGCTTTCCGAATTGCAAACAAAAAGCTATCCTCGAATCGCAGGGTCCAGGAGCTTCCGAATGCACCCACGCATCGCCCGTCTTCCGCTCGCGGCCACGTTCCTTTTCGCCACAGCCTCCTTCAGCCAGACTATGTCCATGCCCCCGGTGAATCCCCCCGCCGCACCGCAAGCGCCTGCCATCGCATGGCCAACAGTCGATGGCGTGACCATCCTCGCCAACTTCCGCTTCGGCGCCGGCGAGACGCTGCCGCAGCTCAAGGTGCACTACCTCACCCTCGGCACGCCCCACCGCAACGCCGCCGGCCACGTCGATAATGCCGTGCTCCTGCTCCATGGCACCGGCGGCAATGCCCACTCGCTGTTGAACCCCATGTTCTCGAACGTCCTCTTCGGCCCCGGCCAGCCGCTCGACATCACGAAGTATTTCCTCATCCTGCCCGACGACATCGGCCACGGCGAGAGCTCGAAGCCCTCCGACGGCCTCCACGCGCACTTCCCCGCCTATGACTACGACGATATGGTGCGCAGCCAGCGCATGATGCTCGACGACATGAAGATCGACCATCTGCGCCTCATCCTGGGAACCTCCATGGGCTGCATGGAGTCGTTTGTCTGGGGCGAGACCTACCCCGGCTTTGCCGATGCCCTCGCGCCCTTCGCCTGCCTGCCGGTCCAGATCGCCGGGCGAAATCGAATGATGCGCTACATGGCCATCCAGGCCATCAAGCAGGACCCCGCATGGATGGAAGGCGAGTACAAGACAGAGCCCGTCCAAGGCCTGCGCAACGCCAACGAAATGCTCCTGGTGATGGGCTCCAGCCCGCTGCAGATGCAGAAGCAGGCGCCAACGCGCGAGCTGGCGGAAAAGTATGTGGACCAATACCTGGCCCGCACTGTATCTGCCACCGATGCAAACGACCTGATCTTTTACGTCAACGCCAGCCGCAACTACGACCCCAGCCCGCACCTGGACCGGATCACCGTGCCGGTGCTTTGGATCAACTCCGCCGACGACTACATCAACCCGCCGGAGCTGGGCATTGCCGAAAGACAAGTCAAGCGCATGCCCAACGCGCGTTTCATTCTTCTTCCCATCTCCGACGCCACCCGAGGCCATGGAACCCATACAGCCGCCGCAGTATGGAAGGACTACCTGATCGAATTCCTGCGCGCCACAGAGCCCAAACCGTAGCTCGACCGGGATTCTCCCGGATCCTTGCAATCGAACCCCGCGCCGGAGTCCCTGCACTCTCGATCGGCATTTTCGCACCGCAAGACCTCGCCCGCTCCGCTTCTATACTGGTGTCGTGATGCCTTCAACCAGCGAGGAACCGCCTCAGCCCAGCTATTGGGCCGGTTTCCAGGGTCTGTACTCGCGTTTTTACGCCTGGCTGCTGCGCCGCATGCCCACTGAGCGGCAGCGCCTGCTGGCGGTCACCATCCTGGCCGGCGGGCTCTGCGGCCTGGCCGCTGTGGCCTTTCACCTGAGCATCATGTGGTTCGAGACGCTCTTCATCGACCGCGCCAACGCCGCCCCCGGCCACAGTTGGATCTGGTGGACCATCCTCTCCCCTGCCATTGGCGGCCTGGTTGCGGGTGTTGGCCTCACCTACTTTGCCCCCGCCGCAGCGGGTAGCGGAATTCCCCAGGTCAAGGTGGCCTACACCCTGCGTTACGGCCTAATCACTGTTCGAGAGACGATCGGCAAGTTCATCCTGTGCGCCATCCAGATCGGCTCCGGCGCCTCGCTGGGCCTTGAGGGACCCACCGTGCAGGTCTGCGCAGGCGTCAGCAGCATGCTGGCCCGCCTGGCCCGGCTCAGCCCCAAGAACTCCCGCCGCATGGCCTCGGTGGGCATGGCGGCCGGAATCGCCGCGGCCTTCAACGCGCCCATTGCCGCCGTCACGTTCACCCTCGAGGAGCTGATCGGCGACCTCGACCAGACCATGCTCTCCGGCGTCATTGTCGCCGCCGCACTCGCCGCCGTCGTCGAGCACTCCATCCTCGGCTCAACCCCCGTCTTTCACGTGCAGGCCAACTACACGCTCACCAAGGCATCATCTCTCGTCTGGTACGCGCTGCTGGGCCTGCTGGCTGCCATTGTGTCTGTGGCCTTCACGGATTCGCTGCTCGGCCTGCGCGCCTGGTTTCGGAGGCTCTCGGCGGTGCCCCGCTGGGTCCAGCCGGCCATCGGCGGCGCGGCCACGGGCGGGATGGCCGTGGTCGCGCTCGCGCTCTTCCACCTCAACGGCATCGCGGGCGATCCCTACAAGACCCTCACCCTGGCTCTCACCGGCAAGATGACGGTGACTGCCATGGCCGTCTTTTGCCTGCTCAAACTCGCTGCCACGGTCAGCTCCTACTCCAGCGGCGGCTCGGGCGGCATCTTTGCCCCGGCGCTCTTCATGGGCGGCATGCTGGGCGGCGCGGTCGGCTACCTCGACGTCACCATCTTTCACCACTCCGCCGACTCCATCGGCGCCTTCGCCGCCGTCGGCATGGGAGCAGTCTTTGCGGGCATCGTCCGCGCCCCCATGACCTCCGTGCTCATCATCTTCGAAATGACCGGAGGCTACGGCCTCGTCCTGCCGCTGATGATCGCCAACATGAGCGCCTTCGCCCTGGCCCGCCACTGGCGCCGCATCCCGGTCTACGAAGCTCTTCTGGCGCAGGACGGCATCCACCTGCCCCACGGGAGCGGCCCGTTTGACCCGCACGATAACGACTACCTGCCTGTGATGGATGTCGAGCCAGCCCACTAGCACGTCTCCAATTCCCGCGCCCTTGCCGGCTGCGTGCGAGGTGGCGCAGTTCCACACCGGAGGAGGACAAGCCACTCTCTCGCAGCCGTCGCATTGCCTCGCCAGCTCGACTGAACGACAACTCCGCTGGCATACCGCTACCGCGGCTCCATGTTGTAAAGGAAGAACGCCCGCAGCTCCAGGTACGGCCCGTGAAAATCCCTGGGCAGTGGCGGATAGTCTGACCCGGTCAGTGCGCCCCACGCTGCCCGATCCAGAGCAGTGTCGCCGGAGCGGCCCTCCAGCACCAGGCTCCCATCCATCAGCCGCCCGTTGGGCAGCACCTTGAACCGAATCGCCACCATCCCCGACTTCAGAATTGGCGGATTCACTTCGTCGGGAATCAGCGGGTCCCAGGTGTGCTCCGTCTCCCAATGCCAGCGTTGCAGCCAGGACCGAAAATCTACGCCCTGAGTGTCCGACAAAACTTCGACGCCGCCCGAGCCGGCCCCAGGATGACGAGCCAATCCACCCCCTCCCAGGTTGCCCGCGACGCCCGAGCCAGGAGTGCGCGAGGCACCCTTCATCGCATCCCGTAGCTGGTCGGCCGGGTTTTGCGAACCCAGGGCAAAGTTCGGCCGCGCCGGCACCGCCGCCGGACGCGGCGCCTCCACCTGAGGCTGCTGGTTCGCCGGAATTGGTTGCGGAGCCGGAGGCTCTGCAGGAGCCGGCGTGGCTGGCTGCGGCGCTGGCGCCGGCGCGGGTGGCGGCGTGGCCCGGTTCAACGCCTCCAGCGTCTTCTTGTCGATCATGGGCTGCTGTTCCGGAACCGGTTTGATGGTCGCCTTGGGCGGCACTTTCAGCAAAGCCTCCGGCGGCGAATCCAGATAGGTGAAATCCTTGTGCTGCTTGATCGCGTTCTGATCGACGACCTGCGGCACCTTGAAGACATACTTCGGAATCCATGTCACCGCCGAGAGCAGCGCCAGGTGAAAGAGAATCGCAATCCAGAACCCCTCGCGCAATCGTGCCCAGCGCCGCTCGTCCTCGAGCTCGCTGATCATCTCCAGCAATTCGTGCGTGTCGTAGTCCACCCAGCGCGAACCCCGAACCACCGGAGACGCAAGCTCGCGCGGCTCCCCGCCCTGAGCCGGACTGCCCCGCTCTGCGCTGCCGGTCTCCTGGCTCGTCTCCGCCGGCCCCTTGGGTTCGTTCACGTTGGTTGGCGCTTCGCTGGTGGGCATTCGTTTCTGAGGAGCCTCCACGGGCGCACACGCACCCTGCCAGCTCCCTTTCGAGTCCTTTCTATCTATTCTCTCATTCCACGGAAATCCGTGCGCTTGAGCCCCGCCCCGTACAATGTTACCTGACCATAAGACGGACTACCTGCGGGAAGGGGACCCTTTTTGAAGTCGTTTTTTGCTCGGATCATGGCCAAGTCGAAGCTCCTGCTCCTGCCGTTTGCGGCTAAATTCGGCTTCTGGGGCATCGGCGCGCTCGCTCTGCTGGACTCCTCCACCATCCCCATTCCCATGGATTTTTTTCTGGCCGGCTATGTGTGGGCCGACAAGAACCACTTCTGGCTCTATTGCCTGCTGGCCTCCGTCGGCTCTGCGCTGGGCGCCCTCCTTCCCTACGGCCTGGGCCGCGCCGGCGGCGAACTCTTCCTGCTCAAGCGCATCGACCGCGAGCGATTCGAGAAGATGCGTACCCGCTTCGAACGCCAGGAGTTCCTGGCCATGATGATTCCTTCCATGCTGCCGCCGCCCACGCCGTGGAAGGCCTTCGTCTTTGCCGCCGGCGTCTTCGAGATGCGCGTTGCGCCCTTCATGCTGGCCGTCTTTTGCGGTCGCATGGTCCGCTGGCTGGCGCTCTCGCTTCTGGTCCTCAAACTGGGGCCCGGCGCGGTGCAGGTTGTCGAACACCACTCCCTCACCCTGGTCGCCATCGTCGGCGCCCTGGCTGTGGTTGGTTTTGCCTGGTGGTGGTTCAGAAAAAAACGCGCCGGCAAGCTGCTCGAAGACTAGCAAGCCTGCAAATCCAGTTCAATCCAGCAACTTTTCAATCTCCGCCAGATCGAATCGGCAGGCGCTTCCGGGAAGATCGAATGCAGCAGAAGGCAGCTTCCCCAGTTCTCCCCCGCTGTAACGGAAATGCGTCCCATTGGGGTCGAGAACCAGAATTGTCTGAATGCCCATCCGTTCATAGTCGGCGAGCTTGTTCATCATGCGGGAGACCGTATCTTCCGGCGACAGAATCTCGAACACGGCAATGGGCGGATGGGTAATCACCTGCTCTACGGGAAGGTTGCGGTCGAGAACCGTAACATCGGGAACACGAAAGTTCCCGTCAGACACCTGTACGCGCAACTCGGGGCGAACTCGAATCCCCCACTCCTTTGCGTGTTGTGCAAACCAAAGCTCAATCGCATGCTGCCAGGAAGAATGGTCGAATTCGCCCATGGGCCTTTCCTCGATCACGCCGTGCACATATTCCGCGTCCGGCTCGTAGGAACTGCTCAGGTAGACCTCAACAGGCACGTGCGTCATTTGCGCTGTGGATGCCAAGGCTCCTCCTCTGGCGAGAATTTGACGCCATGTTTGTCCATCCCTGCCACTTCTTTTCGCCGCAACAGGAAGACCACCAAACCTATTTCGCAACCGCCTCAGCGGCCTGCGCCGCCTGCATCCGCCGCACCAGCACGGGAACCCCAAACGCCACTCCGGCCACCAGCGCCGTCGAGAGCAGGTCGTTCCGGTAAAAAGGCAACGCCGCCACAAAGCACGCGCCCAATCCGCCCAGCGTCCGCGGATACATTCCGCCGCCCACCCAGACCGCGTAGTTCGAAAGCACGAAGAACGAGGTCGGCCCCAGCAGCGCTCCCGCGGCCACGCGCACAAACGTCGTCCGGCTCCGCAGCAGAATCTGTCCCAGCGCCATCGCCATCAGGTACCACGCCCATGTCGTCACATACCACTGCCAGCGGAAGCTGTAGTGGTAGGCATACACGGTCAGGTAGTAGTCGGTGGCCACCAGCACCGCCAGCGGAGCCAGCATCTCCCGCCACGGCCGCCGCGCGCCAAAGTACAGCAGCGCTCCGCCCACCGCGGTAAAGTTCCACCACCCCGCATGGGGCAGCAAACGGCTCAACACGGCAACCAGCAAAAGCAGATAAGCGGACATGAAAACCTCAACCTCTTCGATTCCTGGGATCATCTCCCATAGTTGGAGAAAGCAATTCGACAAAAAACCCGAGCCCCCAGCAACAGGCCTTTGTCGCTGGGTGGTAACGGCGACACTCCTTTCATTCTGGGGCCCACACGCCAGCCGGTCAACCTCAACCGTTTCACGCGGCGAACAAATTTTTCCACCCAGAGCAAAACGCCTACCGCTGCTCCCGCCCACCCATCGCCTCGCCCGCATCCTCGTGACCGTCCACGATATAAACCCAGCCGCTGAGCGGGCTTCGGCCGGTGGCCCTCCCTGTGCCGAGATAAGAATAGGCAAAGCGCAGATCGCTGAACTCGACAGTCGTCCAGGTCTGGTTCGGCGCCAGTTCGGGTGCATTCATGCCGGCAACCGGCTCCTGGCCCACATCCCGCACCACAGCCCACGTCCCCCAGTCCAGGTACGCCTGCCCCAGCGGGGTCCGTTTCGCCGCCTCGGTGGCAGCGGTCGCGGACGGCTTGAAAAGCACGTCGCGCCGCGGGTCGCTGTCGATCTCTCCGCTTCGGGTGTCGATCTCCGCGGTCTGATAAAAATCGGCCGTCTCCAGAATCGCGTGCCAGCGGAATGGATTGATGGGGTAGGGCTCCAGTGCGACGCGCTTCACCGGAACCGCTGTGATCTGCGTGTTTTCGACCAGCGCCTGCGCGTGCGCATGCTCCGCCCAGCGCCAGCCACACAACACAACCACACCGGCCAGTGCGAAAATCGCCCACCCCCGCCCGCGAAACTCTCTGCGCCGTGCGCCAATCTCCCCGGCCACCAGCCCCAGCAGCCCCGGAATCACAAGCCCCGCCAGCAGCAGCGCCCACAGCACCGGCTCGGCGATAAACACGAAACTGCCCGCATACCAGCGCGGATTGAAGGGGAAAAACGGCCGCAGACCATAGTTGTTCGTCCAGTCCAGCAGCAGGTGGCTCAGCGCGGAAATTAGCGCCGTCGAATACAGCCAACCCCAGCGCACCGGCTGCGGCAGTCTTGGACCAGGCGCGCCTGGGTCCACCGTTCCCACCGGCGCCGCCGCCGGCTTGCGCCTCCTGTGCGCCTCCACCCATCTTTTAAGCAGCCACACCGCACCCACCACCACCCCGGCCAATACCGGCGCGGCGATGAACGTGTGCGTAATGCCGCGATGGTGCTTCAGCTCCTCAACTGGCCCGCCCAACGACCACAGCACGTCCAGGTCGGCAGCCTCGGCAACCAGCACTGCCGCAAGCGTGGCGTAAGCCGTCTTGCGGTTCAGCCCCGCTCTGCCGATGCAGGCTCCGGCAAGAAAGTGCGTAACAGGTTCCATAACGTACTGCCAACCATACTACCGTGCCCCGCGGCCCCCTATAATTCACCCCATGGGCGACCCCACCAACCCAAGCTCAACCCCGGCTCAACGCGCCGAAGAACTGCGCGCCGAACTCCGCCGCCACGAACACCTCTATTACGTCCTCGATGCCCCGGAGATCACGGACGCCGCCTACGACGCGCTGATGAACGAGCTCCAGCGCATCGAGGCCGCGCACCCTGAGCTGCTCACCCCCGACTCGCCTACCCAGCGCGTGGGCGGCAAACCCGCCGAAGGCTTCCAGAAGGTACGCCACTCGCGCCCCATGCTCAGCCTGGACAACGCCTACTCAGCCGAGGAGCTGGCCGCCTGGGACCGTCGTGTGCGAGCCTTAGCGGGGCCACGACCTGGTGCGGGCTTCGGCTCGGAGATTGTCGAGATGGAAGACGAACAGGCTTGGGATGAAATCCGGCGCGAGTCAGTGAGCAGCCTGCCCGTCGAGTACATGGCCGAACTCAAGCTCGACGGCCTCAGCGTGGCCCTGCACTATGAAGCCATTGAAGGTGGTGGCGCTCGTCTTGCGCGTGGCATTACCCGCGGCGATGGCCAGACCGGCGAGGACGTCACCTCCAATATCCGCACCATCCGCAGCGTGCCGCTCACCATCTCCGCGGACTGCTTGAAGAAGGTCAGCCTGCCGCCCACCTTCGAAGTCCGCGGCGAAGTAGTCATGCCCGAAGCCGCCTTCCTGCGCCTGAATGAAGAGCGAGAGCAGCAAGGGTTGCCTCCAGCCGTCAACCCCCGCAACGCCGCCGCCGGTACGCTGCGCACGCTCGAACCCAGCATCGTTGCTAATCGCAGGCTGGTCTTCTTCGCCTATTTCCTTCTCGTCAACGGCGACTACCTTGAACAAGGTCAGCGCGCCACGCTCGATAATCTGGCCGCTCTCGGCTTCCGCGTCAATCCCCACCGCAAGCTCGTTGCCTCGGTCGAAGAAATGACCCAATTCATCGATCAGGCGGAGACCGAGCGCGCCACGCTCGGCTACGAGATCGACGGCGTGGTCCTCAAGGTCGACTCCCACGCCACCCAACTGCGCCTGGGCTATACCGGCCGCGCCCCGCGCTGGGCCATCGCCTATAAATTCACCGCCAAATCCGGCGTGACCCAGGTAACGGGAATTACGGTGCAGGTGGGGCGCACCGGCAAGCTCACCCCAGTGGCCGAACTCGCGCCCGTCTTCATCGGCGGCACCACCGTCAGCCGCGCTACCCTTCACAACGCCGACTTCATCGAGCGCCTCGGCCTGCTCGTGGGCGACTGGGTACGCGTCGAGCGCGGCGGCGACGTGATCCCCAAGGTCGTCGAAGTCCTCGAAGACGCCGACCACCCCCGCGGAAAACATCGTTTCGTCTTCCCTCTGGTCTGTCCTGAGTGCCAGAGCGCAGTCGTTCGCGCCGAAGGGGAGGTGGACTACCGCTGCGTCAACGCCGACTGCCCGGCCAAGCTGCGCGAGAGCCTGCTCCACTTCGGCCGCCGCGAGGTCATGAACATCGAAGGCCTCGGCGAAGCGGTGGTGCAGCAGCTGCTCGATCGCGGCCTCGTCAAGAGCGTAGCCGATCTCTACAAACTCACCGAAGAACAGTTGGCCGGCCTCGACCGCTTTGCGGAGAAATCCGCCCGCGCCCTCATCGAGGAGATCGATCGCTCCAAACGCGCCGGCCTGGCCCGTGTGCTGATGGGCCTGGGCATTCGCTTTGTCGGCGAACGCACCGCCGAGCTGCTGGCCCAGGAATTCGGCTCCATCGGAGCTCTTGAAAGAGCAACCGCGGAAGAACTGGAGCGTGTGGAAGAGGTCGGTCCGCGCATCTCCCAGGCCATTCTTGAGTTTTTCGCGCAGCCCGCAAACCAGGCGTTAATCGAAAGCCTCGCCACGGCCGGCGTGGATATGACCGCGGAGAAGAAGCAGCGCTCGTCGCAGTTGGCGGGATTGACCTTCGTACTCACGGGCACGCTGCCCACGCTCACCCGCGACGAGGCCAAGCGAAGGATCGAGGCCGCAGGCGGCAAGACCGCAGGATCCGTCAGCAAGAAGACCAGCTACGTGGTAGCCGGAGAAGAGGCAGGCTCGAAGCTCGACAAAGCCCTCGAACTCAAGGTTCCGGTGCTCGACGAGGCCGCACTTCTTGCCCTGCTGGCAGGCCCAACGGCGGAAGAATAGACGGCGCCTCACGCACCTCGGGACGAAGGCTTCTGGAGCTCCGCAGGCGAGACCGGCCCCAGGGCAGCAACGGAAACACGACCACGAAAATCAGCAACACGTCCATCCACACGGCAGCCTCCCACTCGGCCAACCACTCTCAGGAGCCGGACCGGCGCCGGGCGGCGATATCCGGACGGCGCTCGACGGCGCGCAGCTCCCGCTCACGCTCCCGGTCCCAAGCTTCGGCGCGCCAGTTGCGCGACGCATACCGAGGCGGCTCGTCTGCAGCCGCGGGCTCCTCGGCTTGCAGCCTTCCCGGCATGGCAACCAGTTCCGCCGGAGCCCTGAGCGGCAGCCGCTTGGGCAAAACCGGCACCGGCGGCGTCAGCAGCCGCGAGGACGACTCGACCTCTACAAATGCCGCGTCCGAGGTCAGGCTGCAATCGGTGGCCACCGTCTGCTCCGCCACCTCGCTTTCCTCCGCGGCCCCAGGCTGCACACGCACCGCAATCGTCCTGGCCATGAATTCGTCCACCAGCTTGTGCAGGCAGGTCTGCCCGCACAGATGCTTCATTCCGGGACGCAGCCGGTTGCGCGAATTCCACCCACTCACCCGCAGTTCCGCGCCCTGGTCATAAGCCACAAACCAGTGGTTCGTCTGCTTCTTCTCCGTTCCGCAGATGTCGCACGATATCGCCTGCCGGATCACCGCATTTCCCCCAGTCCGCACAATCTTCCCGCGGCTTGGCCGACTCCGATCGTCCCTTCCCGTCTCGGCGCGCGGACACGGGCGGTTACCCGCAGCCAACGCGGGCAACCCTATTGGAGAACTTTCCGAATCGCCCTCTTCCATTTCATCGCGTCTCCGAGGAAATCGGTGAGATCGAAGGGGAAAGAATCGGAAGGTGGGTCAAATCAGAAAAATCGAAAGCGGGAACGTCCTGAAACGGAACACGCAGCCAGCTGCGATCGAAAGAACGGGGCAAAAACCTGGTCGCTCTCTGAATATCAGCGCCCTGCCCTGGCTGTGGCTTCGGCTGAACGCGCCGGAAAGGCTTCCGGTGCTCAGAAATCCCTTGCCCAACGCAGCTTTTCCGCAGCCCACTGGATTTACTGCCGTGGCGCGAAGTACCCCTTCTTGGCGCGCGCCTGGTAGCGCCGGTCGTTGCAATAAAGATAGATGGTGCGAAAGGCCCCGTCGTATTTGAAGTCGGCGGGCGTATAGGTCAGCGCGTACTGGCTGCGAAGCTCTTCCTCGATTTCGTGGAAGCTGTTCGACATTTCCTCGACCGAAGGCGGGAAGAAGACCTGCCCGCCGGTGGCCTCTGCCATCTGCGTCAGAACCTTGTCGCCCTGGCCGCGGCTGGGCGTCCAGTTGGTGCTGATGGCGTAGATGATGGTCTCTGCCCGCTCGCACTCCTTGATGACCTCGTCCGGGTGGACCCGGCTCTGGTTGTCATCCCCGTCGGAGAGCAGCACAATAGCCTTGCGTACCGGCTCGGGGCCGCGCTCTGTAAGCAGCTTGTCCCTGCACGCCGTGTAGACCGCGTCGAACAGCGCCGTGCCGCCGCCGGGCCGCAGCCGGTTCACGCCCGTCTCCAGAGCGTCGATGTTGTTGGTCCAGTCCTGCGTCACCGTGGGCGTCACATCGAATCCCATCACGAAAGCGCGGTCGCTGCGCGCCTTCAGAATCTGCAGCAGAAACTCGCTCGCGGACTGCTGCTCGAACTGGAACCGGGAACGAATCGACGTGCTGGCGTCGATGACGATCCCCACTCGCAACGGCAGGTTGATCTGCTGGTGGAAGGAGTTCACCTTCGCCGGCGCCTTCTGGTCGTCGAGCAGCGCAAAGTCGCTTTGCTGGAGGTTGGCAATGTAGTGCCCATGCTTGTCCGATACGGTGAAGATGAGGTTGACCTCATTCACGCCAAGGTGAACGATTGTGGGCGCATTCGCGTCCGCCGGGAGTTCGGCGGACTGTGGCCCCGTCGGCTGCGGCGCCCGAGCTTGCGCAGGCTGCGGCGCCGGCGTTTGCGCGGGCGGCGCCGCCGGCGAAGTTGCTGGTTGCTGCGCTGGCGCCGCGGCCCAGGAAAACGCCGCCGCAAGCACGAGGCCGAATGCCCGGGGTCCCCAGCGATGGGTCTTTGTCGCTGGGGCGGTGTTGATCTTTCTGTTCATAGCTCCCTCATTTTATCAATCGCACCCGCCCCATCGCATCCGTCTGCATCCGTCCGAGTCCGTTCTAGCCCGTCAGTCGCCGCCGGCGCCGGTTGCGCCGCTCTCCAACCGTCCCAGAAACCTCTCCAGTTCCTCCGGCAGCGCCGCTTCCAGTTCCAGCAGCTTGCCCGTCCTGGGGTGCGCGAACTCGAGCTTCGCCGCATGCAGAAAATTCCGCCCCAGCCTCAGTCTTTCCGGCTCCGCTCTGCGCCGCGCGGCCTTGGACTGCGCTGCCTGCGCGGCCACCTGGTCCGTCAGTTGGCCCGCGCCGCCATAGAGCGTGTCTCCCACCACCGGGTGGCCGATAGACGCCATGTGCACGCGGATCTGGTGTGTGCGGCCGGTCTCGATGCGCACCCGCACCAGCGTGAACTTGCCAAAACGATTCGTGAGCCGCCGCACCACTTCGTAATGCGAAACCGCCGCGCGCGCGTTCTCCTGTGGCTGCGCCGTCATGCGCGTCCGCCGCACCGGATCGCGGCCCACGCCGGCGTTGATCGTTCCCTTGTCCCGCTCCAACGCCCCCTGCACCAGCGCGATGTAGGTCTTCTTGATGCGGCGGCTCGAAAACATCTCTCCCAGCGCCGCGTGGGCGCGGTCGTTCTTGGCCACCACGATCAGCCCGCTGGTGTCCTTGTCCAGCCGGTGTACGATGCCGGGGCGCAGCTCGCCGCCGGTCGACGAAAGGTCCTTGAACCGCCACAGCAGCGCGTTCACCAGCGTCCCACGGCTGCGCGCGTCCTCGTTCTGCCCCGACCCCGCGTGGACCATCATGCCGGCCGGCTTGTTCACCACCGCCAGGTCGGCGTCCTCGAAAACCACATCCAGCGGAATGTCCTCCGGAGTTGCCTTCAGCGGCGCCGGATGCGGCTCGCCGGTCAAAGCAATCCGCTCGCCGCCGCGCAGCTTCATGGACGCCTTCTCCCGCTCGCCGTCGACCAGCACATCGCCCTGCTCCATGAGCAGTTGCACCCGCGAGCGGCTCACGACCTCCAGTTGCGCGGCCAGGAACTGGTCGAGCCGCTGCCCCCCGGCCTCTGCGGGTACTTCGATGGTCCGCACTTCAGCCATTTGCGGCCTCGTCTTTCTCTCGCCGTCCTTCAAATACCCCGTGCCCCATCCTTTCGCCTTTTTCCTGGCGAAAGGGTGAGAAAGCTCGACCCTTGCCCGCCCCTTTGCGCTCACGCAGCACCAGCGCCCCGGCAAGCACAAACAGGATCGCGGCCAACTGCGGCCCATCCAGCGCGCCGCCCAGCAGCGCGCCGCGGCCCTCCGGATCGCGCCACAACTCGGTCATATAGATAGCCACGCCCGCTCCCAGCAGCCACAACCCGGCCACATCGCCCTGCTGCCGCCGCGCCGGCAAACCCACCAGCAGAAGAATAGAGAGGGTGAGGAAAGCCAGCGCCGCGTAGGCCTGCACCGGATGCAATGGAATGCCCAGCGGGGTCCCGCTCCAGCGCGCGACCAGCGGATTGGTGTACGTCACCGCCCACCGCACTTGAGTTTCCGTTCCATATCCCGACCCGGCCAGCAGCGCGCCCAGTTGCTCGAAGGCCAGTCCCAGGGCCAGCGGCGCGGCCAGCGCATCGGCCGTCGTCGCCAGCGGCATCCGCCGCCAACGCGCATACGCGGCTGCCGACCCCACGCCCGCCAACGCTCCCGCGGCGGCCAGCAGCGGATGATGAATCATGGCCAGACCCAGCATCCATCCTGGATGCCGGCGCAGTTCGCTCCAGTTGACCAGCACCAGCAGCAGCCTTTGACTCAAGAGCGCCGCAAACAACGCCACCACGCACAGGTTCCACACCTGCCCGGCATTCACGCCCGCAATCCGCGCCGTCCGCTGCGCCAGAAACAGCGCCAGCAACACCCCCAGCGCCGACAGCGCGCCGTAGGACGGGATCAGAATTGCTCCGATGTGAAAAAGAACTGGATGCACCTGAGTCAGCATACGGCATTTCGACTTCAGTCGCAGCCGCCGCAACTTCGGAGAAAGGTAGAATCCGGCCCACGGGGCCGTGAGCAATGCGCTGGTGAACCCGTCCTAAGACGGTGGAGCTCTCCGCGGTTCGTTAGGCATTCCGGACTGGCGGACACGGCACACGGAACCGATTGTCGAGTTGAGCCCCTGTTCATTGAATGTTGGTTCAACCAGCGTTGACCGCTTCACCTGCTTTGCAGGCCGGTTTCTATTGCGGATAGTATGGGTCCCGGCGAGAAATTACAAGTCTTGTGCAAGGTGGCCGCGGTGTGCTACCTTGTTCTCCCCCTGCTTTCGGTCCCGTTGACCCAAATCGGGAACCGCCCGCCAACTGCAAATTTCCGCCACCGGGAGACGAGTCCGCCTCTACCGGGGCAGGCTTGCGATTGCCCACCTCCACCGCCCGCGCAATCAGTTTCTTCGGCTTCCCCTCGATATCCGCGTCGCCCACGTGCTCAAAAGATGCTCAGCGGCAACCCCGCGGAGCCTAGGACCCCGTCTTCCACTCTTCCTCAAGCACTTCGTCCAGCAGCCCGCGCAGGCTGGCCGCGCGCGCATGGCCCAGCCGCGCATCGGCCCCGCCGGCCTGGGTCAGCTCATCGGCCAGATTCAAGGCGGCCAGCACCGCCACCCGCAGCGAGTCCACGGTGCGGCCATGCGCCGCCACGGCGCGCATCTTGGCGTCCACCCGCACCGCCAGATCGCGAATGTGCGCCGCGTCCTGGCCCGACAGGTGATAGACCTGGTCGTAGATCTCCACGGTCACATAACCGCTTGCATTGCCGCCCGCCGCGGCAGGTTCCTCAGCCATGCCTCATCTCCCCGCCTTCCTTACAGTTCCAACGCGTCCAGTTGCCCCAGCAGCCGCTCCACGCGCTCCCGCACCTGGTCCCGCTCGGCGTGCAGCGCGTTAAGTTCCTTCTGCAATTGCTCCACCAGCGGCAAGTGCTCGCGCAGTTGGGCCTCGGCCTGGGCCGCGCGCTCTTCCGCCTTCACCCGAGCCTGCCGCTCCCGGCGCACCACTTCCACCGCACGCAGAATCCGTTCCTCCAGCGCCGAAAAATCGTTCACGTTCAGCGTCAGGGTTCCCGGCTCCGCGGTTTGTTCTTGCGGTTGGGTTTCATGCTGCGCATCTTTTCCACCTTCACCTTCCCAGGCAAACTCCGACATCGAAAAACCTCCGCTCAATTGCACCTTATCGGTGCCAGTATAGCGCCGATCGAGCCAGTTTCATTCGCTAACTCCGCAGCCGCGCTCCCGCCTTGCCAACAGCTTCCACCACCCGCTCCTGGAAACTCTTGAGCTCTTCCTCGCGCAACGTGCGGTCCGCCGCCTGGAAGGTCGCGCCCAGCAGCAGCGAGTACTCCCCCGCGCCCAGCCGCGCATCGCGAAACACCTCCCGCACCCGCCACTCCACCAGCTCGGGAATCTGCAATCCCGCCAATGCCTGGTCAATCTTCTCCCAGCCGATGCTCTCGTCCAGAATCAGCGAAAAATCGCGCCGCACCGGCTGGAAACGCGAAATCTCTCTTGCCATCGGCTTGCGCAACGGCAGCTTGTACAGCCGGTCAAGATACAGCTCGCCCACCAGCACCGGCTCCTTCAGCTTGCGCGCCGCGGCCTCGCGCGGATGCAGTTGCCCAAACCACCCCACCGTCGCGCCCTCCACCGCAACCCGCGCGGCCCGGTAGGGATGCAGCCACTCCGGCGTGAGCCCGGCCTCGGCCGGAAAGCGGTCAAAGTACACGGCCCGTGCCTGGAACCGCGCCAGCACCTGCTCTACCGCGCCCTTCACGTCATGGAAATCGATAGCCCGCGCCGGATGAAGCGGTCCCTGTTCCGGCAAACTGCCCACCGCGCCGAACGCCACCGCCGGCCGCTCCTCCACCTTCTCCGTCGTCCCGCTAAACACCGTGCCCAGCTCGAACAGCCGCACGTCGCTCACGTCGCGGTGCAGGTTCCCGGCAATCATCCCCAGCATCCCCGGCACCAGCGACGGCCGCAGCACGCCGGCCTCCTCGCTGAGCGGATTGCCCAGCGGAACCGTAAGCCCAGGTTGCGGCGCCGTCAACGCAGCCTCCGCCGCCGAGCAGAAGGTGCTTGCAATCGCCTCATGGAACCCCGCCGCCAGCAGCGTTCGCCGCACCGCCGCCTCGCTCTCCGCCCACGGCAGCGCGCGCACCCCTTCGCCAAACTCCGGCAGAGTGTTGGCAAAGCGGTTATACCCGTAAACCCGCGCGACCTCCTCGATCAGATCGATCTCCCGCTCCAGATCCAGCCGCCAACTGGGCAAACTCACCAGCCAGGCCGCATCGGCCTCACTCGCTGCCCCCGCTAACTCCGCTGATTCGTCCGCCGCGGCGGACTGACTTGCTAACTCCGCTACCTCCGCTAGCTCCGCGAACTCCGCCAACGTGCATCCCAGCGCCGTCAGCACACCCTCCACGGTCGCCGCGGTAATCCCTTCCTCATCCACGGTCTTGCCTAGAATCCGCCGCACCTCGCTGAGCGCCAGCGCCACCGGCTTGCGGTTGGCGGTCCGCGCCTCAAGCTCCGCGACCCGCACGTCCACCAGCTCGCCCTCAATCCACCCCCCGTTGGCCAGCAGAATCTTGCTCACCAGCGCGGAAGCCACCGGCGCGGCATGGAAGTCCGCCCCGCGTTCAAACCGATGACTCGCGTCCGTGTGCAGCCCGTGCCGCCGCGCCGTCCGCCGCACCGCCATCGGTTCAAACCACGCCGCCTCCACCAGCACGTTCGTCGCCGCCGGCGTAATCATCGTGTCCCAGCCGCCCATCACCCCGGCCAGCGCCAGCGGCTTCGCATGATCGGCCACAACCAGGTCTTCCCCATCGAGCGTCCTCTCCACGCCGTCCAGCGTCTTCAGCCGCTCGCCCTTCCGCGCCCGCCGCACCACGATGCCCCCCTCGATCTTGTCCAGGTCGAAGACGTGCGTCGGCTGCCCCATCGCCAGCCAGGCAAAGTTCGTAGCGTCCACGGCATTCGAGATCTGTTTCTGTTCCAGCAGCCCAAAGTAGGTAGCCACCTCCGCGCCCGCAAACCAGTCCCGCGAGTCGCCGATAGCAATGCCGCGCAGCACCCGCGCCGTAAACCGTCCGCACGCGTCCTGGGCCTCAATCCGCACCGGAAACGACGCTGCGGCAGCCCGCGCCGCAGGCAGCGCAAAATCAAGCCCCGCCAGCCGAAGCCCATAGATCGCCGCCGCCTCCCGCGCCACCCCGTAGTGGTTCATCGCATCCACACGGTTGGTTGTAATGTCCATCTCGTAGAGCGACCCGTTCCCGTCGCCCAGCGAGTAGATCCCCTCGACGGCAATCCCGCGCAACGTCAGGTCTTCCGCCAGCCGCGCATCGTCCACCGGCAGTCCCGGTAGATACGCTCTGAGCCATTTCGTAAGTATTTTCATCGTTACTACCTGGTAGCAAGTTAGCGTGCGCTGCGCGCACAATCGCAAGTCAGCAAGTTAGCGGGTTCCCTCGTTTACCGATCAGGGCTCCAATTTCCCTAACAGTCCGTTAATCAGCTTTGCGGTTTCCGTCGCCAGTTCGAGTAACTTCCGGGAAGAATCCTGGTCAATGAACCTCAGACCACACGCCAACTCATTCTGCGTTTCAAATTCATACAACGACCCACGCGCCGACCCAAGCGATCTGCGCAACTCAGCGTCCGTCAGCTTCCCATGGCCTTCGGCAATATGGCTTGCGACCGAAACGGCCGACCGGCGCATCTGCATCCGCAGGCCGAAGGTTTCGGATTTTGGAAACTCCTCCGTCCGTAGGTAAACCTCACGGGCCAACTCCATCGCCCTCTGCCAGACGAGTAAGTCGCGAAAATGCCGGGTCCTTGCCATAACCGACCGTTCCCCCACAAGCGCCGCTAACTTGCTAACTCGCCAATGTGCGCGCAGCGCACGCTAACTCGCTGCTTCTCACACAAACTGCCCCAAGAATCTCATATCTCCCGCAAAGAACTGCCCCATCTCGCTCACTCCATACTTCATCATGGCAATGCGGTCGGCGCCCATGCCAAAGGCAAAGCCGGAAATCTTCTTCGCATCGTATGCAGGCTGCTTTTCGGCGGCAAACGCAAACACCGCGGGGTCCACCATGCCGCAACCCAGCAGCTCGATCCACCCCGACTCCTTGCACTTCCGGCAGCCCTTGCCTCCGCAGAAGATGCAACTGATCTGCACGTCCGCGCTGGGCTCGGTGAAGGGAAAGAACGATGGGAAAAACCGCGTCTTCACCGCCGCGCCGAACAGCGCCTTCATGGCGTGATCCAGCGTCCCCTTCAGGTCGCTGAAAGTGATGTTGGTGTCCACGCACAGCCCCTCCACCTGGTGGAAGATCGGCGAGTGCGTCGCGTCGGCCGCGTCGTTGCGGTGTACCTTGCCGGGAATGATGATGCGCACCGGCGGCGGCTGCAGTTCCATGGTCCGCATCTGCACCGGCGAGGTGTGCGTGCGCAACAGCAGCCGGTCGCGCCGCGGCCGCCGCTCCTGCCCGGCCACCACCAGCGTGTCCTGCGTATCCCGCGCCGGATGGTCCGGCGGAAAATTCATGCTTTCGAAGTTGTAGAATTCGGTTTCGACCTCCGGCCCCACGCCCACCGAGTAGCCCAGCGCCGCAAACACCTGGGTAATCTCGTTCAGCGTGCGCGTAATCGGGTGCTCGGCCCCGGTCAGCCGCCTCGTGCCGGGCAGAGTAATATCGATGGCCTCAGCAGCCAGAGCCGCATCGCTCGGCCCCGCACCGGCCGCATCGTCCAGCAGCTTCTCCACCACCGCCTTGAGCGCATTGAACCGCAGCCCCAGCGCTTTCTTGGCCTCAGCCGGAGCAGCCTTCAGCCACCGATCCGAGACCTCGTTGAGCTTGCCCTGCTTGCGCCCCAGCCATTGCAGCCGAAAGGCCTCCACAGCCTCCTCGCCGCTGAGCGCAGCCGCAGCCTCGCGAGCCTGCCGCTCCAGCGCGGCAAACGCCTCGTCCAGCGCGGCTTCATCAAAGGCCGTCAGATCGGGTATCTCTTCGCTCATCATGTGTAAACAGCAGGATAAACCACCGCCTGCGCAAGTTCCGGTATTCTCATTTCCATGAAGTTCCCACGCCTGGCTCTCGCCCTCGTTCTTGCCGCCTCTTCCGCAGCCTTTTCCACCCCGGCCGCCGCCCAACCCGCCGTCTACCCCCAGCAGGAGGGCTACGTTGACGCCCACGGCGTACTCATCTATTACGTAGCCTTCGGCGCCGGCTCGCCACTGGTTGTCGTCCACGGCGGCCCCGGCGCCAATCACGACTACTTCCTTCCCTGGCTGCTCCCTCTGGCCCGCACCCATCGCCTCATCTTCATCGACGAGCGCGGTTCCGGCCGCTCCCAGCGCCTCCAGGACGCAAGCCTCTACACCGTCGAAGCCATGGTCGAAGACGTCGAAGACGTCCGCACAGCCCTCAGCCTGGGCAAGATCTCCCTGCTCGGCCACAGCTACGGCGGCGTCCTCGCCCAGGCTTACGCCCTCAAATACCAGCAGAACCTCACCCGCCTGATCCTCAACAGCACCTTCCCCTCCACCCGTCAGATGAACGGAGTCCTGGCCCGCGAGAAGGCGCAGATGCCGCCCGCCAAACTCGCCCGCCTCAACCAGTTCGAACAGGCCGGTCTTTTCGGCAAGGGCGAAGCCTGGGAGCACGGCCGCTACCCCGCCGAATATGCCACGCTGGCCTGGGGCCCCGGCTACTTTCCATTCCTTTACGGCGCCCGCCCCGACTCCACCTACGACCCCGCCACCGGCGCCCCCACCAACTGGGAGCTCTACCGCGCCATGTGGGGCGAGCACGGCGAGTTCGTCATCGACGGCAACCTCAAATCCGTCGAGTACGTCGACCGCCTGCCCTCCATCCACGTCTCCACGCTCATCCTCGTCGGCGACCACGACGAGTGCGAGCCCTCCCTCAGCCGCGAGATGCACGACAAAATCGCCGGCTCGCAGTTGGTCATCCTCCCCAACAGCGGCCACATGAACTTCGTCGACCAACCGGACCTGTGGCAGCAAGCTGTAGAAGGGGTTTTGAGTGGCAAGTCGGTGCAATAGACGAAAATCTCGGGGCTATTCTTGCGTTTTCGACGTTTCCCTGCCGAAGACGCGAGAATAGCTGTTTTTCGCCACCTTGTTGCAAACGCAGAACGGCCCGGAACCCTATGGATTCCGGGCCGTCTTATCTCCCTGCAACTGCCGAACCGCTAAGCTACTTTGGTCTCCGCAGCCAGCGCCGCCTTGGCCTGCTCCACCAGCTTGGTGAAGCCAGCCGCGTCCTTCACGGCAATGTCGGCCAGAATCTTGCGGTCCAGCTCGATCCCGGCCTTCTTCAGCCCGTTGATGAACTGCGAGTAGCTGGTGCCGTTCAGCTTGGCCGCGGCCGAGATGCGCACGATCCACAGCGAGCGGAACTGCCGCTTCTTCTGCTTGCGGCCGGTGTAGGCAAACTTCAGGCCACGCTCCACGGCTTCCTGCGCTGCCTGGTAGAGCTTCGATTTCGTCAGGAAGTAGCCGCTCGCCCGGTCGAGAATCTTCTTCCGGCGGTCACTCCGCTTGGTGCTGCGTTTTACGCGGGGCATTGGGGTTCTCCATTTTGCGTTCGAATGTCATGCGGCTGGAGGCAGGAGGCCCTCACCCGTCAGGGTGGGAGCGGGAAACCTCTTCACTCGCTTCTACAAGCCTTGATCTCTCGGCGTTCTCCGGACTCCAAAAAACCGTCCGTTCTGCCGGGGGCCGGCGCAACGCGTTCGCTGGGGCCCTGAAGCGCCGATTCCGTCTTATGGAATCAGCGCAGCGATCAGGCGTAAGGAATCATGCGCGCTACCTTCGCGTAGTCGCCGTCTGAAACCAGCAGGGTTCGTCCCAGCTTGCGTTTCACTTTTGGCGATTTCGACGTCAGGATGTGCCGCGTCTTCGTCTGGCCCCGCTTGATCTTGCCGGTACCAGTCTTGCTGAAGCGCTTGGCCGCGCCCGTATGGGTCTTCAACTTGGGCATTGTCTTCTCTTTGTCCGCCAGAATGGGTCAATTCCAGATTGGTCCAGATTGGATCACTCCGGCGCAGGGCCTGTGAGACAGAGATCTCCCTGCCCTCTTGAGGCTTCCATAAGTATACCGCAGCCTCGTTCTCCCCGCCACAGGCCCTCGTTGCCAGGCTGAAAGGCCACCCGCCCGCCTCGTCCGTGGCCCACTTCCGGCAGAAACCCTCCCCTGGCCGGAGTCCAACGACGGGCCGTCAACCACGCTGTCCCGTTTCGGCCCCCGGTTTCAATTGCGTCAAACTCCACCACAATTTGCTCCAATCCTCCATGGTCCCCGGCCTCAGCCCGGCGTAATGTTAGGGCGTGGCCGTCCTCTCCGTCGATCTCGCCTACCGCCGCTGGTCCGATCTCGGCATCGTCCTGCTGGACCGTGCGCGCCCGCCGCAGTCCCCCAATCAGGTCAAATCCGGCCCCGGTCTGCCGCTTCCGCCGCTGTTCACAAGCCCGGAGCAACCCGGCTCGGCCGACTGGCCCATCGCCTGCGAAATCATCCCCTCCATGCCTCCCGAAGACGACCCTGGACCCGTGGACGCCAATATCCTCGCCGGCCGCCTCAACCACCTTTGCGGCGTGCGCGGCATCCGGGTCATCATGCTCGACGGACCTCAGGCCTGGAAATCCTGCTCCAACGGCCTGGAACACGCCAGGGTCAGCGAGCGGCAGCTTAACACCGCCGCCAAAACCGGCCTGCCCGGCATGGTCAAGCCCGTCACCTACCGCCCTTTCGCCGAGTTCTGCCTGGATGTCTACGACGCCCTCTGCCGCCGCGGCTGGCGACGCTTCGAAACGCAGGACCAACCCGGCTCCCCTCCCGATCGCTTGCTCGTCGAGAGTTATCCTCATGCCGCCTGGAAGTCCCTGGGCCTCAAACCCCTGCCCTCCAAGCGCCGGGCCAAAGTCAGCGATCTGGCTGAAGCCTATGGCGCCCTGCGCTCCCTGATCCCGATCACGACGGACCGTCCGCCCAACCACGACCAGCTTCAGGCCATCGTCGGCGGCCTGCCCGGCCTGGCCCTCGAGGAGCACAACGCCGCCGCCGCCCGCATCGTCGGCTATCCTCCCCGCCGCGAAGACGGCCACTGGCGCGAAGGCTTCATTGTCCTGCCCGTGCCCCCGCCCCGGCCCATCAACATGGGTTGGCTCAACAGCATGCGCTGGCTGGACTAGGAGCGGATTCGCCCCCAATAAAAGCAAGCCGCCCGAGCGGGCGGCCTGCTTGGATTCTGTCGAGCGTCGAGCGCTATTGCGCCTGCGGAACCGGCGCACCGGCTGGCGCCGCCGCCGGCTTGGCCTTGGGAGCTTCCTGCTTCTTCGCCGGCGCCAGAATCGCGTGCAGAATCGTTCCCTCCATGCGCGGCATGAACTCCACGATCCCCGCCTCGCCAATGTCCTGGATCAGCCGGTTGATGATGTTGTAGCCCAGCTCGCGATGGGCCATCTGCCGGCCGCGGAAGCGAAGGCTGGCCTTCACCTTGTCCCCATCGACAAGAAACCGCACCGCCTGGTTCTTCTTGGTCTGGTAATCGTGCTCGTCCACGGTCACTGAAAACTTGACCTCCTTGACCGTGATCACCTTCTGCTTCTTGCGGGCCGCGCGTTCGCTCTTTTCCTTCTCGTAGAGGTACCGCCCGTAATCCTGGATGCGGCACACCGGAGGGACCGCATTGGGTGAAACCTCCACCAGGTCCAGCCCGCGCTCTCGGGCAATCTTCAGCGCCTCAAAGGGCGGAAGAATGCCCATCTGTTCGCCGTTTTCATCGATTACGCGGATTTCGCGCGCGCGAATCCGATCGTTGATGCGGATAAAGGACTTTGCCGAACGTTTGTCGAGTGCGATGGTGCTCCTCCAAAAAAAAGTGGTTGCTGCCCGCCTCCGGGTCTTCCGGAATCGCCGCGGGTACACGAACGCACACTGAGTATAGCATTGGCTTGGCTGCGCTGAACGAACGGTTTACGCCAGATTCCCATTTGCAATGTGCGGAATTAACCGCCAGGCCGCCGCGGAGTGGTCCCATTCCAGTAAGCCGTGCTCCCAGTCGTGCTATCGTATATATAGGTAGATAAACAGGAGGACAGGTACCATGCCCATCAGTATCAAAGCCCCCGAAGCCGACCGGCTCGCCCGCCAGCTTGCCGCCACCACCGGGGAGACCATCACCGTTGCGGTGATCGTTGCCATGCGCGAGCGCCTCGCCCGTGAAGAGCGCAAACGGCAGAACACGGACGCTTTGCTTGAGGAGGTTCGGGCCATCAGCCATCATTGCGCGTCGCTGCCCGTGTTGGACACACGCACCGACGACGAAATCCTCGGTTACGACGAGAACGGGATTCCTTCATGATCGTTGACTCCTCGGCTATGCTCGCAATCCTGTTTGAGGAGCCGGAGGGGCGGCTGCTCGATGCCTACATTGCCAGGAACCCCGTCTGCCGCATGTCCTCTGCGGGCTTCCTGGAGGCTTCCATGATTCTGCAATCGCGAAGAGGTGTGGATGGCGTACGAGACCTCGATCTGCTGATCGTGCGATTCAGAATCGAAATCGTCGCCTTTACCGAATCCCAGGCGCGCTTGGCTCGCGAAGCCTTTAAACGCTACGGCAAGGGCCGCCATCCTGCCCAGCTCAACTTCGGCGACTGCATTGCCTATGCCCTGGCCAAGGAAACCGGCGAAGAGCTTCTCTTCAAAGGAATCGATTTTGCTCAAACGGATATTGCCGCTGCGCCCTATTGAATGCAGCTTTGCTGGCCCAGGATTCCAGGTCTGCCGTTTGCTGCGCCTACTTCCCCAACACGTCCCCGATCGGCGCGCCCGACTTCGGCGCCGCCGCATGGTAATCTTCGCCCAGCAGCGCCGCCAGCGTGGCCGCAATCTGGCTCTCGGTCACCGGTCCAACCTGCTTGCGTTCGCCCAATCCAGCCGTATCCGGCCCCAGAAAGGCCATCCACGTCTCCTTCGACGCGGGAATCTTCTCCCCGTGGCTGGTCCACTCGGAGCCCACGCCGCGCCCGTGATCCGGCAGCGCGATCAGCGTAGTCTTGCCCCGATACTCGGGCATCGACTGCACCAGTTCCCACAGTTCTTTCAGGTAGCTGTCGCCCAGGTGAGCCGCATTCAGGTACTCAGGGTAAGAGCCGGTGTGCGCCCAGTCGTCGGTCTCGCCAAGCCCCACAAACAGCACCCGCGGCTTGTTCACCTTCAGGTATTCGACCGCCGTGTGATACGGGATGGGATCGAAGGGCTCATCGAGCCAGATGCGCACCGTCTCCGCCTTCAGCGCGTTCAGAAGTGCCAACTCCGGCGTGGCCGGAATCGCCGTCATCGGATCGTAGCCCGCATTCACCACGAACCCGCACCGTTCCCGGTTGAAGATGCCATTGAACACATCCCACGCCCCAAAGGCCGCTACCTTGCCCGCAAACTCGGGCTTCGCGTTGAGCCATTCGAAGACGGTCACATTGGGGTTGGGCACGTTGTCGTTGGAATGCACCCGCGGGTCGGCAAAGCCGGTCAGCGTCTCGTTGTAGCCGGGATAGCTGAAGTTCAGCCCGTTGGTCACATGCGAGTCCGAGCCCAGATCGCGGTTGCCGAAGATCTGCCCCTCGCCGGCCACTACGCTCCACAAGAATGGCATCAGCACCAGCCGGCGTTCCTGGGCGGTCTCGCGCCAATAATGCTTTTGCGCGGCTGCCGCCCGTTCCTTGGGATCGTCCAGCGCCTCTGGTCCCGGCGTCTTGATCAGCTCCGGGTCGGCGCCGCGAAAAACCTCCTGCCAGCGCAGCCCATCCATCATCACCACGATCACGTTTTCCGTCTTGTGCGCAGCGGGTGTCTGCGCCATCCCGGCCAGCCCGCAGGCCAGGCACATCCCGGCCAGCCATCCGCCGGAAACAAGTCCCTCGACAATCCTTTTGATCTTCATCGCCCTAGACTCCCACAGCTATGTTTCCGCCATATGAATGTGCGGCGAGAGAATCATGCGCGCCCTGGGCAGACGCAGCCGGCACCGCCTCCAGCGTCCCTTCGCCGTTCAACCCGCGCACCCGCACCCTCACCAGCCGGTTCGCCGGCAGCCGTCCCTGAATCTCCACGGGTAAGAAATTTTCCGTCAGCCCCAGCGTTCGCCCCGCATCCGCCACGGCCGTCGGCGTATGCAGCGTGATCGCCTCCAGTTCCCGGCCCACGAACCGCTCCCGGTGCGCGCGGCTCTTTTCCTTGGCCAGCGCCCGCAGCGCCGCCATCCGCTCCTCCACCACCACAGCCGCAACCGGCCGCTCGGCATGGAGCGACCATCCCCGCGTCCCCGGCCGCGGCGAAAACGGAAACAGGTGCAAATAACCGAACGGCAGTGCCCGCACCAGCTCCAGCGTCTCCTCGAATTCGCCGTCCGTCTCCCCAGGAAAACCCACCATCACGTCCGCGCCCAGCGTCAGCTCCGGCCCGGCAGCCTCGACCAGCGCCCAAACCTTCTCCGCGTAGTGCCAGGGCCGGTACCGCCGGTGCATCCGCCGCAGCACGGCGTCCGAGCCGGACTGCAGCGGCAAATGCGCGTGCCGCGCCAGCCGCGGCACGGCATTCCGCGAATGGGCAAACTCCGCCATCAGCCCGATCAGCTCCCCGTCCCAGTCCATTGGCTCGATCGAGCTGAGCCGCAGCCGGGGCAGCGCCGTCTCGTCAAGAATCCGCCGCACCAGCCCCGCCAGCGTCCTCCGCGCCAACCTCTCTTCGCCTGCATCCGGAGAACCGGAAAAATCCCGGCCCCATCGCCCCAGGTTGATCCCCGAAAGCACCAGCTCATTGCCCCCGGCCGCCACAAACCCCTCCACCTGCCTCAGAACGCTCGCAACGGGCAGACTTCTGGAGGAACCGCGCGTCTGCGGAATCACGCAAAACGTGCACCGGTTCCCGCATCCTTCCTGAATCTTCAGGTTGGGCCTGGTCTGCGCCCCCGGCACAACCTGCGCCTCCTCCAGAAACGAGTGCGCAAAGCGATCATCCACCCAAATCGGCGCCGCACTTGCCGCCGAACCAGCCAGCAGCGACTCCACGCGCACTAACTCCGGCCGCGCAACCGAACCATCGCCAGGTCGGCCCGCAGCCCCGCCTCGAGCCAACTGCAAAACAATCTCCGGCGCCAGCGCCTTGTGGCTGTTGCCCACCACCGCGGCCACGCCCTTGAGCCCCGCCAGCTCCTCCGGCGCGCGCTGCGCATAGCAGCCCGTCACCACAATCCGCGCCTCCGGGTTCTGCCGATGCGACCGCCGGATATACGCCCGCGCCGCCCGGTCGGCCTCCGCCGTCACGCTGCACGTGTTCACCACCACCACATCGGCCGCCGACGGATTCCCCTCGCCCAGCCCCGCGGCGCGCAGCCGGTCGCTTACCGCCTCGCCATCGGCGCGCGCCGCCCTGCAACCGAAATGCTCAACGTGAAATCCCGGCATGATCTCAGTCTAGAGCCTGTCCGCTGTGAGTTGGGCATCTCCACGCAAACAGGCCCCAGGAACGATTCATTCGCGCCGATGCCGCACATCGCCTCCGATATACTTAGCAGTGGCCCGCTCATCCGCAGGCACAAACCCTGAATCATGCAGACCCCCGTCATTGTCAGCGTTCCATCCTCATCATCCCTCGCCTCCAGCGGTGCCGTCCGTTCCATCCTCGGTTTTGTCTACTTCACCTTTATCTGCTATCTCTCCATCGGCCTGCCGCTCGCTGTCCTGCCCGCCTTTGTGCATCTGCGCATGGGCCTGCACGCCGCTCTGGCGGGCCTCGTCATCAGCATCCAGTACATCGCCACCTTCCTCAGCCGACCCTGGGCCGGCCGCATCTCCGACCGCGCCGGCGCCAAAATCTCCGTCCTCCGGGGCATGGCCGCCTGCACCCTCAGCGGAATGCTTCTGCTGGCCGCCGTGGCCCTCCACTTCAAACCCTGGCTCACCTTTTCCGCGCTCATTTTGAGCCGCCTGGCCCTGGGAGTGGGCGAAAGCCTCGGTTCCACCGGTGCAACTCTCTGGGGCATCACCAGCGCCGGACCCCAGCACACCGCGAAAGTCATCTCCTTCAACGGCGTCGCCACCTATGGCGGACTGGCCCTCGGCGCGCCCCTCGGCGTGGTTCTCGATCAGCACTGGGGACTGGCCTCGCTCGGCCTGTTGACCACCTTGCTGGGCGCGGTCAGCTTCGTGCTCGCCCTTCGCAAGAGCCCCGTCCCCGTCACTCCCGGCGAACATCTGCCCTTTCGCCATGTGCTGGGCCGCGTTGCCCCCCACGGCATGGCCCTGGCTCTCGGCGGCGTCGGGTACAGCGTGCTGGCCACCTTTGTCACCCTCTACTACCTCAGCCGCCACTGGAGCCCGCACGGCGCTGCCCTCTGCCTCACCGCCTTTGGCGTGGCCTTCATCGCCGCGCGCCTGCTCCTCATCCAGACCATCAATCGGTTGGGCGGATTTCTGGTGTGCATTGCCTGCCTGGTGGTCGAATCGGGGGGCGTCCTGCTGCTTTGGAGCGCGGCCTCGCCCTGGATGGCCTCCGCTGGCGCTGCCCTCACCGGCTTCGGCTTTTCGCTGGTCTTTCCCGCCCTCGGCGTTGAAGCCGTCAAGCGCGTGCCTATGCACAACCGCGGCACCGCCCTCGGCATCTTCACCGGCTTCTCCGACGTCTCATTTTTCCTCGTCGGTCCCATCGCCGGAGCCGTCATCGGCTCCTGGGGCTATGCCAGCGCCTTTCTCTTCGCACTGTCCAGCGTTCTCACCGCGTTGGGAATCGTCATCGTTCTGCGGCAGACGCAGAAGGACTGATCATTCAGCCGGTCCGCCGTCTTCCCATCTTCTATCAAGGATGAGAATCGCACAAGTTTTTTCGTTCCCTCACCCGATCACCGGCCCTTGACGCAAAACGGCCACCCCGAAGGGTGGCCGTTGCCGTCCAGCTTTTTGAAGCAAGCCTTACCGCTCCGTCTTCCGCCAGTGGATCAGGTCGCCAAGAGTCGTGGTCGAACTGGAGACCGGCTGCTTGTGGCTGTCGGCCTTGTAGTGCTCCACCGTCGCGCGGCTGGCCTCGTGGCCCACGGCGCGCAGGCTAAGGCCCACCTTCTTCTCTTCCACGTTGATCTTGATGATCTTGAAGTCGTGTTCCAGGCCGGTCTCGAGCTTGGAGTGGCCGCCGGGCTCGTCGCCGGCCTCGGAGATGTGGCAAAGTCCCTCCACGCCCTCCGCGATCTCGACAAATGCGCCGAACTGCGCCGTCCGCAGCACCTTGCCGTGGACCACGTCGCCCACGCGATGCGCCGCAAAGAAGCTTTCCCAAACGTCGGGCTGCAACTGCTTGATGCCCAGGCTCAGACGGCGGTTCTGCGGCTCAACGCCCAGCACCACAGCCTTCACCTTTTCGCCCTTCTTCACCACTTCAGAAGGATGCTTCACGCGCTTGGTCCAGCTCAGGTTCGAAACGTGAACCAGCCCGTCGATGCCGTCCTCGATCTCGATGAAGGCGCCAAAGTCGGTCAGGTTGCGCACCCGGCCCTCGACCACCGTCCCGGCCGGATACCGCTCGGTCAGGTTCTCCCATGGGTTGTCGAGCAGTTGCTTCATGCCCAGCGAAATGCGGCGGTCCGCCGGATTCACGCTCAGCACCACCGTCTCCACCTCGTCGCCCGGCTTCACCAGCTTCGACGGATGCTTCAGCCGCTTCGACCAGGTCATCTCCGACAGGTGTACCAGCCCTTCGATGCCCTGCTCCAGCTCCACAAACGCGCCGTAGTCGGTCACCGAAAGAACGCGGCCCTTCACGCGCGCGCCCACCGGATAGCGTTCCGAAGCATCCAGCCACGGATCCGGCGTCAACTGCTTGAAGCCCAGCGAAACGCGCTGCTTATCCTTGTCGAACTTCAGCACCTTCACCTGGATCTCGTCGCCCACATTCACCAGGTCCCGCGGATGCGTCAGCCGGCCCCAGCTCATGTCGGTGATGTGCAGCAGCCCGTCGATGCCGCCCAGGTCCACAAACGCGCCGTAGTCGGTCAGGTTCTTCACCGTGCCGGTCATCACCGCGCCCTCGCCCAACTGCTCCAGCGTCGCCGACCGCTTGGCCGTCTGCTCTTCTTCCAGAATCTCCTTGCGGCTTACCACCACGTTACCGCGCTTTTTGTTGAGCTTGATGACCCGGACTTCAATCTGCTGGCCCAGATACCCGTCCAGGTTGCGAACGGGGCGAATCTCAAGCTGCGAGCCGGGCAAGAATGCCTTCAGCCCGATATCCACGGTCAGACCGCCCTTCACGCGGCTCACCACCGTGCCCTTCACCGGCGTTTTGTCGTTGGCGGCCTTCTCGATCACGTCCCACACCCGCAGGCGCTGGGCCTTCTCGAAGCTCGCCAGGTAGCCGCCTTCCGGCTCCTCGCGCTCGATCACCACGTCGATCACATCGCCCGGGTGGAACTTCACCGCTCCAGTGTGATCCAGAACCTGCTCCAGGGGCACCAGGCCCTCGGACTTCAGGCCCACATCGATCACCAGGTGCTTCTCCGTCTGCTTGATCACCGTGCCGGAGACAATCTTGTCGCCGTAGGCTTCAACGGCTGCAGCCTCGGCGGCCTGCTCCCGTTCAAACGCCGCCAATGCGGCGGAGAAATCGTCCATGGACTCCAGTCCATGCGTTTCGTGCGCCGGCGCTGCGGCTACGGGCGTGGCCTGGCCGGCAGGCTCGGCTTGAGCAACAGGCGCGGCCTCCACGGCAGGCTCGGCTTCATGAACGGGCGCGGCCTCCACGACAGGCTTGGCTTCGGCAACCGGCGCGGCCTTCTCGGCAGGCTCGGCTTCATGAACGGGCGCGGCCTCCACGACAGGCTTGGCTTCGGCAACCGGCGCGGCCTTCGCGGCAGGCTTGGCTTCATGAACAGGCGCGGCCTCCGCGGCGGCTTCCGCCACAGGCTCAGCTTGCGCGGCAACTTCCTTCAAAACCTCGGCGGCGGGCGCAGCCTCTGCCGTGGCTTCCGCGTGTGGTTCTTGCTCCACAGGCGCGGCCTCGGCTACAGGCTCGGTTAGGGCATCGGCGTCCAGCGCGGCCAATTCAACTGCTACGGCAACTTCGGCGGTCTCGGTGTTGGACGTGGATTCGGACGACGGCTGCTCCAGCTCCGTCGCAGGCTCTAGGGTGGGCATTTCCAATTCGGTGTTCAGGGTTATGCTCTCGGGTTCGGGATTGAGGACGTTTGCCATCACTGCTGCTCCGGAATTCCTTGCTCCCGCGACGGATTTTGCCTGCCGCTGGGGGGTGCCTCCCGCACCGCGATTGCCGCCGGCGGGGACGCCTTCAGACCGTATCCCTGCAGGTTAGCCTGGTGACCGTAACGGTGCGTCTTCACAAGGGACAGCCGTCCCAGCCTGTTGCGCTGGATTGCTGAGCGACTGGTCTCCTTGGGAAACACCCGGCAGGCAACGGCTTGCTGGAGGGCGGCCGCAACTCACTGCCGGAATCCGCGCAGTAAGCTACGCTCTCAAGTGTAGCAACCTCAGCTTTCCTGCGTCAATCCAACAGGTTGAGTCCCCCACGCCACAACCCGCATTGCAACCGCAAATTCACACGCCGCGCCCCAATCAATGGACTTGCGCCCGGCGCAACCTCCACAGCCAACTCCAACCGTCGTCCCGCGAAGTGAGAAATCGCAAATTCAGGGTCCAGGGCGCAGAACACCGGGTGCCCCCGGGTCTCGATTTTGAGACCTGGGAGGCCATCCACCCTCAATCCCCCACCCCGGCAGGAATCCCCTCTATACCCGCCCTCTATACTATTTGTACGGCGCAACTTTAATGGACCATCTCTGGACCCCCTGGCGCTTTGCCTACGTCACCGCGGCGGAAACCGCGGCGCGCCCCGGCGTTCCCTCAAGCCTCGCCGCCTGGCCCGGCGACCTTGGCTGCGTCTTCTGCAACCTCATCGCCTGCATCGACTTCGCCGTCGCCATTGGCATGAGTCCGGACCAGGCCGAAGCCGCCGGCGGCCTCATCCACCGCGGAAAGCACTGCTTCATCTGTCTTAACGCCTTCCCCTACACCTCCGGCCACGTCATGGTCATGCCCTACGCCCACCTCGACCGCCTCGTCGAACTCCCCGTCGAAGCCGCCCATGAACTGATCGATCTCGCCCAGCTCACCGAACGCGCCCTGCAGCGCCTCTACAACCCCCACGGCTTCAACTTCGGCATCAATCTTGGCCAGGCCGCCGGCGCCGGCGTCGCCGGACATCTCCACCTCCACGCCCTGCCCCGCTGGGCCGGCGACACCAACTTCATGACCACCATCGCCGAAACCCGCATCCTCCCCGAAGACCTGCAAACGACGTGGAAGCGGATGCGGGAGGCGTTTGCGGAGGACCAGAGCTAGCGGGGCTAGCGAGTTAGCAAGTCAGAAAATCACAAAACGGAGCGATGCTACGCCGCATTTTTCGGCCTCCAACCTACGAAGTTCCGCTACAAAATCATCGATGGCGCTGGGTTCAACCCCTGCGAAGAAGTGCGCAGACTGCTCTGGACGATTCCATTTTGAGTTCGTCTCGCATCCATCCTCTGATTCAACACGAATCTCAAGAACCGCATGCCCAGCACCGTCTTTGCAGAAAAAATGCAGGTTGACGCCAAAGCCTGCGAATTCTCTTTCAAAAGCACCAAATTGCAACTTGCGAATATCGGACGTATCGACCGGAAAACCTTGAAGCGTTGAGGCGGCTTCTGCAAGTGCCCCGAGTGAGGTATAGAGTTCAGTTCCGCCAGAGAACGCCCCACTCGAAGCAGAGACACACAGCTTGTACACGTCGATGTCATGCCACAAGTACCTGATTTCGAGACCGGTGCTCATCGTGTCTTCATTCTCCCTCATCGCCGTCATGAGATGGTGCTCTACTCCTCCGTGCCGCTCTCTTCCGCATTCGCGGCCAGCGCAAGGCCGGGTTCGTCGACGTCCGCCGCGTCCAGCAGATTGCGCGGCAAGGTCTTTGCGCTCCGCACGCCGAGGCCCCTGAGGAGCTCCACCTGGCGAATCAGATTGCCGCGACCCTCGCTCAGCTTCTTCATAGCGCTGGTGTAGCTCGCGTCTGCGCCGCGCAGGCTCTTGCCTACGGCTTCCAGATCGCTGACAAAGTTAACAAATTTGTCATAGAGTTCAGCGCCGCGATCCATGACCTCGCGGACATTGCGCGATTGCGCTTCCTGCTGCCAGAGGACATTCACGATGCGAATCACATAGAGAAGCGTTGTGGGGCCCACGAGCAGCAGCCCCTGCTGATACGCATCGGCCCACAACGCCGGATCGCCCTGCAACGACAGCAGAAATGCCGGTTCGACGGGAACAAACATCACCACAAAATCCGGAGATTCAACGCCCGGCAGCTTGTGGTAGCCGGCCTTGGCCAACCCCGTCACATGGGCGCGAACGCTGGCCAGGTGCTGCTTCAGCGCCGACTTGCGCTCCTCTTCTGTTGCGGCATTCACATAGTCCGTATAGGCGGTGAGCGAAACCTTCGAGTCGATGACCAAATCCCGCCCGCCGGGCAGAAAGACAATCACGTCGGTCCGCGCCGACCTCGACTTTTCCCCGTCTTCAGCGGCGATGCCGGTGAAACTCTGCTGGAAGCTGTACTGTTCGCCCTCACGGAGGCCGGCCTTCTCCAACAGATCGCGGAGGATGAACTCGCCCCAATCGCCCTGGGCCTTGGCGGAGCCGCGCAGGGCTGTGGTGAGGTTGCGGGCTTCGTCGGCCAGTTGCTGGTTGAGGCCGCCGAGGTTTCCGATGAGGCCCTCGAGCTTTGCAACGCCGGTTTTCGAATCGGCCTGCGCCTGCTCCACCTTCTCGCGGAATTCCTTGATTTGGTCGCGCAATGGACTCAGCAGAGTTCCCAGTTCGTTTTTGTTTGTTTCAGAGAAAGCCTTGGACTTTGTCTCCAGGATCTCCCCGGCCAGCGCCTGGAACTGGTTGGCCAATGCCTGCTTTGCATTTTCCAGAATGGCGAGTTTCTCAGCCAGGTTGGCGCGCTCGCTCTTCAGTTCCGCTTCCAACTTACCGATGCTGGCAGCCTGGTCGCGCTCAGTTTCGGTTTTGACGCGCAGTTCTTCGCGAAGCGCGCTGCGTTCGATTTCCAGCCGGGCGATCGCGCTTTGGCGTTCGGTTGCAAGCGCCTCAAAACTGGCCCTCGACTCGGACTCGACTCTGGCTTTCGCAAGCGCGTCCTTCGACTCGCTCAATTCCGCGCTCAGTTTCCCGTTGTCCTGTTCCAAATGAATCGCTTTGGCCTTCGCCAAGATGCTTTTCAGCCAAAAGCCAAGAACGGCTCCAGCAATCGCCGCCAACAAGAACCAAACCGTCTGCATGAATTTCCTCTTCGCCTAATGTACGCCTTCCGTCTGTGTATTTTCCGCCAATCTCAGCCGGTTTTCTATTCCCTGTTCCCTATTCCCTATTCCCTTGCCTCTCGCTGCCTTTACACACCCCCACCCGCCCGTTTAACTTGAAGTCTCGGGGCCATGCGCATTTTTTTGGCGCAATGGTTGTGTTCCCCTGCCACGAACCGGTATCTTAGGCAGGCGGAACAGGATTGAAATTCAACCCCGGAATGACTCTCAAGTTCCGAAGAAATACGAGGAGAAGCACGCATGGCCGTAGAAGAGAAAGTCAAGCAGATCATCGTCGAGCAGTTGCAGGTGGACGAAGCCGAGGTTACCCCCGGCGCCAGCTTCCAGGAGGACCTGGGCGCCGATTCGCTCGATGTGGTCGAGCTCGTGATGCAATTCGAGGAAGCCTTCGATCTCGAGATTCCCGACGAAGACGCCGAGAAGATCAAGACCGTCAAGGACGCCATCGACTACATCGAGAAAAACGAGAAAAGCGCGAAAGGCGGCAAATAGCCCTTGGCCCGCAGAGTCGTCATCACCGGCCTGGGGCTGGTGTGCGGTGTGGGCAACACCGCCCCCGAGGTCTGGCGGCAACTCCTGGCCGGCGCCAGTGGCTTGGGCCCCATTCAGGGCTTCGATACCACCGGCTTCCCGGTCACCTTCGCCGCCGAGGTCAAGAACTTTGACCCGCTCGACTTCGTGGACAAAAAAGAGGCCCGCAAAATGGGCCGCTTCATTCATTTTGCTTTCGCCGCCACCCAAGAGGCTATCACTCAGTCCGGCCTCGGAATCACCCCGGAGATTGCCGACCGGGTGGGCGTCTTTATCGGTTCCGGGATCGGCGGCTTTGAGATCATCGAGCGCGAGCACTCTAACCTGCTGGCTGGCGGCCCGCGCAAGATCTCGCCTTTCTTTATTCCTGCGGTCATCGTGAACATGGCGGCTGGCAATATCAGCATCCGTTACGGCGCCAAGGGCCCCATCTCGGCCACTGCCACAGCCTGCGCCACCTCGGCCAATTCCATTGGCGACTCGGTGCGCATGATCATGCACGGCGACGCCGAGGTGATGATTGCCGGCGGAGCGGAGGCGTCTGTCACGCCTTTGTCCGTGGGCGGTTTTGCGGCCATGCGCGCGCTCTCCACCCGCAACGACGACCCCACCCGCGCCAGCCGTCCCTTTGACAGGGACCGCGACGGCTTCGTCATCGGCGAGGGCGCCGGCATCCTCATCCTTGAAGAACTGGAGTTCGCCAAAGCCCGCGGCGCAAAGATTCTCGCCGAGGTGATCGGCTACGGCATGAGCGCCGACGCCTTTCACATGACCGGCATCGCTCCCGAGGGCCAGGGCGCCCAGCGCAGCATGAGGGCAGCCCTCAAGGACGCCGGCATCGCCCCGGAAGAGGTCGGCTACGTCAACGCCCACGCCACCGCCACTCCCGCCGGCGACGGCAACGAATCCCGCGCCATCGAACTGGTCTTCGGCGAGCACGCCCTCAGCCACAAGCTCAAAATCAGCGGCACCAAGTCCATGACCGGCCACCTGCTCGGCGGCGCCGGCGGCCTCGAAGCCGGCATCTCCGTGCTGGCGCTGGTGAACCAGCAGCTTCCGCCCACCATCAATCTCGACAATCCCGACCCCAAATGCATCCTGGACTACGTGCCCAACAAGGCTATCCACCACAGCTTCGATGTGGCCCTGTCCAACTCCTTCGGCTTCGGCGGCATCAACGCCACCCTCATCATGCGCCGCTGGACCGAATAGTTCCGGCAGTCGCCCTCAAACAAAACAGCGCGAATCCCAAACGGGGCTCGCGCTGTTCTGTCTTCTGCACTTTCTCAGCCACAAACTCAGGGTGCCCCAGGTCTCGCCTTTGAGACCTGGGAAACCGCAAATCTCATTCCGCCCCGCGTACGCCAATCTGCGGCCTCAGCCCATCGCCGCCGCCCAGCCCACCCCGATCAGCACAAAAATCGCCCACCAGCCGAACACCGCGATGTAGCCCGAGCTGCGCTTCACCTTTGCCACGATCGCCGTCCCCATCCCCAGCAGCACCAGCGTCCAGATGGTAATCACGTCCAGCGAACTCGCCAGCGAGTAGAGCGCCTTGTTGGTCTCCATCACAGGCAGAAAGGCCGCCACATTGGTGGGCGCGAAGTTCTTGATGTTGAACGTCTCCGGCGTCGCCCCCGCAAAGATCACCACAGTCCCCAGCAGCGACTTGATCAATCCCGGCAGGCTGGCGTAGAACCACACCGAAAAAATGCTGCCGTAGCTGGCCTTGCCGCCAAAAACAAAGTTAATCGTGCCCCACAATCCAAGCGTCAGCAGCGCAACCCCTGCCAGAACGAAGAGGGGGCTGGCGATGAACGACCCCTCGACGGCGTACAACGTAAACTTGTTGGCAGTTTCGCGCTGTTCCGCCGGTAGCTGCGCCATGCGGGCTTCCGCCTTCGGATCCATGCGGATCGTGTTGTCAACCACCGTGCCCCAGGTAATCTTCATGGTGATGGCCGCGAACAGAATGTAGGTGACCACCACAATCAGGACGAACGGCAGCCACCAGCTCTTGTTGCCCCGCTTGATGTCTTCAAAGGTCTTCGACGGCGCCGAAAACGTGTTCGTTACACGCTGCAGTTGCGACAGACCGGGGCCCCCGGGGGCTGGCCCGGCCACAGGTTGAACTTCCAGATCGCTCATGATTCCGCCTCTCCCATGCCACTTCAGCTTGACGCACATCTCCCGCGCAGGTTCGCCGTGCCTGGGCGCCCGCGGTTGCATCTTCTTCTTGAAAGGCCGCGGCGCACCGGCTCATTCCCGGCAACTCCGGAAAAGAAATGCGTTCGCCCGCGATTGTACCCTTGAATTGCGGAAAAAGGCGAAATCAATTTCCGTTTTCCGTCGCCGCGCCCCGTGCCGCCAGCTATGGCGTTCCTACCGCCCCAGCGAAGCCATCTCGCCAGACGCGCCGGCCTTGCTCTGTTTAGCCTTGCCCGGCCCGCTCCCGGCCTGTCCCGGCTTCCGCTGCCCAGCCTTGCCCACCGGCTTCGGCGGCACATAGCTCTTGTAGACCGTAATGTGGAAGCAGGCCTGTTGGAACTCTTCCTCCACGTCGATCTTGCCGGCGTTTTGCAAGGGCAGCAGCCAGCTCCGCATCCAGCCAATCTCCTGCCGGCTCATCCAATTCTTGGCAATGTCTATGGTCGCCCCGGTCAGATGCGGGCTCACGATGTCCCCCTCCGCCGCCGCCGCATTCCCATTCGTCTCCATCAGCCGCTTCTGGTATTCCACTGTCCGCACCGCCGAGCTCACCTCCAGCGGCCGGTGAAACTGGGCTGCGTGAACCCGCGCCAGATCGGCAAGAAAGCGCGCCGTCCATGGCCGGCAATAGCGGTGGTTCTCGGGCAGGTTCTCATTCACACCCAGCGCCGCCGAAGCCGGCACCGGAACCAGCATCTTCCGCGCGATCCGGTCCGCCAGATCCTCTTCGTCCTCGATCCGCTCCAGCCCATCAGCTTCCGACCTCTCGTTTTGCCGCTCCAGCGACCCGTACGACCCCTTGAGCGGCGGCGGCATCACAGTCCGCGTCCTGTTGAGCGAGGCAGCCTTAGTCGCCGCCCGCCGGCGAGGCGCCTTTGCCTCCTGGGCAGGAATCTCGGACTCACTGGAGGCAATTTCCGGCTCCCTGACCGGAATCTTTGCCTCTGTCGCCGGAACCCTTGCCGCGCCGGCGGGGATCCTGGCCGCTCCAGCAGGAGTCTTGGCGCCTCCGGCAGGATTCTTTGCCTCCTTGGCGGGAACCTCCGCCTCTATTGTTGGATTCCTTGCCTCCCCTGCGGGAATCTTCGCCTCCCCGGAGGAGATCTTCGCCTCTCTGGTTGGAGTCCTTGTCTCCCCGGCGGGAGTCTTCGGCGCACTGGCCTGATGGGCTCGCGAACGCTCCTTCAATCGCGCCGTGTTCGTCCTCCCGCCCGCCTCGCGCTTCCGCGCGCCGGATTGCCCCGTCCCGTGCCCAGCCGTGCGTCCGGCCGGGCGGCCAACCGTCCGTCCGGCCCGATGCCCGGCCGCATGGACAACTGAGTGCGCAGTCGTACGCCCAGCCGAACGGGGCGTCGTGTGCTGTGTCTTTTTCCTGGCGCCGTGGGTAGTCTGCGCGACCGGGGCGGTCGTGTTGGTCTGCGCCAGCGAAGCCGGCGAACTGCCGGCCGTCGTCACAAAGACCACTGCCAGCACAAGAACCATGGTTGGGGTTCGGCGCATGAGAAGGAAATGCGGAGAATCCAGAGCAACTTCAGTGTAGGCCCAGCCGCTCCCAATTCCGAGTACCTTCCCGGATGCGGCTGCGTCCGATAACTGGATCCTGCGAGAATGAAGGGCTTGATCGTGGAGGATTGGACGGACTAGGCTATTTTGGGCCGAGTGCCCCTGGTCTCGCCTTTGAGACCTGGGAAGCCTCCAACCTCACTGCAACAGCGTCGGCTCCCCGTCCTTGCCGTTGATTTCCTCCGGCGGAATGATCACCGCCGCGGCAACCGCGTCGCCTGCTCAACGGCTCGTAACTTCTTCACATCGAGAAGATCCTGGTCGCGTCCGCTGGAGAGTTTGTTACGGATCAAATCGTCCCTCGATATAACCAGCGCTGGAGTATGTTCGTCGATGAACCCTTCCAGGCGGTGCTCCCAAGCAGTATCAAAGTCCAGCCCTGAAATCTGCTGCAGAATATCGATGCGATTCGGCGTTTGGCCCATTTGAAAGACCGTGCCGTCCATGAAATCCTGCGGCGTCATTCCGGCTATCGGCGCGCCGAATTCAGCGAGCGCATCGAAGACCGCCTTTGCGTTCTCGGGGTCTGTGCGAATCCAAAGGTCGATATCCTTCGTGGTGCGTGGTTCCAAGTGCACACCGAAGGCGAAGCCTCCAACCACCAGATACTTAACCTTGTGGGCTTTGAATGCGCGCAGGATGTCTTGAAAGTCCTTGCTCATCATGGGCAGACACTCCTTTGAATGCGGCTGCAAAGGCGTAAGCTTCCTGACTCAATTCTGAAACGGCAATCAAACGAGCGCCGATTGACTGGCTCTGCCAATAACGATAGGTCTCGGCTTGCTGCTCATCAGGATCAGTTACGCGGCGAAGGGTCTTGTCCATAGGATGCTCCACTACTGCAACAGCGTCGGCTCGTCGTCCTTGCCGTTGATTTCCTCGGGCGGAATGATCACTGCCGCGGCTACCTTGTCTTCCGGCTCCAGATTCAACAGCCGAACCCCCTGCGTAGCCCGTCCCGCCGCGCGAATGGTCTTGGTGTCGATGCGGATGATCTTGCCGAACTGGCTGATCACCATCAGCTCCGACGTATCGTCGACCAGTTGAATCGTGTTGACGCGCCCAATCCGCGGCGTTACGTTCATGTTCTTCACGCCCTTGCCGCCCCGGGTCTGCAACCGGTACTGCTCCACATCGGTGCGCTTGCCAAACCCGTTTTCGGTCACCGCCAGAATCCTGTAGTCGCCCGGCTCGTGCTCCTTGGGCGTAACCGCCACGCCCACCACGTAGTCTCCCTTGGCCAGGTCGATGCCGCGCACCCCGTACGCCGGCCGGCCCATCGACCGCACATCGTTCTCGTCAAATCGGATGGCCATGCCCAGATGCGTGGCCAGGAAGACGATCTGCGACCCGTCGGTAATGCGCGCCTTTACCAGCTCGTCGTCTGTGTCGATGCCGATGGCGATGATGCCGCGCGCCATCACGTTCGAGAAGTCCTTGAGCGGCGTCTTCTTCACCGTTCCCTTTTGCGTGGCGAAGAAGATGAACTTGCCCTCTTCTTCGAGATCCCGCACCGGCAGAATGGCGCGCACGTTCTCGCCCGGCTGCAAATCGAGCAGGCTCTGCATCGATTTGCCCTTGCCCGCCGCGCCCACGTCGGGAATTTCGTACACTTTCAGCCAATACACCCGGCCGGTGTTGGTAAAACACAGCAGAAACGCGTGCGTCGAGTTCACGATCAATTGCGCAACGAAATCCTCTTCGCGCGTCTTCATGCCCATGCGTCCCTGCCCGCCGCGCCGCTGCTGGCGATAGATGGAGATTGGCGTCCGCTTCAGGTAGCCCTGGTGGCTCACCGTCACTGCCACCTGCTCGTCGGCAATCAGGTCCTCAAGCTGCAACTCAGCGCTCTCGTCGATGATCTGCGTCCGCCGCGCGTCGCCATACTTGTCCCTGACCTCTTCGAGCTCCTTCACAATCACCGCGCGCAGCTTCTTTTCGCTGGCCAGAATCGACTCGTATTCGGCGATGCGCTCACGCACCTGCTTCAACTCGTTCAGCAGCTCGTCGATCGAAAGTTGCGTCAGCCGGTAGAGTTGCAGTTCGAGAATGGCGTCGATTTGCCTGAGCGTCAGCCCGCGCTCCTCGTGCGTCAGCCGCTCCCGGTCCAGCATCACCACGATCTCCGTGCCCTTGCCCCACGCATACAGGTTCTCGCGAGCCTCCGCGCGCGAACCGGAAGCGCGAATGATGCGGATCACCGTATCGAGATTGTCGAGCGCGATTTTGTAGCCTTCCAGAATGTGCTCGCGCTCCCGCGCCTTGCGCAGCAGGAACACCGTCCGCCGCTGCACCACGTCGATACGGTGATCGATGAAGCAGCGAATCGCCTGATCCAGGCCCAGCTCCCGCGGCTGCCCGTTCAGCACCGCCAGGAAGATCATGGAGAAGCTCTCCTGCATCTGCGTGTGCTTGTAGAGCTGGTTCAGCACAATCTCAGGCTGCGCGCCGCGCTTCAGCTCGATCACGATGCGCATCCCGTCGCGGTCGCTTTCGTCGCGCACGTCGCTGATGTCGTCCACGATCTTGTCGTTCACCAGTTCCGCAATCCGCTCGATCAGCTTCGACTTGTTCACCTGGTACGGAATTTCGGTAACGATGATGGCCTGCTTTTCCTTGGTCAGGTTCTCCGTGGCCACTTTGGCCCGCATCATGAACCGCCCGCGTCCCGTCTTGTACGCCTGCGGAATCCCGCTCTTGCCGTAAAGGAACCCTCCGGTTGGGAAATCCGGCCCCTGCACGTGTTGCAGCACCTCGGCCAGCCCCGCGTTGGGGTTCTTCACCAACTCGATGGCCGCGTTCACCACTTCGGTCAAATTGTGCGGCGGAATGTTGGTCGCCATGCCCACCGCGATCCCGCTCGAGCCATTGACAATGAGATTGGGTATCCGCGTGGGCAGAACCACCGGCTCAAACGTGGACTCGTCGTAGTTGGGCGTAAAGTCCACCGTCTCCATCTCGATATCCGACAGCAGTTCGCCGGCAATGCGCGCCATGCGGCACTCGGTATACCGCATCGCCGCCGGCGGATCCCCATCCACCGAGCCGAAGTTCCCCTGTCCGTCCACCAGCGTATAGCGCAGCGTAAACGGCTGCGCCATGCGCACCAGCGTGTCGTAGATGGCCGAGTCGCCGTGCGGATGGTACACACCCATCGCCTGGCCCACCACCTTGGCGCATTTGGCGTATTTCTTGTTGTACTCGAGGCCCATCTCGCTCAAGGTGTAGAGCACCCGCCGATGCACTGGCTTCAGCCCGTCCAGCGCGCTGGGCAGCGCCCGGCCGATGATCACCGACATCGAGTAGTCGAGATACGAGCGCCGCATCTCCTCTTCGATGTTGATGGGAATCAGGTTCGTGCCGCTGCCTGGCGGCGTGCCGCCTTCAAGGGGAAGCTGGGGGTTTTGATCGTCTGGCATAGGGTCTTTTCTTGGCCCGCCGGAGGGCGGCAGAGAGGGTCCGGTGAAAGCGGGGCCGGGTCCGCGGGCTTCGCTTTTATTTTACCCGTTCAATGCCGGTTTCAGCAAGGCCAAATCGGACAAATAAGTCCTTATATTGCTTGAATTTATAGACTATCTTCGGCGCCCCATCCAGCGCTTTCGTTCCTCACGCGGCGCGGCGCGTCCCAGCCCTCGATTTGCCCGCGGCCCTGGTCTTCTTTTTGGCACTCTTTTTGGCCTTGTTTTGGCCCTTGTCCCGGCCCGCGTTCTCACCCAATCCAGCCAGAATCACCGGCGGCTGGCCGGGGAAGGTCACTTTGAGCCGGAGGGTGCCGCCTTTGCGCTCGACATATTGGCGCAGGATCGATAGGTACAGGTCCGAGCGCTTCCCGGAATGTCGCACCGTCTCCTTGGTTACCTTCAGCTTCCTCGCAAGACTGGCACATGTTCGTTTGCGAGCCTTGGCCAGCTTTTGCCGGGTTGGCTCATCTGCAAGTGACTCAGGAATGCCCTGCTGATCCCTTTGATCTTCGGTCATTCGAGCTCTCCCTTCGATCTCAAAGTTGGGCGGGACTTCCCAGTGCCCAATAGGTTGTTTATCGGCCAGGCCGCCCAACTCCTACAGCAGCCCCGGCAAGCTCAGCACGCAGAACACTGCTTGCAGCGCCAGGATCGCCCCCGCCGCACCCAGCGCCAGCCGTCCCCTCGGCCCCTCGTACGCGTCCGCAAACACCCCGCCCACAAACGTCAGCAGAAACGGCAGCGCCCACAGCCACGGGCTCCCCGGAACCCCCGTCATCACCAGCACCATCAGCACCAATGTGTAAAGCAACGGAACTGTGTTGCCGAAGTACCGCGACTTCTTCAGCCCCGCATACAGCACCAGGGCCGCAGCCGCGGCCACCGTGATCCCCGCATTGGGCATCGTCGAAAAGAACCGCCTCGCCGGGTCCAGTGAAACCCACAGGAACCCCGCCGCCGAGCGGAAAACATAGCTGAACGCATCCGGCGAAAACCCGTAGCAGGCGAACACCAGCACCAGCGCCCCGGCCACGGCCGCCAGCACCACCGGCAGCACTTGGGCTCGGCGCCCCTCGGCCACCCACAGCATCGCCGCCAGCCCCAGCAGCGCCACCACCGGCAGCGCCGCAATATGTGCCGCCGCCGCCGCCCCAAAGGCTGCCGTCAGCAGCACCATCCGCGGCCGCCACTGCCGCCGTGGTCCCTGCATCGCGTGCGCCACGCCGATGCACGTGTACACGCCCCCATACACCCCCAGGCCGGCGAGCACCTCCGCATTCGGCGCCACGCATGCCCTGAGCATCGCCGGAGAAAAGCAATAGAGTCCCAGCGCCGTATAGCCCCCCAGGTTGCCGTAGAGCCGCCGCGTCACCCACCACAGGCCGCCGCCCAGCACGCACCCCGCCAGCAAAAACGGCAGCCTTAACAGCAGCAGCACGTGCGTAAGCTGGTGCCGCAGCTCCCATGTACTCAACTCCGACGCCCTGGTCTCGCCGCCGGCCTCCCCCCCGACGGACGAATGCGCCGCGGCGGACGTGGAAACCCCGGCCTCCCACCCCACGGACGAAGACCTGTCCGTGGGGACCCCGGCCTCCCACCCCACGGACGAAGACCTGTCCGTGGGGACCCCGGCCTGCTGAAACACGCGATCCTCCGGCTTGCGAAACAGGTCCAGACCCCGTTCCGCCCAGAGGTTCAGCGTTAGCGGCAGCCCCGCCAGCCGGTATCCCAGTATCCCATCGTGAATATTCCCGCAGGTGGTGTAGTAGCCGGTCAGCGCCGAAGGCCGCTCCCACGTCTCGCGCCCGCACCGTGCATATTGATAATCGCGATCGGTCAGCGTCTGGTGACCCGTAAGCCACAGCCCCTGGACGAGAAAAAGCGCCAGCAGCCCCGCTGCTATGCGCTGGGGAAGATTGAACCGAAAGCGGCGAATCATGCCAAACCGGAGTATCATCACGCTCAAACGAGTCGATTCCAGTCTAAACGCCCTTGCGGCTTTTCATCTCGACCCCTCCGCGATAGAAATCTGTGCCCCAGGTCTTGTCCGCCGCGGCGGAGAGGCCTGTGATTTCGCCCTGTCGCCGTCCCGAACGTTCCATTGTCCCAAAAGCATCGGGACCTGCTGGCAGGGCAGGTCCCGATGGTGAATCGCCGAGTTGAGACGAATTCAGAATCGAACCATGATGGCCAGAATCGTCGCCGTCTGGTTCGTCCGCAGGTCGGGCCACCAGATTGCCTTCAGGCCCGTATTGCCGGGAGTCGCGCAAGCCGCCTCCGCCAGGCCCAGGTTCCCGTAGCCATAGCCGGAGTCGACGTTGCCGCCGGCGCACACATAGTCCGCCGGATTGTTGTTGTTGCCGCCCGTAGGCGTGATCCCGCCGCGGCCGGTCCAGTAGGGCACATCGGAGTACCGGTAGCTCTCTTCCAGCCGGAAGGTGATGAATTGACTCGGCATGTAGTCGAGGGTCACGGTTCCGTCGTGCATCTGGGCCCGATCGCCCGCATTCTCGGTAAAGTACGGCGTGCCCGTGATGGCCGTCGCGCCGTTGATCGGCGGCAGCAGGGTCAGGTAACGGCCGGGGTTGTTCATCTGCCCGCCGCCCAGAGTAACCGCGAACAGATCCTTCTTGAACCAGTAGCGGTTGTAGGCCATCCAGCCTATGAACATCTGCTTGGGCCTGCCGTTTTTGCTGTTGTGGCAGTTGACGCCCCCGGTGTACGTCGAACTCGATCCCTGCTCCGGAGAGGCGCCCGTCGGGCTGTAAGGTCCGCTGGATGGACCGCCGCCGTATTCGCAGCCGGCGTCGCCGGTAATGGTGAACGCGATCTTGTCCAGGAAGGCCTTGGGCTTGTCGTAGTACCTGACCTGCGCGCTATAGTCGGCGTGGACGCGCGAGCGTCCGGGGAAGCCGGCATCGTCTTCACCCATGCCGTAGTCGTTCCACACGAGATCCAGGTACGGCTTGGGGCGCCATAGAATCTGTCCGCCCAACCCCCCGTGGCCGTTGTAGCGCGCATACGACTGCCAGCCGTTGATGATCCACGGCTCGATCTTCAGCTTCGCCGTCGGAAAATACTGAATGCGCAGCCCGTTGAAGAACCACGGCGTGTTGGAGGAAACAAACGAAGGCTGATAGGTCCAGTTGTCGAAGTTGTAGTAGCTGAACAGGCCGATGTAGGAGACGAAGATGCCGGCGTCCAGGTTCAGACCGTGCTTCACGTCCCAGTGATAACCGCCCCACGCCTCCGAAACGTACCGGTAAGCGTTGGCCAGATTCCACTGCCCGCGGTTGGGGCTGCCGTCGTTGCGCGGCGTGGTCGTGGCGAACAAACCGTTCATGAACAGAATGCGTCCGCGCACATTGTCGATGCGGATGTCGCCGCCGATGCTGATCTGTTCCAGTTGCCATTCGTCGGAGCGGAACATCTCCGTCGAGCCGCCCATCGAGTCGTCCTCGGGGTGGTTGTAGTCCAGAATATAGTTCGCGTCGGCGCGAAACTCGGGCGTGAAATACTTGGTCGACATCGGGCTGTCGCTGTTGTGCCCGCCGCTGTTCAGCCACGTCCAGTCGCCGGGGAACGGCGTGGACTTCGTGAGTCTCTCCGCCGAAATCTCTGGTGGCGCCGGAGCCGCGGCCGGAGCAGCCGATGCCGCCGCCTGGCCCATCACCCCCGCCGAGCCTCCGGCACCGGTCGCGTCGCCCTCCGCCTTCCGCAACGCGCTGGCGTCCCGTTCCGCGTCCGCGGCCTCATCCGCTCCGTTGCGCGCCTTCAGTTCGGCCTCCAGTTGCGCGATCCGCGCCTTCATCTCTGCCAATTCCTTGAGCACCGCATCGCGGCTCACCGGCACTGCAACGGAAGCCGCTGCCGCGGTGGTTGAGGCCGGAGCCGTCGCGGCCGTCGCGGAAGCCGGAGCAGTTGTAGTTGGCACAGGCGTGGGGCTGGCCGCGGAAGCCGGAGCAGCCGTGGCCGTCGCGTTTGCAGGCGCAGTACCGGCGGCGGCCGCAGTGGTCGCCGCTTCGTTGCCTGGCGTGCCGGTGCCCGATTCCGCATGAACCACGGCGGGAGACTCAACCAATGCGGTTTCTACCGGGGTTGCGGTCTTCGCGGCCTGTTGCGCCATCGTGTTCAACGGCGCCAGTCCGCAACAAAAAATCGCCAGGGCGGGGACGGTTTTCCATGGATTCCTAGTCATTTGGCCTCTCACTTTCACTCAAAATTTTGCGCCAGGGCATGAAAAGCCTTCGGCTCTCGCAGCAAGAAACAGGGATCTCCTCTGCCGCTCCGCAAGCTTCCTGGGTCGAGCCATGATTGGGCTTTGGTTACCGGAAGAGC
>JBEKZJ010000049.1:0-33103 GCA_049509995.1 Occallatibacter sp. | reverse complement strand
AGCGTGTTTGGGCAAATGCAGCGAGTTAGCCCCCGCTGAAGCGGGGACGAGCGAGTTAGCAAGTTAGCGGCGGCATCGTCGGACGCAGTTTCATCCCTCCGTGGGTCGGCAACGCCGGTGGAGGACTAGGAAGAAACAAAAATGCAAGTTCAACAAAACAAAGACAAATCGTAGGACGCCCGTTTCGTCCCCCGTGGGTTGGCAACGCCGGTGGGGGACTAAAAAGCCTATACAAGGCGCGGCGCCAAAGCGCCGCGCAAGCGGCCACGCAAAAAGGCGCGCGGCGCTCTCTCTCTGGCGCGTCAGGGTGGTGGCGGTTGCCGGTCCCGGCCTACCTGAGCCTGCGGCGCAGCAGGTCGAGGGCTTGCTGCGTGGTCCACTCTCTTACCCGGTTGCGGTCGCCGCGGAAGATTTTTTCCACGGACTCGGTTTTTTGGGCGTCGGAGAGGGCGATGTGGACCAGGCCTACGGGCTTTTCTTCAGTGGCGCCGGTGGGGCCGGCGATGCCGGTTACGCCGAGGCCCAGAGTGGCGCCGGTGCGGAGACGGATGCCGGTGGCGAGGGCTTGGGCGACTTCGGCGGAGACGGCGCCGTGCTGGGCGATGAGCTCGGGTGGGACATCGGCGAAGGCGGTCTTGAGGGCGTCAGAGTATACGACGGCGCCGCCAAGGAAGGAACGGGAGCTGCCGGGGACGGAGGTGATGCGCTGGGAAATCATGCCGCCGGTGCAGCTTTCGGCGACGGCGAGGGTGGATTGGCGGAGGCCGAGATAGTAGAGGACGATCTGCTCGAGAGTCTCGCCTTCGGAGGAGTAGAGCCAGTCTTCGAGAGCTTCTTCGAGGCGGCCGGCGAGCTCGTCGACGCGGCGCCGGGCGGCGGCGGCGCTGGACTTGGAGCAGAGGAGGGTGAGCTGAATGTCGCCGGCGTGGGCGAGGATGGTGGTTTCGACGTCGGAAAAGGTGGTGTAGATGGGGGCGAGAAGCTTGTCGGCCAGGGACTCGGGGATCATGGCGGCGCGAAGGGTGCGCTTGGCGATGGATCGCGGGGGCACGATGGCGCGCAGGCGGGGCAGGCATTCGGCGTCGAAGAGCGGGCGGCACTCGCCGGGGGGGCCGGGGAGGAGCAGGATGAGCTTGCGATGAGCGGCGAAGGTGGTGTCGAGCCACTGGCCGGGAGCGCTGCCGTTGGGGTTGGGAAGGATGGCGGCGCCCTGGAGGACGTCGGCCTGCTTGAGGTTGTTGGAGGGCATGGGAAGGCGCCAGTGGGCGGCGCGGGCATGGAGGGCGGCGACGAGCTGGGCGTCGCGGCGGAGGGTGAGGGAGAGCGCTTCGGCGACGGCTTCGCGGGTGAGGTCGTCTTCAGTGGGGCCGAGTCCGCCCATGAGGATGAGAATGTCAATGCGGGCGAGGGCGGCGCGGATGGCGTTGACGAGGTCCTTCTGGCGGTCGCCGACGATGGTCTTGAAGGCGACGGCGACGCCGATCTCGTTGAGCTTTTCCGTCACGTAGAGGGAGTTGGTGTCCTGGCGGAAGGGGGTGAGCATCTCAGAGCCGACGGCGATGATTTCGGATTTCATAGGGCAGGGGTTAGGGGTTAGGGGTTAGGGAGCTAAAAGAGAGTGAGTCCTTCGACTCCCAGGTCCACATCATAAACGGCTTCGTTGGTGGCGAGAATGGTGGTGCCGAGGGGAGAAAAGGCGACGCCGACGAGGTTGGGCCCGGCGAGGACGAGGGTTGCATCGCCGGCCGGGGTGATGCGGACCAAGCCGCGGCGGCCGTGGAGACAGGCGGCAACATAGACGTCGCCATCCCTGGAGAGCGCGAGACCATGGGGACGGCCGAGGCCGCGATACCAGACGGCTGCCTGCCCGTGGGTGTCAACGATCCAGATGGCATCGTTGGAGTTGAGCGCCGGTGCGGTGACGAAGAGGACGCCTTCCGCGTTGAGGGCGAGGTGATAGGCGGCGGGCGAGGGTTCGAGGGTGGCGTAGACGAAAATCTGGCGCTCGGGATCGATTTTGAAGATGGTGCCACTGCGGTCGCCGACGAAGAGATTGCCCTGGAGGTCAAAGACCGCGCCGGTGGCCACGCCCATGCCTTCAGCGTAGATGGTGGACTCGCCCGAGGGGTCGATGTGGTAGACGTTGCCCTCGGCGCGGGAGGTGACGAAGAGGTCGCCTTCGGGGTTGAAGGCCAGGCCGGTGGCGTTGAGGATGCCCGTGACGAAGGGGGTTCCGCGGCCGTCGGGGCTGACCCTGACAACAGACACGGGGGTCTGCTTGCCGCGGGGGCCGGAGATGGTGGCGTAGATCATTCCGGAACGGCTGACGGCGGGGCTGGTGACGGGATGGAGGCCGGCGGAGAGCTGATGGGCCACGCGCAGGGGCACGGCGTTGCTGGCGCCGGAGGGACTGCGGACTTCAACGAGGCCGGTGGAGGCCTGTTCGGGGACGCGGAGGGCCAGGCGTGTGGGGCGGCTCATGAGCACCTGGGCCGGGTGGCCGTCGACCAGCACGGCGGGCGGACCAAAGGCGAAGGGGCCGAGATGAGCGCCGATGAGTTCGACTTCGCCGAGAGGCAGAGCGGCGGGGGGAACGACGTCGTCGATGCGGGGATCGGGGAGGATGTCGGGGGCGGATTGGGAGCGGAAGCGGGGCATGGTCTTTTCCTGCTTGACTCAGTTGATGGGGAGCGGGCCGAAATGCAACCGCAGGTTCTTCGACTCGCTGCGCTCGCTCAGAATGACAATCATTTCAGGCGCTCCACTCAGGATGACAATCAATTTAGGCGCTCCGCTCAGAATGGCAATTATTTCAGGCGCTCCGCTCAGAATGACAATCATTTCAGGCGCTACGCTCAGGATGACAGCATTTTGAAAACTGCGATCCCCTAAATCAGATTCAATGAATCCAGATGCGTAACAAGGATGCTACACCCAAAGCATACAGACCGGCGGCCACATCATCGAAGACGATGCCCCAGCCCTCGGGGAGGCTTTCAAGCTGGCGGGCGGGAAATGGCTTGGTGATGTCGAAGAGGCGGAAGAGGATGAGGGCGATGAGGGCGTGGCGCCAGTCGGCGGGGCTGAAGAGCAGGGCGATCCACTGGCCGGCGACCTCGTCGATGACGACGAATTGGGGGTCGTGGCGGCCGGATTCGCGGGCGACGATGGTGGCGGCGGGGATGCCGAGGGCGATGGAGAGGACGATGGCGGCGACGAGGACGAGAAGCAGGGTGTGGGGCGCGGGATGGAGGAGTTTGGCGTAGGCGGCCCAGAGAAGGACGGCGGCGACCGAGCCCCAGGTGCCGGGACCGGGCTTGCCGAGGCCGGCGCCGAAGAAGGTGGCGACGGTCCAAGCCCAAAGGGTCTTCTTCCGGGTTGGGGTGGGGGCACCGGTGAAGGCTGCGGGGCTATTCGTCATGGGAGTCTCCGCCGCGGTGCGGGCCGAGGCCGCCGAGGTCTTCAAGGACTTCGGGGTCGAGGATGGGGGAGCTGATCCTGTAGACGCCCATGGCCCATTTGCCGAGGTCGATCTTGCGGCAGCGGTCGGAGCAGAAGGGGAAGTCCTCGTCGTGGAAGCGGACCAACATGCCGCAGGTGGGGCAGCGGAGGAGCTTGGCGGATTTTTTCTTGGCGGGCATGGGATTGTTTTGCCTGAGCGGCGATCTGTGACCATTTTACGGCGTGGGCGGGGTTCGAAAGGATCGCTATTTCAAGTGGTGGGTCAACTGGTTGAGCTGGTGCAGCCAGGATTGCCAATCACTTACTGCGCTTTCACCGAGCTTGCCGGCGGCTTTTGTCACGGCTTCGGTGGCGAGTTTTTGAATGAAGCCAATGCTCTTCGACAGGATGGATTTGTCGGGGTCCTTCTTTTGCAGCTCGGTTGTTGCGGATTGTAGCTCGGATTGAAATCTGGTTGCGTCCGGCGTGGAGAGCCCGAGGTCTGCGCGGCGATCCATGATCTTTTCGAGAAGGGCGAGAGTTGCGGAGTTGTCGTTGACGGTTTGGTGAAAATCTACCTTGGATTCTCCGCTGGCTATCACGACACCCGTGACGGGAGCGTTGAAGACGTTCTGGGGCGCTGCTGCCGTAAGCATTGCCGGAATGAGTTTTCCGATAAAGAGCCTTTCAATGTAGTCTCTCTCGATTTGCAATCGCTCCGTCTCTTTGCCGCGCAGAGTTAGTTGGGCCTGATAAACCTGCATGGTGTCGGCCTTTATCTTTTCGGTTGTTTCGGGGTCCGTATCGCCGACGCTGATGGAGATTTTTGCCCCGCCGCCGGTTTCTTCGATGGACTTGAGACGGATGTTGGTGCCGGAGTGAAGCGAAGCGAGGTGGTGAAGCAGAGCAGGGAGCGTATTCAGCTCGAAGGTGGAGACGCCGCCTTGATAGAAGAGCTCTATGCAGGTTTGGTCGGAGTAGAGGCGTTCGAATTCGCCGGGAGCGTAGGCCGTTTGTTCTTTGGCTTCCTTATCCCAGTAGGCGTATTCGCAAATGATCCCCTTGATTGACCAGCCCGCTCGCTGGGTTTCCCAGAGCCTGATTCCTGTCAGGTTAGCTCTATCCAGTTTGGCGTGCTGTAACTGAGCGCAACGGAGGTCCGAGTTATCCAGGTTTGCGCCAACCAGATTGGCTGCCGCCAGATTCGTCTTGTAGACTTTCGCGGAACTAAGATCCGCCTCTTTAAGGTTTGCCCGTCGCAGATCCGCCTCGATCAGATTCGCTCCGACGAGAGTCGCTCTGGCGAATCGAACGTTTCTCAGGTCCGCTTCGCTCAGATCCGATTCAGTGAGGTTCAGCCCGGGCCAGCTATCGAAATCGAAATCGCTCCAGTGGCCGGCTCGTTTTAGCGTCGCCTGGCTTAGATGGGCACGGAACATTTGCGCACCTGTCAGGCGGGCGCCGCTGAGGTCGGCGCCGGCTAGGTCGGCGCCGTGCAGGTTTGCTCGCCGCAAGTCCGCATGGCTAAGGTTTGCCTCTCTCAAGTCCGCCAGGCTTAAATTGGCGTGTAGCAAACATGTTTGACTCAAGTTGGTAGTAGCTAGCTTAGCCCGGCTCAGGTTAGCCCCCTCCAGATCCGCACGGGTCAGATCCGCTCGCCTCAGGTCCGCCCCCAGCAATGTTCCAGCACTCAGATTCGCGCCGCTAAGGTCGGCGTCGGAGAGGTTCGCCCGGCTTAGGTCCGCCAGCACAAGGTTTGCGTTTCGCAGGTTTTCCCCGCTGAGGTCGGCGTGGCTGAGATTAGCCCCCCATTCGTTAAAGCTCGTGACGCCGGCTCTGAGTTTTGCGAGATCTTCGAGATCTGCCATGCGGGAAGGATAGCAAAGGCTCGCTCCGCCGCGGCTTACAGCGCGGAGGAGGCGATTCGGGCGACTACATCGTAGTCGTGGGCTTCGGTGATTGTTGCGCGGTAAAAGCGGCCGGATTCTAGGTTTTCCAAGTCGCCAAAGTCGTTGATGTAGACTTTGCCGTCGATTTCGGGGGCGTGGAACTGGGTGCGGCCTTCCCAAAGGAGCGGGGTTTCTTCGCTTTCGCCTTCGGCGAGGAGGACTAACTCGCGGCCCACCCATTGTTGCTTGGCGCGCTTCGAGATGGATTGCTGGAGCTTCATGAGGCGGCGGCGGCGGGACTCGATGGTGCGTTTGGGGACCTTCGAGTGGAGCGAGAAAGAGGCGGAGCCTTCTTCGTCGGAGTAGGAGAAGACGCCGAGCCAGTCGAATTTCGCTTCCTTGATGAAGTCTTCGAGGAGGGTCATGTCTTGGGCGGATTCTCCTGGGAAACCTACGATGAAACTGGTGCGGAGGGCGATGCCGGGGACGGCGGCGCGGACTTTTTCGAGGGTCTTCAAGAAAATATCGGCGCCGGCGCCGCGCTTCATGGCTTTGAGTACCTGCGGCGAGGCGTGCTGGAGGGGAACATCGAGATATTTGCAGATGTTGTCGTGGCGGGCGATGGTCGAGAGCAGGCGGCCGGTGATGCGGTTGGGGTAGGCGTAGAGAAAGCGGAGCCAGCGCAGGCCGTCGATGCGGGCGAGCGCGTCGAGGAGGGTGGCGAGGCCATCTTTGAGGCCTAGATCTTCGCCGTAGCAGGTGGTGTCCTGGCCGATGAGGGTGATTTCCTGGACGCCGCGGGCGACGAGCTGGCGGGCTTCAACGACGACGGATTCGAAGCGGCGGGAGCGGAACTTGCCGCGGAGGTTGGGGATGACGCAGAAGGTGCAGGGGTGGTCGCAGCCTTCGGCGATTTTGATGTAGGCCGAGGATCTGGGGGTGGTGAGGAAACGGGGGGTGGTTTCGTCGTAGAGATAGGTGGGGAGGAGGTGAGTGGCGCCTTTCCAGTCGTCGCGGCGGAAACGGCCTTGTTGCTCGCGGAGGTCGCCTTCTGAGCGGGAGGCTATGGGCTCAGATTTGTGCGTGCCGGCTTGGGATTCCTGGCCGGGGCGGGTTTCGGGGACAATGCCCGAGAGGATATTGAAGGGGGATGCGAGGGCGGCGGCGGGCTTGGCGAGGCCGGCGGCTTCGAGGATGGATTCGAGTTCGCCGGTGCCGACGACGGCGTCGACTTCGGGGATGCTCTTGCGGATTTCGTCGCGGTAGCGCTCGACGAGGCAGCCGGCGACGATGAGCTTGCTCGCCCGACCGGAGGTTTTGTAGCGGGCCATTTCGAGGATGGCGTCGACGGACTCCTGCTTGGCGGTGTCGATGAAGCTGCAGGTGTTGACGACGAGGATTTCGGCCTCTTCGGGGCGAGAGGTGAGGCGCGCGCCGGCGCGGTCGAGCAGGCCCATCATGACCTCGGAGTCGACGAGGTTTTTGGGGCAGCCTAACGAAATAAAGCCCACGGAAGGGGCCGTGGGTGGGGGATTGTTGCTCACCTATCCATTGTACGGGTGTACGGGGGAGTGTGGGAACGGTGGGTGCCGGTTGCGGTTGATCGGTGAAGGCGGGTCTGCCGGGGGGTGGTAAAATCGATCAGTGCCGGGTCCTACGCGACGTAATCCCGCCAAACCCGCCAGGTCCGGAAGGAAGCAACGGTAACGGGCTAGTACGGGCGCAGTAGGTCACCCGGCGCTTTTTTGAGTTGTCAGGGGTCAGAGATCAGAGATCAGGGGTCAGAGATCAGAGATCGGAGATCGGCTGGCCGGCCCCGTGCAAGGAGAAGTCCATTGAGCCTTACTGTTCGCCCTATCGTGGGCCGGCGCGCGAAGATCTCGGCGCTGGGCACCTACGTTCCCCCCGATGTGATCACCAACAAGGACCTGGAAGAGCTGGTGGATACGAACGACCAGTGGATTCAGGAGCGGACCGGAATCCGCGAGCGGCACATGCTGGCCAAGGGGCTGGGCGTGAGCGACATGTGCGTGGAGGCGGCGAAGAAGTGCCTCCAGGCGCGGGGGATTGAGCCGGACAAGATTGGCGAGTTCGGGGTGGAGGCGATCCTGGTGGGCACGGTGACGCCGGACATGATGTATCCCGCGACGGCGTGCCTGGTGCAGAACAAGATAGGCGCCAAGGGGGCGTGGGGTTTCGACGTTTCGGCCGGGTGCTCGGGATTCGTTTTCGCATTGCAGGCGGGCGTGGCGCTGGTGCAGAGCGGGGCGCACGCCAAGGTGCTGGTGTGCGGGGGGGACGCCAACACGCGCATGACCGACTACACGGACCGGGCGACGTGCGTGCTGTTCGGCGACGGCGCGGGGGCGGTGCTGATTGAGCCGGCGGAAGAGGGCGAGACCGGCTTCATCGACTTTGTGCACGAGGTGGACGGGTCGGGCGGCGTCTCACTGTATATGCCGGGCGGCGGCAGCCTGAACCCCTCGACCCATGAGACCGTGGACAAGAAGATGCACTACATCCACCAGGACGGGCAGGCGGTGTACAAGTTTGCCGTGCGCAAGATGGCCGAGGTGACGACGAAGGTTCTGGAACGCAATGGCGTGAGCGGCGCGGAACTGGACTGTTTTATCCCGCACCAGGCCAATTTGCGGATTATCACGGCGACCGCCGACCGGCTGGGGATGGACCCGGAGCGGGTGATTGTCAATATCGAGAAGTATGGGAATACGTCGTCGGGGAGCATTCCCCTGGCCATGGAGACGGCGATCGAGCAGGGCAAGCTGAAGAAGGGGGACCTGGTGCTGCTGGCGGCGGTGGGCGCGGGGTTTACGGTGGGGGCGGCGCTGCTGCGGTGGGAGATATGAGCAGCAGCGGGGTTAGCAGAGTTAGCGAGTTAGCGAGTTGGCGAGTTGGCAAGTTGGCGAGTTAGCAAGTTGGCAAGTTGGCGAGTTGGAAAGTTAGCGAGTTGGCAAGTTAGCAAGTTAGCAAGTTGGCGAGTTGGCAAGTTAGCGAGTTGGCAAGTTAGCAAGTTAGCAAGTTGGCGAGTTGGCAAGTTAGCGAGTTGGCAAGTTGGCAAGTTAGCGGGCGCTGGGCTGGTCTGAATACTTCGATCTTATTTGTATAGCTTTCGAGCTGCGCCGCATCAAAGACCTGCAGGGCTTCCTAAACTGCAAGCTGACTCAAGTGAGAGTCGTATTCTGGCAGGATGCCGAGTTCTGCGGCGATGCGGAAGAAGCCTCTCATGCCTTCGAGACATTCTTCGTCCAGCACATAGTGGATGTTGGTGGTGAGGTAGGTGTGGAGGGTCTGTTCGGAGATGGGGAGCTTCTTTGACCATTCGGCTACCAGGGCGTCGATGTTCTGCAGGCCGTGGATGCGGGATTGGATGAAGTCCTGGGCGATGATCGGGTCCAGCGGGCCGGTTGGCGAAGGGACGGCTGAGGAGGCCGCACGAGGCGTGGCGGCGCACCAGACGGCGGAGACGAAGGGAAGGCCGGTGAGGGAGCGCCACTCGTGGGCCAGGTCGTGGTAGACGAGTTCCTCGCCGGTGCGCTCGACGCGGTTGGCGCGCTCTTCGAGGGCGAGCAGGGCGGGGTCGCCGATGAGGATGGCGGCGTCGGCCAGGTCGAGCATGGGGTCGAGGTCGGCGGCTGCGGGCAGAAAGGGGACAGCCGGGTTGCCCCACTTGTGGAAGAGGATGCGGGCGTAGGCCAGGGTGGTGAGGCTGGCTGCGTCTGCGGCTACGGAGCGGAGGGCGGCCAGCGGGCGGCTGGCGCGGCGAACCAGGAGCAGGGAGCGCACGCGGCCCTTGGAGGCGATGGTGCAGCCGGGGAGGATGCGCAGGCCGGGGGTGGTGGCGAGAGCGGCGATGGGCACCAGGCCGATGTCGGCGCCGCCGGTGGAGAGGCGGTCGGCGCACTCGGCGGGCGACATGCGATCGATCTGATAGCGCAGGGCGAGCGGGGCGCTGAGGGGCGGGTGCTCGAAGTCCCACATCAGGGGCGCGGGATTGAGGAAGTTGATGGCGGCGACGCGCAGGCGAGGATGAGGGGTCGAACTCACTCTGTTTCTTAGACTACCAACCTCATGTTAAAGATTCCGCAGGCGTATCCGCGGCGACAACAGGTCGGGGCGACACGGCCGGGCTTGACAGGGAACTCCGGCTGGGGGGTAACGCGGGCAGGATCCTGTTAGACTGGGCATTTGGTTTCCTGTGAGGAAAGTTGAAGTGTGCAGTTTTTGGACAGGAGCGGGCTGGCGATGACGACACAGGCCCCAAACGCGGTTTTGCCGGCAGCGGCTGCTCTGGATGAGGAGCGGCTGGCGTGGCTGGCGCTGGCGCTGTCGCCGGGGCTGGGGCCGAAGCGGATTCTGGACGCGATGAGGCAGTTGAACGCGGCGAGCCAGATCTTTACGCTTGCGCTGACGGCGCTGGAGGGGCTGCGGTTTCCGGCTGAGGCGGCGCAGTTCATTTTTGACGGGAAGGCGCGCCAGGCAGCCGAGGCAGAGTGGGCGCGCGTGGCGGCGCAGGGGGCGACGGTGGTGAGCTTTGGCTGCGCGGAGTATCCGGAGCGGCTGAAGGAGATCTATGACCCGCCGCCGGTGCTGTGGGTGAGGGGGCCGGTGAGCTTGCTGTCGCGGCCGGCGATCGCGGTGGTGGGGACGCGGCATCCCTCTCCGTATGGGTCTGGCGTGGCGGAGATGCTGGCGCGGGACCTGGCGGTGCGGCGGCTGCTGATTGTGAGCGGGATGGCGCGGGGGATCGACAGCTGCGCGCACCGGGGGGCGTTGGCGGCGCGCATGCCCACGGTGGCGGTGTGGGGCACGGGCATCGATGTGATTTATCCCAAAGAGAACAAGAAGCTGGCCGAGGAGATTCTGGCGACAGGCGGGGCGATCGTGAGCGAGATGCCGATGGGGACGTTTCCGGCGCCGCAGAATTTTCCGCGGCGCAACCGGATTCTGAGCGGGCTGAGCGTGGCGGTTCTGGTGGTGGAGGCGGGAGAGAATTCGGGGACGCGGGTGACGGCGCGCTGCGCCGCGGAGCAGAACCGGGACCTGTATGCGGTGCCGGGCAACGTGACCAGCAAGTACTCGTGGACTCCGAATACGCTGATTAAACAGGGGGCCAAGCTGGTGGCCACCTGGGAAGATGTGTGGGAGGATCTGCCCTCGCAGGTGCGGCTGGAACTGGAGGCGGAGGCGCCGGCTGAATCCAAGTCGGAGAACGCCGCATCTCTTCTTCCGGACCCGGTGCTGCGGCCCCAGGAGGCCATGGTGCTGGAGGTTCTGCGCTCGGACGAGAGCCTGCAGATCGACGAGATTCTCGAAGTGCTGGAGACGCAACTGACGTCTTCCGAGGTGTTTACGGCGCTTTTCGAGCTGGAGATGACGGGGCGGGTGCGGTGTTTGCCGGGGAAGAATTACGTGCGGACGCTGTGAAAGAGATCAGGGATCAGGGGTCAGAGATCAGTTGGAGCATGGGTGAGGGAGGGGTTTTTCGCTTCCCGGCCTTTTTGCAAAAGTCCGGTGCGGCGAACGGCGAGGGTGAGGCACCGGGCTCTTTCCGGCTCAGGCATGAATGAGAATTGTGCTACCGTTCTGTATTATGGCTACGATTTTGCGCATCCCGCTGAATGAATACCTCGGTTCCAGCTACAGGCCGGACCGTGAATACGTGGATGGAGAAATCAGGGAGCGCAACGTGGGCAAGTGGGAGCACGCACGAGTGCAATGGTTACTGGCACTTTGGTTCGGTACGCACGAGAAGGAATGGGGAATCACCGGCAGCACGGAACAACGGGTGCTCGTATCAGAGAACCGGGTGCGCGTGCCCGATCTGGTTGTGCTCACTGCGGGACCGCAGCCGGATGTTCTCACCGATCCGCCACTGCTGGTCATCGAAATCCTGTCTCCCGACGATAGCTACTCCGACACCCAGGAGCGTGCCCAGGACTACCGCGCGATGGGAGTGGAGACGGTTTGGATCATCGATCCAAAGACGCGGACGGGCCGTATGTGTTCCGGGGCGGAATGGGTCGAGTCTTCGCGGCTGGAAGTCAAAGGTACACCGTTGTTCGTCAATCTGCCCGACATCTTCAGCCAGTTGACTTCTGCCTGAGAACCGCGCCCATCCGGCAGGCTCAGCGCAGTCTGTCCGGCGGAATTCCCAGGTCTCAGAATCGGAACCTGGGGTACCGGAGAAGCTATATCCTGAGCAGCTTTTGCAGAGCTTTCTGCTTCACGCCGAATGCCGGGCCTCGCGCCGCGCATTTTCAAAGTCCGCCGGCGTGGCGGCTCCGCTGGCCTTGCCTTGATCCCACAGTTGGCGCAGGCGATTCAGGTCTTCCCGGCGCAACTCACGCTTGAATTGCCAGTCCCGGATCGCCTCGCGGACGATCTCGCTGGTGGTGGCATATTCTCCCGTTTCCACAGCGGCCTTGAGAGCGCCAATCTGCTCCCCGGTCAAGGCGATGCTGATTTTCTGAACATCCGGCATGACGGCGACTCCACTTCCTAAGGGGCAGATCTTGCTACTCCTTGCTATAATATAGCAAATACTCCCCTGCATGACCATTCCTCCTGCGCAATCTGATGGGGCTCCGCGTCGAATATTTCGAGGCCAGAGAGTTTTCTGCGTGGACCGCGGGGGAAGAAAAAATTGCAAGCAGAGTGGAAACGGGATGGTGTTCCGTGGTAGGGTGCAACCTTTGCGGGTGGTTTTTCCGGGAGCGGGACGAGCGGCTCCGGGCGCGGATGGATTTCGGGCTGGCCGGGATTGAATCCGAATCGAGCAATTGTGAGTCAAACAGGCCGGACAGGGTAGAGTGGTCTAGGTAATCACGTAAATAAGGATGGCAATGAGCAAATCACTGGTAATCGTCGAGTCTCCCGCCAAGGCGAAGACGATCGAGAAGTATCTGGGCAAGGGCTTTGAGGTGCGGGCATCGATCGGGCACATCATGGACCTGCCCAAGCGAGACATCGGCGTGGAGCTGAAGAAACGGACGTTTGTGCCGGAACTGATCGTGTCGCCGGGCAAAGAGAAGATTGTGCAACAACTGAAGAAGCTGGGGGCGCAGGCCGACGAGATTTACCTGGCGCCCGACCCGGACCGCGAGGGCGAGGCGATTGCGTACCACCTGGCGCTGCAACTGGGGACCAACGCCAAGGAGAGAAAAAAGATTCGCCGGGTGACGTTCAACGAGATCACGAAGAAGGCGGTGCAGGAGGCGTTCCAGCACGCGCGGGACGTGGACCAGAATCTAGTGGACGCGCAGCAGACGCGGCGGGTTCTGGACCGCCTGGTGGGCTACCAGATATCGCCGCTGCTGTGGGACAAAGTGCGGCGGGGACTGTCGGCCGGGCGCGTGCAGACGGTGGCGTTGCGGCTGATCGTGGAGCGGGAACGGGAGATTGGCGCGTTCAATCCGGTGGAGTTCTGGACGCTGGAGGCGCTGTTGCACCCCGAGAAGCGGGCGGAGGAGAGCTTCAAGGCGCGATTTGTGGGCATCGATGGGGAGCCGGTGAGGGTTCCGAATGGGCAGGACAAGGATGGAAAGGCCCAGTCGATTGCGAGCGCCCTGCCGGATAAGCAAGCGATGGATGCGGTGACGGCGGCGCTCGAAAAGGCGAAGTGGTCGCTGGTTTCGGTCCAGTCCAGAGAGCAGCAGAGGAGGCCATTGCCGCCTTTCATCACCAGCCAGTTGCAGCGGGACGCGGCCAACAAGCTGGGCTACAACGTGCGGCGCACGATGGGGGTGGCGCAGCGGCTGTATGAAGGCATCGATGTGGGCGCCGAGGGCACGGTGGGCCTGATTACGTATATGCGCACCGATTCGCCGCGCGTGGCGCCGGAGGCGATCGCCGGGGCGCGGGCGTGGATCGGCAGGCAGTTGGGGGCGCACTACCTGCCCGAGTCGGCGAATTTTTACAAGGGCAAGAAGGACGCGCAGGACGCGCACGAGGCGATCCGGCCGACGGATGCATCGCGGACGCCGGAGTCGATTGCGCGGTACCTGACCGAGGAACAGCTCAAGCTCTACAGGCTGATCTGGCAGCGGTTTGTGGCTTCGCAGATGATGCCGGCCGTCTATGACGTGACCACGGCAAGGATTGCCGCGGTGTCCAGGAAGACGGGCCAGACCTATGACTTCAGGGCCAGCGGGTCGGTGCAGCGGTTTGACGGGTTCCTGAAGGTCTACGAGGTCGCGGAGGAAAAGAAGGACGAGGACGACGAGGGGCCGGACAACAGGCTGCCCAACCTGGACAATGTGAAGACGCTGGAGCTGGAGAAGCTGTTGAGCCGGCAACAGTTTACCGAGCCGCCTCCGCGCTATAACGAAGCCTCGCTGGTGAAGGAGCTGGAGGAGCGGGGCGTGGGACGGCCGTCGACTTACGCGTCGATCATCAACACCATCCAGGACCGCGAGTACGTGGTGAAGCACGGCGGGTCGCGGGGGCGGTTCTATCCCACCGAAATCGGGGTGGTGGTGTGCGAGCTGCTGGTGGATAATTTCCCCTATATCTTCAATACCGCCTACACGGCCAAGCTGGAAGAGGAGTTGGACGACATCGAAGAGGGCAAGGAGAAATGGACGGACCTGCTGAACGGTTTTTACGACCACTTTGAGGAAGAACTCAAGGTTGCCGGCAAGAAGATGAAAAACATCAAGCGGATGGAGCAGGTGACGAAGGAGAAGTGCGACCTGTGCGGGTCGCCGCTGTTGCTGAAGTGGGGCAAGTTCGGGAGCTTCTATGCGTGCTCGAGATACGACAAGAAGGACGCTTCGAGCTGCACCTTTACCAAGGAGAACATTGCGGACAAGCCGGACATGAACACGCCGGAGGCGCAGGAGGCGGGCGAGACCGAAGAGTACTGCGATAACTGCGGGCGGGTGATGGTGCTGAAGCGGGGGATTTTCGGGCCTTTCATGTCCTGCCCCGGTTACAGCGAGGATCCGCCCTGCAAGACCATCCGCAAGCTGAGCCAGAAGCTGCAGCAAAAACAGAATACGGCGCAGCCGACGGGCGAGGACTGCCCGGTTTGCGGCAAGCCGCTGGTGCTGCGGCAGGGGGCTTTCGGGGAGTTCGTGTCGTGCTCCGGGTATCCGAAGTGCAAGTACGTGAAGCAGAACCTGATTGAAGGGATGAAGTGCCCCAAGTGCGGCGCCGGGGACCTGGCGGAGCGCAAGGCGCGGAGGGGAAATACCTTCTGGGGCTGCACGAACTATCCGAAGTGCGACTTCACGTCGAATTACAAACCGGTGGCGAAGCAGTGCCCGCAGTGCGGGAGCCCGTACCTGGTGGAGAAGACGCTGCGCTCGGGGATTTACCTGGAATGCCCGAACAAGAAGAAGGCCGCCGAGGAAGCGGGCGCGCCGAAGAAGCGGGCAGTCAAGGGCGCCAAAAAGGGCGCAGCGGCGGTGGAGGCCGGGGGGTCGTGCAGCTATTCCAAGCGGATTGGGGATGCGCCGCCGCCGCCGACGGTGGAGACGCATGGGCCGGTGGTGGAGAAGAAGGGCGGGAAGAAGAAGTTGCAGCCGGCGTAGCGTTTGGCGCGGGGAACACGAAGCTGATGAAAGGCATCGCTCTCTGCTCTCTGCGGGGGGCCCGGCGTCAAGAAGAAATTTTGCTTTATTGATCCGGCCCCCTTGGGATGCGACAGTGGAATCCCACTCTAGCCGCAAAAACAAGGACGCGGGGCCCAGAGGGCGCCCCGGTGGGGCACCCGGTTTCGTTTGCATTGTCAAGGGCAGGATCAATCGTTTGACCGTCAACCAAGGCGGCGGCTCCGATGCTAATTTATAGGAACGGGAATCAAGGAGCCTGGCAATGCACACAGCGCAAGATCCCTACGATGCAGTTGCATATCCGAGTTTTCCTTATCCAGATACGCATCCCGATCGCCTGGCGGCGATGGCGATTCTGCATGGGCTCTCGCCGGCGCCGGTGGAGCATTGCCGCGTGCTGGAGATTGCGTGCAATGAGGGCGCGAACCTTATTCCCATGGCCTATGCCATCCCGGGGAGCAAGTTTGTGGGGTTCGATCTGGCTCGTCTGCCCGTCGAACGCGGGCAGGAGCGGATTCGTGAACTGGCCCTGAAAAATGCGCGGATTTTTGCGGGCGACCTGCTGGACGCAGGGAAGGAACTGGGCCAGTACGATTACATCATTGCGCACGGGCTTTATGCCTGGGTTCCGGCAGCGGTGCGGGAACGGCTGATGGCTCTTTGCGGGGAGCTGCTGACGGCGAATGGAGTTGCATTTGTCAGTTACAACGCGCTGCCGGGAGGGCATCTGCGCAGGATGACCCGCGACATGATGCTGTACGGGGTGAAGGACATCGAAGACCCGCTGCAGCGGGTGCCGGTCGCGCTGGGGTTCCTTCACTTCGTGGTTGAGGCGAGACCGGAGGGCGATCCATACCGGCTGCTGATTGAAGAGCAGTTGAAGAAGATGGAGAAACTCGGCCCTGAGGTCACTTACCACGATGAAATGACCGATGCGTATCATCCGGTGCACTTCATTGAGTTTGTGGAGCACGCCCGGAAGCATGGTTTGCAGTACCTGAGCGAAGCAGTGCTGCCGCCGCCAACCGATCCATGCTATCGATCCGAAGTGCGGCGAGCGCTCGAGAACGCGGCGGGCGACGACATCCTGAAACAAGAGCAGATGCTGGACTTCCTGCGGGCGCGCATGTACCGGGAGACGCTCGTTTGCAGAGCGGAGCAGGTGGTGCGGCGCGACTTTCCGGCGGAACATTTTCGACGGCTGCTGCTGGCTTCACAAGCCACGTCAGCGCCGGGAGAAACGTCCGGGGCGAAGGTCTTTACTTTGCCGGGCGGGATCAGGATGGAATCGAACCACCCCGGCGCGATCGCGTTGCTGGAAGCACTGGAGGCGGCGTGGCCGCGGGCGCTGAGTTATGAAGAGATTGAGCCGCGGCTTGAGGGAACCGGGTTGGCGCTCGACGGCGAGGGAGCCACGTTGCTGATGCGGCTGGCGGTGGCGAAGATGATCGAGCTGCACGCCTGGAGAGCTCCAGTCGCTCAAGGGGTTTCAGAGCGGCCAAGGGCCAGCGCCATCAGCCGGGAGGAAGCCCGGACCCGCCCCCATGCGACCACGCTGCTGCACGGAAAATTAGGACTCGACGATCCGGTGGTGCGAAGCTTTCTGAAGCTGCTTGACGGGACCCGCGACCGCACTGCGCTTCTGGACGCGATGAAGGCGGAGTTTCCCGCCATGGCCGTGGAAGAGCTGGAAAAAGGAATCGAGCCAAGTCTGGGGATTCTCCACCGCGCCGGCATGCTCGAAGCCTGAGGAATAGCCTGCAGAGCGCCGAAGGCCATCCCGGCCGCCTTGCGGGCTGAATGCGGGTCTGCGGCTCAGCGCACTCGGGGCTGAATCCGGTAATATGGGGCAGCGGAGAAATGGCCATGGAACGAATGCTTGCAACGCCTGCCGATGCTGAAATCATTCTGAGACTCTATGAACTGCGCACCGAAGCGGAGATGCGCAAGGCCCGGGCGTGGATTACGGGCGAGTTCTGGCCGGCGACGGCGGAGGAGTTTTTCGCCGTGGCATCGAACGCCGCGGACCCGCACAATGCGTGGCTGCGGCAGGTGCTGACCTACTGGGAGATGGCGGCGGCGATGGTGCTGCACGGGGCGGTTTCGGCGGAGCTGTTTGTGGATTGCAACGCCGAGGGATTCTTTCTGCTGGCCAAGTTTGCGCCGATTCTGGAGGCGATCCGGGAGAAGAATCCGGGGTTTCTGACGAAGACGGCGGAGCTGGTGAACCGGTTTTCGGCGGCGGCGCAACGCTATGAGGCGGTGCTGAAGAATGTGGAGGCCAGGCGGAACAGCGAGCCGGCGAAGCAGGAGGCGCACGGGCAGTATTCCTATCCGCCCAAACCGTGATCGGGAAAAAATCTTGCCGAATTGCGGCCGGTGGGGCATGATGGTAGCAGATCGAGAGTTCCAATCCCCTGGAGGTTTCTCGTGAAACGAGTTCTGATCCTGCTGACAGCATTTTTTGCTCTGACCGCGATTGCGGCCAAAGCAGCCGATTCCACCACCATCAATGGCTGGATCTCCGACGCGATGTGCGGCGCCAAGCACGCTGGAAGCGGCGCGAACCCGGCGTGCGTAAAGAAATGCATCGAGGGCGGGGAAGCCCCGGTGTTTGTGGACGAGACCAAGAAAGAGGTCTGGACCATCGACAATCCGGAGGCGGTGAAGGCTTTTTACGGCGATCATGTGACGGTGACCGCGACCGCCGATGCGGCCAAGAAGAGCGTTCACATCGAGACCATTTCGGAAGCGAAGTAGGTTTCGGACGGAAAGCAGGTTGCCTGCGGGGATTCCCGGCCGCAAGATGCTTGCGCCACGCCGCGGAAACTCTGTTAGTGTCGTATCCGATCCTCTCTCCAGGCCCGGCTTTGGGGGCCGATGAGAGGGGTAAAGAGCGGTTTTCCCCGGATACTGACCATGGCACGAGCGATCTGGAACGGCACAGTGATAGCCGAAAGCGAGACCACAGAGACGATGGAGGGGCATGTGTACTTTCCCGAGGCCAGCCTCAGGCGGGAGTACTTTCGCCCCAGCACCACGACATCCATTTGTCCCGTGAAGGGGCAGGCGCGCTACCTGAACCTGCTGATCGACGGAAAGGATAACCCGGACGCGGCCTGGTATTACCCGGACCCGAAACCGACGGCGCGCAGGATCAAGGGGTACGTGGCCTTTTGGCGGGGCGTGGAAGTGGCGCCTTAGGCGCTCGCTTCCCACCGTTGCAATTCTCCCTCGGAAGGCCGCCAAGGATGGGGCCCCCCACATTCCAGCAACCCGCATTCCAGGAACAGTAAAGAAGCCCGACAGGCTTGCAACTGTTCGAGCGGGATGCGGCTGGAAATGGCCGGCGATTGGAGAGGCCCGGCTATGATGGGAGACGTGAGACAAAGGGAAACGCTTTGAGCACGTCGATTCGCGGGCGTTTGCGCGCCGTGCCGGTGCTGGCGTGGATGGTGCTGATGGCGCTCGTCCTGCGGCTGGCGGCGATTCCGTTCGATACCATCGAAAACCTGATGGATGCCAACCACATCCACGCCTGGGAGCAGGGGAACGTGGCGCGGGAGCTGCTGGCGGGGCAGGGCTTCGGCAGTCCGTTTGCTTCCACGCAGCCCTCGGCGATCATGCCGCCGGTTTATCCGCTGATTGTGGCCGCGATTTTCTACTTTTTCGGCGTTCACACCGCGCAGTCGATCTTTGCCGTTCATGCGTTCGATTGCCTGATCAACGCGCTGGCCTGCATTCCAATCTTCCTGATGGCGCGGCGAAGCTTTGGCGAGCGCGTGGCCAGGTGGGCGGCGTGGGTGTGGGTGTTTTTCCCCTACGGGATCTATTTTGCGGCGGCGTGGGCCTGGTCGACGCACCTGCTGCTGCTGAGCCTGTGCTGGCTGCTCTACCTGGCGCAGGACCTGGAACGCTCGCCGCGGCTGGGACTGTGGGCCGGGTTTGGCCTGCTGGCGGGATTTGCGGGGCTGACGGAGCCGTCGGTCCTGGTGGTGGTGCCGTTTCTGATGGCGCTGGCGGCGTGGAGGCTGGCGAAGGCGGGGAAACGCTGGGTGCTGCCGGGGGTGGTGGCGTCGGTGACGCTGGCGGCCGCGATTTCGCCGTGGCTGATTCGCGACGCCGTGGTGTTTCACCGCTTCATTCCCGTGCGCGACAGCATGGGGCTGGAACTGTGGATGGGCAACAACGGCAGCAACCTGCGCTGGACGAGCGACGATAAGCACCCGCTGCACGACGCGAAGGAGCTGGCCGATTACGACCAGGGCGAACTGGCCTACATGGACTACAAGGCGCAACAGGCCAGGGCTTATATCAAGGAGCACCCAGGCTGGTACGCGGGGATGTGCGCGCGGCGCGCCGTCTATCTTTGGACGGGCTATTGGAGCTTCGACAAGCGCTACCTGGCGCTGGAGCCGGCGGACCCATTCAACATCCCGTTTGCCAGTTGCATGACACTGCTGGCGGTTTTGGGGTTGTTTCTGGCGTGGCGGCGGAGGCCGTTCGAGGCGATTCGCTACGGCGGCGTGCTGTTTCTGTTTCCAGTGGTTTACTGCTTCACCCATCCGGAGCCCTACCATATGCGGCCGGTCGATCCATTGCTGGTGATTCTTGGCTGTTTCGCGATTTTGACGCTGCGCGGGCAGGCTGGGAAGGGCACGGAACGGGCGACGGCTGCACAGGCGAATGGCGCGGCGAAGGCTTGATGGATTGCCACTCGGGAAAGGGGCGGGGCGGTTGGACAAAGCTATTAACAAATGCGGCAAGTTAGCCCCGGCGCCGCGGGGATAGCGAGTTAGGGAAGCTCTGATTAAGTTCGTGCGCATGCGCCAGCATTCCCTCAGGGGCTAAAGCCCGCCCTCATTTTGCTGCCCTTATGGCACGACTGAAGTCGTGCCCTTTCAAAGCACCGACTTATTCAGAGGTTCCTTAGCGAGTTGGCTGATTCGTGAAACTTGCGATTGCCCACTATCGACCGTTCATTGCTGTCTTAACTGGCCGCGGCGGGTGGAGATGCGCAGGACGTTGGACGGGGCGCGGCCTGCTCAAAAGGTCAGCGTGGATGGTATGATGGGGCGGTTTGAAGATTTGCTGGAGGAGGCTGCACGTGTTGAAAACCTTTTCAACGATTCTGGTTTTGCTGGTTGCGCCCGCTGTTGGCTATGCTCAGCCCATGGTCAACCACTTCGATGCGGGGGCCAAGGTCTTCCGGCTGGATGGCGGCGGGGTTTCCTATGTGTTTGGGGTGAACGCGCGCGGGGAACTGGAGCAGCTTTACTGGGGCGGACGGCTGGGGGCGGCGGACAAGTTTCCGCAGGCTGCGCCGATGCGCGAGTGGGCGTCGTTTGACTCTTCTTACACCAATACGCCGCAGGAGTACGCGGGGTGGGGCGCGGGGCTGTTCAACGAGCCGGCGCTGAAGGTGAGCTTTGCCGACGGGAACCGCGACCTGGTGCTGCACTACGAGAGCCACGCGGAGGTTGCCAATGGGTTCGACGTGGTGCTCAAAGACGTTGCGCGGCCCATCTTTGTGACGCTGCACTACGCGATCGACGCGGAGAGCGGGATTCTGGCGCGGAGTGCGACTATCGAAAACCGCGGGAGCGAGGCGGTGACGGTGGAGCAGGCGGCTGCGGCTGCGTGGGCGCTGCCGGCAGGGCATTACACGCTGAACTACCTGACCGGGCGCTGGGCCGGGGAGTGGACGCTGAACCAGGAGGCGGTGCGCGCGGGGGCGCGGGTGATCGAGAGTCGGAGGGGCTCGACGGGGCACCAAGCCAATCCGTGGTTTGCGCTTCAGGCCGGCGAGGCGGACGAGGAGCACGGCGAGGTGTGGTTTGGAACGCTGGGGTGGAGCGGGTCGTGGAGGATCACGGTGGAGCAGGACCAGTTGGACGCGGTGCGGGTGACGGGCGGCTTCAATCCCTTCGACTTTGGGTATGTGCTGCACGCCGGGGAAAAGCTGGAGACGCCGGTTTTCTACGGTGGGTATGCGAAGAACGGGCTGGGCGGGGCTTCGCGGCTGCTGCACCGCTATGAACTGGAGCACATTTTGCCGCGGGCGGAAGCGAAGGCGGGACAGGAGCAGGCGGCTGGGCCTACGGCGCTGACGCCCAGGCCGCGGCCGGTGATCTACAACTCGTGGGAGGCGACGGAGTTCAACGTGACCGAGGCCGGGCAGATGGCGCTGGCGGAGAAGGCCGCGGCGCTGGGCATCGACCGGTTTGTGATGGACGACGGATGGTTTGGGCAGCGCAAGGACGATCACGCGGGGCTGGGCGACTGGTATGTGAACCAGGAGAAGTTTCCCCACGGGCTGAAACCGCTGATCGACAGGGTTCATGCGCTGGGGATGGATTTCGGGTTGTGGGTTGAGCCGGAGATGGTGAACCCGGACTCGGATCTTTATAGGAAGCATCCGGATTGGGTGCTGCACTTTCCGGGACGGCCGGAGTCGGAACAGCGGAATCAGTTGGTGCTGAACCTGGCGCGGCCGGAGGTGCGGGAGTATGTGCTGGGCTTCCTGGACAAGCTGCTGACGGAGAACGATATTGCGTTTTTGAAGTGGGATTACAACCGCAACTGGAGCGAGCCGGGGTGGGACCAGTTGCCGGCGGCGGAACAGAAGCGGGTTTATGTGGAGTTCACGCGCAACCTGTACGCGATTCTGGCGGAACTGCGGAAGAGACACCCGCAGGTGGAGATCGAGTCCTGCTCGGGCGGCGGAGGGCGGGTGGATTTGGGGATTCTGCGCTATGTGGACGAGGTTTGGCCCTCGGACAATACCGATCCGTTCGACCGGCTGACGATTCAGGATGGATTCACGTATGCGTACCCGCCGCAGGTGATGATGGCGTGGGTGACGGACTCGCCGCACTGGCTGAACAAGCGGACGACGTCGCTCAGCTACCGGATGCTGAGCTCGATGCAGGGTTCGCTGGGGATTGGCGCCAACATTGCGAACTGGACGCCGGACGAGGCTGCGACGGCCAAGCGGCTGATTGCGGCTTACCACCAGGTGCAGGCGACCATTGTGCAGGGCGAGCTTTACCGGCTGATTTCGCCGCGCAACGGGAGCGAGTTCTCGGCGACCGAGACGGTGCGGGCGAGCAAGAACCAGGCGGTGGTGTTTGCGTTTATCCACTCGACGCAGAAGGGGCGCGGGTTCCCGACGCTTAAGCTGAAGGGACTGGACCCGGCGGCGGAGTATGCGCTGAGCGCGATCGAAGGCAAGGCTGCGGCGGGGACGCCGGAGGTGGCGAGCGGGGCGTGGTGGATGAACCACGGGCTGGAGATGGACGAGGGGTTCCGCGGGGATTTTCAGGCGGCGGCGTTCCGGCTGGATCGGAAGTGATACTGACGGAAATGCCTGTTCAGGGTTCCAATCAGAACGAGATTCGTGCTTTCCCACGGCCCAAAATCGAGACCTGGGGCACCCAGCTCAGAAAAGACAACGCCGGACAGCCTCAAGGCTGTCCGGCGTTGTTTGTCCAGGAAGAAGCTACCGGTTTCTTGCGACTTCTTCGACGGTGACGGGGTCGAGGAAGGGCATGGCGGCGCGGAGTTGCTTGCCGACGATTTCGACGGGGTGTTTGGCTTCGGCTTCGCGGAAGGCGAGGAACTCCTTGCGGCCGGAGTTCTGGTCGGCGAGGAAGCGCTTGGCGAAGCTGCCGTCCTGGATTTCGGCGAGGATCTGCTTCATGGCCTTGCGGCTTTCGGCGTTGATGACGCGGGGGCCGGAGACGTAGTCGCCCCACTCGGCGGTGTCGGAGACGGAGTAGCGCATGTAGGCCAGGCCGCCGCGGTAGATGAGGTCCACGATCAGCTTGAGTTCGTGCATGCACTCGAAAAAGGCGCTCTCGGGCTGATAGCCGGCCTCGACGAGGGTCTCAAATCCGGCCTTGATGAGGGCGCTGACGCCGCCGCAGAGCACGGCCTGCTCGCCGAAGAGGTCGGTCTCGGTTTCCTCTTTGAAAGTGGTTTCGAGGACTCCGGCGCGAGTGCAGCCGATGCCTTTGAGATAGCTGAGGGTGAGCGCGTGGGCGGCGCCGGTTGCGTCCTGGTGGACGGCGATGAGTCCGGGGACGCCGCCGCCTTCGATGAAGACTTCGCGAACGCGGTGGCCGGGAGCCTTGGGCGCGGCCAGGCCTACATCGACGTCGGCGGCGGGGACGATGGTTTTGAAGTGGATGTTGAAGCCGTGGGCGAAAAGAAGCAACTTGCCGGCGGTGAGGTTGGGGCCGATTTCCTCGGCGTAGAGCTTGGCCTGGGTCTGGTCGGGGGTGAGGATCATGACCACGTCGGCCCATTTTGTGGCCTCGGCGACGGTGGTCACTTCAAGGCCGGCCTTCTGGGCCTTGGCGATGGATTTGGAGTTGGGCGCGAGGCCGACCTTCACCTGGACGCCGGAGTCCTTGAGGTTGAGGGCGTGGGCGTGGCCCTGGGAGCCGTAGCCGATGATGGCCACTTTCTTGGCCTGGATGAGGCTGAGGTCGGCATCGTGATCGTAGTAAGTCTTGGCCATGGTTTTCTCGATTTTCCTTTGCTTGCGCGGGTTGGGGTTGCTTTGGATTGGGCCGCTTTGCGCCGAGCCCAAGACCTTGTGATTGGTTCAGCGTCGTGGAGTTGAAGGGTAGCTGCGATTTATTACAAAGGCAGCAAGTTAGCCCCCGCTTCGCGGGGATAGCAAGTTAGCGAGTTGGCGGGCAACCTGTTGCCAGCCTGCCATTCGTTGCCGGCCTAACTCGGCGCAGCGAGTAAAGTTGCTCAGGATGGCGGCATCGAGGTTCTTCAATCCTCCGGGGCAAAGTTATTCCGGCTCGTTGGCGGCGGCGTCTTCCAAGGTTTCCACGGGCTCGCTGTCCGGCTCGGCGGGCTCTGGAGATTCGGAGGGACCGGCGCCCATGGCCTTGAGGACGCTCGAGGTGTGGTGGCCGCGGCGCATGGTCATCTTGCCGCTGCGGCAGATTTCGAGCACCCGCTCCTCGCCCTCGTTGAGGACCTGGATTAGGCCTTCGATCTTGCTTTCGACGCCGGTCATTTCGATCATGAGCGACTCCGGCGCGAGGTCGACGATGCGGGCGCGAAAGACCTCGACCAGTTCGAAGACCTGGGAGCGGGTGCGGGGCGTGGCGGCCACCTTGATGAGCGCCAGTTCGCGGGTGACCGACGGGGCCTGGGCAATGTCGTCCACATCGACGACATTCTCCAGTTTAAACAGGCTGGCGCGGATGCGATGGCCGGCCTCGGCGGAGGCCTCGCAGACCAGGGTCAGGCGCGACAGGCCCGCTCGCTCGCTGCGGCCCACGGTGAGGGAGTTGATGTTGATGTTGAGGCGGCGGAAGAGAGACGCGACGCGCGTCAGCACTCCCGGCAGATCTTCAACGTAAGCGACGAATGTGTGGAGCATAATAGCCTTTCAGAGATCAGAGATCAGAGATCAGAGATCAGAGATCAGAGATCAGTTTCGGCGGTCCTGGCTTCTTTGTGGAATCCAGGATTGCGTAAAGCATCTTCCCAACTTCGTGAGACAAGCCTTCTGCCTCGTTGAGCAGTTTGGGGTCCCCAATTCCAATTGCGCGGGCAATTTCAATTTGTGTTTGCAGCTCGAAATTCGACGCTCTGGCTACACCGAGAAACTGTCTGTATTCACCTTTGTTCAACCTTCCATGTCCTTCAGCAATGTTGCTTGGCACCGATACGGCCGAGCGTCTGATCTGGCTTGTAAGTCCATACATCTCTTCACGTGGAAACTTCTGTGTCAGGCGATAGATCGCAACGGTCAGCTGCATCGATCTTTGCCAAACTGTTAAATCACGAAACGAATGCGACATCAATAGCTCCTAGCCGGCACGTTGACCCCTGATCTCTGATCTCTGACCCCTGATCTCTGATTTGCTACTTGTCGTCCGGCGATTCGAGTAATGGGTCGTTGCCGGGGCGGCGGATCATTTCGTGGAGTGCGGCGCCGACGGGAATCATGGGGTAGACGGACTCCTCCTTTTCGACCAGGAAGTTGAGCAGAAACGTGCCGGGAGCGGAGCGGGCTGCCGCAACGGCGCCGGCGACCTCGGCGCGGGTGCGGACGGCGCGGCCGGCGATGCCGTGGGCGTCGGCCAGTTTGACGAAGTCGGGGCTGAGCAGCGGAGTGGACTGGTAGTTGCCCTCGTAGAAGAACTCCTGCCACTGGCGGACCATGCCGAGATAACCGTTGTTGATGATGGCGATGTTGATCTTGATGCCTTCCTGGACGATGGTGGAAAGCTCGGCAGAGGTCATCTGGAAGCCGCCGTCGCCGGCGACGACCCAGATCTCCCTGTCAGGGCAGGCAAATTTGGCGCCGATGGCCGCGGGCAGTGCAAAACCCATGGTGCCGAGGCCGCCGGAGGTGATGAGGGTGCGGGGCTCCTCGTGGTGGTAGTACTGCGCCTCCCACATCTGATGCTGGCCGACATCGGTGACGACAATCGCGTTACCGCCGGTGATGCGCCACAAGTCGTGGATGACGTGGGCGGCGTAAAGGTGGCCGGAGTCGGGAAGGTTCTTGATGTCGCGGACGGCGACCGCGCCTTTGGAAGAGTCGATGGTTTTGAGCCAGGCCTGGCCGTCGCGACCGGGGATGAGGGGCAGCAGCTTCTCGAGCACTTCACGCAGATCGCCGACGAGGGCCACATCGACCTTGATGTTCTTGTTGATCTCGGCGGGGTCCACCTCGATGTGAATCTTTTTGGCCTTGAGGGCGTAGGTGGAGGTGGAGCCGGTGACGCGATCGTCGAAGCGCATGCCACAGGCGATGAGCAGATCGGCTTCCTGGATGGCGTGGTTGAGCCAGGCTTCGCCGTGCATGCCCATCATGCCGAGGTTGAGGGGGTGGGAGGCGGGGAATGCGCCCAGGCCGAGGAGGGTGAGGCCGACAGGAATCTGGGCGCGTTCGGCGAGGGTGCGGACCTGCTCCATGGCGCCGGATTCCATGATGCCGTGGCCGGCCAGAATGACGGGGCGCTTGGCGTTGCGGATGAGCTCGGCGGCGTGGGCGAGACCGGACTCTTCCACGCAGAGCATGGGATGGGGGCGGTAAGGGCGCGGCTTGGCGGCGGCGAAGTCGAAGATGGCCGTACCTTGCTGCGCGTCCTTGGTGATGTCGACCAGGACCGGGCCGGGGCGGCCGGAGACGGCGATCTGAAAGGCGTGGCGCAGCGCAGGGGCAAGGTCCTCGGCGCGATTGACGAGGAAGTTGTGCTTGGTGACGGGCAGGGTGATGCCGGTGATGTCGACTTCCTGAAAGGCGTCGGTGCCGAGCACCTTGCTGGAGACGTTGCCGGTGACGCAGACCATGGGAATGGAGTCCAGCATGGCGGTGGCGATGCCGGTGACCAGGTTGGTGGCGCCGGGGCCGCTGGTGGCGACGGCGACGCCGACCTTGCCCGAGGCGCGGGCGTAACCGTCGGCCATGTGCGCGGCGCCCTGCTCGTGGCGGACCAGGACGTGATGAATGGGAAACTTGCGCAGCGCATCGTAGGCGGGCAGGATGGCGCCGCCGGGATAGCCGAAGACGGTGGTGACGCCCTCGCCCACCAGCGTGGCCCACAGGATTTCAGCGCCGGTGAGGCGGGTGGGTTGCTGTAGCGATTTGTTTTGTTCTGTCATCTTGTACCTCATCCTTCGGTGCCGTTTGTTAAGTCCAGATCGCCCTTGAGAAGATTGCATTTCGAGCAAAGCAACTGGAGGTTTTCAAGGGCAGTAGGTCCGCCCTTGATCCAGGGCTTTATGTGATCGATATGGTAGTCGAGACCGTCTCCGATTGCCCTTTTACACAGCTGGCAGATTCCCTTGTCTCGAATCAAAACCAAGATTTGTAACTTGCGTCCGGGCTTCCTTGGGCCTCGTTCCCTGATTTCCTTGGGAAGTTCTGGCGCGTCCACCAATAAATCCGATTCGGATGCCGCTCCTTCATTGATATACGCAATGAATGCCTCTAATGCCTTTCTCCAGGTCCCAAATCGTTTCTCATATGTTCCAGAACTGTATCTTGAAAGCGGTTTGCAGGTCTCCGCGTACCTGGGTTGCCTCCCGAGTCTTGTCCACACTTCCTCCAGGTTTCGGAACAGGTCCTCTTCGGGCACATTCATTGGCGTTCTAGCATTTTCTAGCCCCGCCTTTTCAAGTGCCACGGACCAACTGCCAAACCTCCTGACAATCGTGCAGCTATGAATATTGCCCCTTTCGTCCTGCTCGGCGCGAGTCACGGAACCTTTCCTCAATTCAGAGGCGACACGTCGGAGATCAGCGATTAGCTCGCTGTCCGAGACGTTCCGATGATAGGTTTCGAGTTCAAATGGCATAGTTCAAGCTCACTAGGCAATATTCTGATGTTAGGTTATCGCGCCTTCTGAAGCCGAGCTTACGCGATCCACATACTTGCGGAAGACGCCGCTAGGCCAGCGCAATGCGGGCGGTTTGAAACCCTTCAGGCGGCTGGCGATTTCTTCTTCACTTACTTCCAGCGTCAGCTTGCGGTTGGGGATGTCGAAGTGGATGATGTCGCCTTCGCGGACCGCGGCGATGGGTCCGCCGACGAAGGCTTCGGGGGCGACGTGGCCGGCGGTGAAGCCGCGGGTTGCGCCGGAGAAGCGGCCGTCGGTGAGCAGGGCTACGTGCGCGCTGAGTTCGGCGTTCGAGGAGATGGCGGCGGTGACTTGCAGCATTTCTCTCATGCCGGGACCGCCTTTGGGACCTTCATAGCGGATGACGAGGACGTCGCCAGGGTTGATCTGGGCGGACTGGACGGCGGCAAAGCAATCTTCTTCGTTGTCGAAGACGCGGGCGGGGCCGCGATGCTCGACGCGATTGGCGGCGGCGACTTTCATCACGCTGCCTTCGGGGGCGAGGTTGCCTTTGAGGATGACGAGGCCGCCGGTGGGCTTGATGGGATTTTCAAAGGTGTGGATGACGACCTGGCCGGGAGTTTCCTGGGCGAGAGCGGCTTCTTCAGCGAGGGTGCGGCCACTGATGGTGAGGGTGGAACCGTCGGCGTGACCGGCTTCAATGAGGCGTTTGGCGAGAAGACGCGAACCGCCGGCGGCCTGGTAGTCGGAAGCAACGAATTTGCCGGCTGGAGTTAGATCGCAGATGAAAGGAGTGCGCTTGGAGATGGCGTCGAAGTCGTCGATGGAGAGCGGAATGCCCATTTCGCGGGCGATGGCGATGAGGTGAAGCACGGCGTTGGTGGAACCGCCGCTGGCGGCGACGCTGGCGATGGTGTTCTCGATGGATTTGCGAGTGATGATTTGCGAGGGGCGGCGATTGGCGCGTACGGCGTCCATGAGAATGCGGCCGGCTTCGCGCGTGGCTTCGTGCTTGTCTTTGGAAGTGGCGGGGACGCCGGAGAGATAAATGGGCGCGATGCCCAGAATTTCAGCCGACATGGCCATGGTGTTGGCTGTGAACTGGCCGCCGCATGCGCCCGCGCCGGGACAGGCGTTGGCTTCAAGAGCTTCAAGGCCGGCGTCGTCGATGCGGCCGGCGGCGTGGGAGCCGATGCCTTCGAATACATCCTGGATGGTGATGTCGACGCCGTTGAGTTTGCCGGGAGCAATGGAGCCGCCGTAGAGCATGAGGCCGGGAATGTCCAGCCGGCAGAGGGCCATGATGATGCCGGGCATGTTCTTGTCGCAACCGCCGATGCCGGCGAGGCCGTCAAAGAGGTTGCCGCGGGCGACTAACTCAATGGAGTCGGCGATAACTTCGCGGCTTACCAGAGAGGCTTTCATGCCCTGCGTGCCCATGGTGATGCCGTCGGAGATGGTGATGGTGTTGAATTCCATGGGCGTGCCGCCGGCCTCGCGGATGCCTTCCTTGAGGGCTTCGGCGACGTCGCGCAGGTGGACGTTGCAGGTGCCGATCTCGGTCCAGGTGTTGGCGATGCCGATGATGGGCTTGTGCAGATCATCTTTGCTGTAACCGACGCCGCGCAGATAAGAACGGGCGGCGGCCCGGCTGGGGCCTTCGGTCATGGGAATGCTTTGACGCTTGCCTTCGATGGTCATATGCTCTCTTCGTTCGCTAGCTACTAGCTACTAACTACTAGCTTGTTCGTGCTGCAGTTAACGTCTGTTCCATTCTCCGTGTTAGTTGAACCAGAATCCGCGGATTGAGTGTTGCGCTTTCCCACCCTAGCCGCAAAAACAAAGACGCGGGGCCCCGACCCGGAGGGTACCCCGGCGCCCCGGTGGGGCACCCAGGTTCATTTGGCTTTGAGCCAGCCGGCCTGGTCGTGCTTGGCTTCGAATGTGTCGAGCGCAACTTCGTGGCGCAGGGTGAGGCCGATGTCGTCGAGGCCTTCGAGAAGACAGAACTTGCGGAAGGGGTCAACCTCGAAGGTGGCGTGGAAGCCGTGGCTGTCAGTTACTGTTTGGGCTTCAAGCGAGACGGTGAGTTGATAGTTGGGAAGGGTCTTGGCGTTGTGGAGCAGTTGGGCGACTTGTTCTTCACTGAGGCGGACGAGGACGATGCCGTTCTTGCCGGCGTTGGAGAAGAAGATGTCGGCGAAGGTGGGGGCGATGACGGCGCGGAAGCCGAAGTCCGAGAGCGCCCAGGCGGCGTGCTCGCGGCTGGAGCCGCAGGCGAAGTTCTTGCCGGCAATGAGTATTTGAGCACCGTTGTAGCGCGGGTCGTTCAACTCGAACTCGGGGTTGGGGTCGCCGGAGGGCGTGCGACGCCAGTCGAAGAAGAGGAACTCGCCGTAGCCGGTGCGCTCGATGCGCTTCAAAAACTGCTTGGGAATGATCTGGTCGGTATCGACGTTGGCGCGGTCGAGGGGCGCGGCCAGTGCGGTGAGGGTGCGAAAGGGTTGCATCAGGATTTTGCCTCCTGGACGGTGAGTGGAGCCGCGGACTGGGCTGCGGGCTCGCGAACGGGCCAGTTGCGGATGTCGACGAAGTGGCCGGCGATGGCGGCGGCAGCGGCCATTTCGGGCGAGACCAGGTGAGTGCGGCCGCCGCGGCCCTGGCGGCCTTCGAAGTTGCGGTTGCTGGTGGAGGCGCAACGCTCGCCGGGCGAAAGAATGTCGGGGTTCATGCCCAGGCACATGGAGCAGCCGGGCTCGCGCCAATCGAAGCCGGCTTCCAAGAAGACGCGATCGAGGCCTTCCTGTTCGGCTTGCGCCTTGACGGCCTGCGAGCCGGGAACGACCATGGCGCTGACGTGCGTGGAGACTTTGTAACCGGAGGCGATGCGGGCGGCGGCGCGTAGATCTTCAATGCGCGAGTTGGTGCAGGAGCCGATGAAGACGCGGTCGATGGAGACGTCTTCAAGCGGCGTGCCGGCCTTGAGGCCCATGTATTCAAGGGCGCGCTCCAGGCCTTTGCGCTCCTGCTCGTTGGGCGCGGCGGCGGGGTCGGGGACGGCGGAGGTGATGGGCGCGACCATGCCGGGGCTGGTGCCCCAACTGACGTAGGGAACGAGCGCGGCGGCGTCGATGATGAGTTCGCGATCGAAGGTTGCGCCGGGGTCGGTGGGGAGTTTGCTCCACTCGGTTACTGCCTCATCCCAAGCAGCACCTTTGGGGCTGAAGCGGCGGCCTTTGAGATAGGCGAAGGTCTTTTCATCGGGAGCGATCATGCCGGCGCGAGCGCCGGCCTCGATGCTCATGTTGCAGATGGTCATGCGGCCTTCCATGGAGAGGGCGCGGATGGCGGAGCCCGAGTATTCGACGACGCAGCCGGTTGCGCCGTCGGTTCCGATTTGCCCGATGATGGCGAGGATGATGTCCTTCGCGGTGACGCCGCGCGGCAGCTCGCCTTCGACGGCGATGCGGAAGGTTTTGGGCTTCGATTGCGGGAGGGTCTGCGTGGCCAGCACGTGCTCGACTTCGCTGGTGCCGATGCCGAAGGCGAGCGCGCCGAATGCGCCGTGGGTGCTGGTGTGCGAGTCGCCGCAGACGATGGTCATGCCGGGCTTGGTTAGCCCAAGCTCGGGGCCGATGACGTGAACGATGCCTTGTTCGGCGCTGTCAACGTCATAAAGCTCGATGCCGAATTCGGCGCAGTTGGTGCGCAGCGCGGCGATTTGCGTGGCGGCGATCTGGTCGAGGATGTTGAGGCGGCCCGCGATGGTGGTGGGGACGTTGTGGTCCACGGTGGCGATCGAACGGTCGGGGCGACGGACCTTGCGGCAGGCCAGGCGCAAACCTTCAAAGGCTTGCGGCGAGGTGACCTCGTGGAGCAATTGCAGGTCGATGTAGAGCAGGGTTGGCTCGCCCTCGGGCGCGACGACCACGTGCTGCTGCCAGACTTTTTCGAATAACGTTTTTGGTTCAGTGCTCATTGTGCTCCCTATGTTCGAATATTGGGGTTCGTGTTCTCCCACCCTAGCCGCAAAAACAAGGACGCGGGGCCCCGACCCGGAGGGTACCCCGGCGCCCCGGTGGGGCACCCGGTTTTTTAGCGACCACAAGCGTTGACTAGAGTGTGTTTCATAAATGGCCTCCGTATCTCTCGGTTGTGATTCCTCAGGGGTTAAAACCCCTTGTTTTCCGGTCCTTTTCGGCACGACTGAAGTCGTGCCCTGATACAAAGCGGGTTTATGAAACACGCTCTAGCATCGTTTTTACAGTTTCGCGGACTATTGCGCCCATTTCTGTGGTGGTAAGTACGGTGAAGCCTTGCGGATTTGTGCGCGCCAGGTCGGGGGTGCGGAAGCCTTGTTCGAGGACCTTGCGGACTCCGGTTTCAATGACGACGGCTTCGGCTTCGAGGCCGGCGGAGTGGCGCAGAATCAGCGCGCCGGTAAGGATTGCGCCGAGTGGGTTGGCCAGGCCCTTGCCGGCAATGTCGGGCGCGGAGCCGTGGACGGGTTCGTAGAGATTAACCTTGCCGCCGATGGTGGCCGAGGGCAACATGCCGAGCGAGCCGGTGATGACGGCGGACTCGTCGGAGAGAATGTCGCCGAAAAGGTTCTCGGTAAGCACCACGTCGAAGTCGCGTGGCCGGTTCATCAGGTGCATGGACATGGCGTCGACGTACTGATGCTCAAGGGTGACGGAGGGAAATTCCTGGGCGACTTCGGTTACGGTGGCGCGCCAGAGCTGCGAGACTTCGAGGACGTTGGCCTTGTCGACGCTGGTGACTTTGTTGCGGCGTTTGGTGGCGAGCGAGAAGGCCACGCGGGCTACGCGGACGACTTCATCGCGCGTGTAGCGCATGGTGTTCCAGGCTTCGCCGGTCGAGCGGTTCCACTCGCGGGGCCGGCCGAAGTAGAGACCGCCGAGGAGTTCGCGGACGAAGAGAATGTCCGCGCCGTCGATGATCTCGGGGCGGAGGGGGCTGTTGACGGCGAGCTCCTTGAAGGCGAATGCGGGGCGCAGGTTGGCGAAGCCGCCGAGCGCGGCGCGGAGTTGCAGAAGGCCGGCTTCGGGGCGCTTGTCGGGAGCGAGGGAATTGAATTCGTTGCCGCCGACTGCGCCGAGCAGAACAGCGTCGGAGGCGAGCGCGGCGGCGAGGGTGCCGACGGGGAGCGGGGAACCGTCGTGGACGATGGCGACGCCGCCGATGCGGCGCTCGGAGAAAATGAACTCGTGGCCGCCGAGGGATGCAACCTCGCGCAGCACCGCGACTGCTTCGTTGGTGACTTCGGGGCCGATGCCGTCGCCGGCGGTGACTAGAATCTTCAGCTTCATGCTTCTCCAGAGATCAGGTGTCAGAGATCAGTTTCCGGTTTTGAGATTCGTTCGGGTGATACGCTTTTCGATCATCATCAGAATCAACAGCAGAGCAATCCAGGTGAAAGCAACATTTAGGACGGTAGCGAGGGCCAGATAAGCGATTGGGTGGTCCGAATGAATGCCAGTGCTGAATACAATTGCTGCGGCGAAAAAGCCCGGAGCGAAGAAAGGCATACCGGTCCACTCAAATCTCGTTCCTCCGGTAGCCACTGGAAGGAGTGATAAGAGCAGAGCCGCAAAACCGGTGCCCGCAATGCCCCACGACCTTTGAATGTGCTTCTCGATTTCGCATTCCCTCAGGGGCTAAAGCCCACGTTAATTTTGCGGCGTTTACGGCACGACTAAAGTCGTGCCCTTTCAAAGTAGCCTGGACGACGGCGGCTAAAGCCGTGCCCTTTCAAAGTAGCCTGGACGACGGCGGCTAAAGCCGTGCCCTTTCAAAGTAGCCTGGACGACGGCGGCTAAAGCCGTGCCCTTTC
>JBEKZJ010000048.1:0-33143 GCA_049509995.1 Occallatibacter sp. | reverse complement strand
CTTTGCCAGATATTCGTCCCGGAAACCATCCGAAGCTGGCCGCGGGCCGGGTCATGTACGTGTAGCCGGTCGTTCGCCCGGAACCCCGGAATCTGCCTTCTAGGCGGTAGATTCGCGCCTCGACGATTTAGCGTGAAGCCAGAACTCTCCGGGCGACATGGGCGTTTGATCGGCAAGGGTTTACCGATCTCCATGGGCAGCAACGTCAACTCTCGCCAACGCACGTTTCCAGCAATGGTGCCGCTTCTTGCGCGCTTTGACGATTTTCCGCCAATCGAGAATTGCTCTCGGCCACATGCGCGTTGACCACTACCGGTCCTTCCGGCGTTCCCTCAGCTGCGCATTCCGGTGATTGCTTTCCTTGATTGGAGGTGATCGGGAACCTGTGCGTTAATCTCTGCACCGAAGTTGCGGGAAATCCGATCTAGTTGAGCTCGGCGGTGATCGCCAGCGCGTTGATCGTTACGTGGCAAATAAAGCTATCAGAGCTTTCGCCAGGGCGCCAGTCTGTGGTTTCCAAAGCACGAATCCAACAATCGCCGGCCTTTTGAAGATCTTCGTCCGGCGCAACCTCGGCAATGGCTTGCAAAAAGGAACTCAATCCACGCTCAGCAACGGATTCCAAGCTAGTTGACACCAAAACTGAAGAATCCATACTCCCCCTTCGATCAAAGTGCCCATCCACCGGCTCGCGATAGTCCTCCGTGCAAAAACGAGAAAGGTGTCAGAGTGTTGCGCAAGGCTAGCGACTTCAAGGTCTGAAATCTCATGGTGGCTTCCCGTGAAAGACTGTCTTTGTCAGGCATCCACGCTCAACGGTGTGAGGGAGTTTGTTATTCGTTCCCCGTCCCCCTCAAAGCCCGCTATGTACACCTGTGCTCTTCGGATCGTTCGACGTGAGACGGAATGAAAGGAAAAACATGGCTGCCGCCCCAATTCCCAAAATCACGTAGGCGTCTAGGAACGACAGGGCGGCGGCCTGCGTCATGAACGCTCGATAGATTTGCGCCACGACGGCCGTCTGCGTTCCAAAAGGTCCCAATCCGGCACCGCGGGCGTGCAATGCCATGGCTTGGGAATTGATCGTCAGGCCGATGCCTCCCGCACTCAAGTGGTCGGCAAGCCGGGCAAGGTGGAATTGCTGGCGGCGAGCCAGAACCGTTTGCACCACCGCGGCGCCGAAGCTCATTCCAATGTTGCGCATGAAGTTGGTCAATCCCGAGACCGAGTCGCTTTTGTCCTGCGGAACTCCGATAAAAGAGGCAGTCATTGTAGGAATGAAGATGAAGGCCAAGGGAGCGAACTGCACCAGCATGATGACCGCGGCTCCGCCAAAGCTGATATTCAGAGACAAGAGCTTTATCGATAGATACATCCCGCCCGCGGAAAGAAGCCAGCCAAAGGCGATCATGTGCTTGGCGGGGAATTTGGAACCGAAAAACCCTACAATGGGCATGATCACCATAACTAGAGCAGCGCCGATGGAAACGATCACGCCTGCATCCTCCGCGGTGTATCCCATGAGCATCTGGAGGAACTCTGGCATGAGAATCATCGAGGAAAACATCACGACGCCGGCCAGGAACATCATCAGGCACGAGCCGGAGAAATTAATAATTTTGAATAACCTGACATCGACGATCGGCTCCTTCTGCCGCCATTCCCACACCACCAGGGCGCTGAGACAGACGACGGCGATGATCACCAGCGAACAAATGAAATGAGAGGCCAGCCAGTCGTCTTCCTGCCCCTTGTCCAGCAAGACCTGGAGGGCCACCACTCCCAGCGCCAGCAGCGCGAATCCGACCGTATCGAAGTGCATTTCTCCGGGCTTGAATCGCCGCAGAAATGGAGGATCTTCTACGAATTTGAAGGCCAGCCCCAGGGCCAGAAGTCCGAGCGGCAGGTTCATGAAGTAGATCCAGCGCCAAGTGTAGTTATCGGTGATCCACCCACCGAGGATGGGACCCAGGGCGGGAGCCACGACCACCGTCATGCCGAACAGCGCGAAGGCGGCTCCGCGCAGTTTTTGCGGGAAGCTATCGGCCATGATGGACTGCGCCATGGGCTGCAAGCCGCCGCCGCCCGCGCCCTGAAATGCCAGGGAGCACAGCAGCGCCGGCAGGGTTGGCGCCATCCCGCAGAACAAGGAAGCCAAGGTAAACAGCGCAATGCAGGTCATGAAGAACCGCTTGCGGCCCATCGAGCTCGAAAGCCATCCGGCGATCGGCAGAACGACGGCGTTGGCCACCAGGTAGGTGGTCAACACCCATGTGCTCTCATCCTGGCTGGAGCCAAGATCGCCGGCAATGTGCGGAAGCGCCACATTGGCAATGCTCGTGTCAAGCACTTCCATGAAGGCGGCAAGCGCCACCACCATGGCGATCAGCCAGGGGTTATGCGTGGGTCTCCAGTCCTTGTTGAGTTGATCGCCGGCCACAATGTCCCTTTCGGCCCCAGTTTATTATAAAACGAAACAAGCCGTTTCGTATATAATTGCAGTATTAAACTAAAGAGGGGTGATCCGTGAACGAACTGAATGTCGAAGCGGAACCCAAACCCGCGCGTTCAGCCGGCAGGCCGCGCAGTGAAGAGTCGCGTGCTTCAATCCTGGAGGCGGCTTACAGCTTCTTGCGCCGGTTTCCTGTCTCCGGGATATCGACGATTCACATCGCCCGGGAAGCTGGCGTAAGCACAGCCACGGTGTATCGCTGGTGGTCTACGAAGGAGGCATTGTTGCTCGATGCCTTTCTGCACACAGCAGATCACGAACTTGTACTCAAGTGCGAAGGATCTCCGCTGGAGCGCCTTAAGGAGTACATACTCCAGGTCGGACGGTTTTTCACGGGTGAAAACGGCATCGTCGTCGCCCGTTTGCTCACGGCCATCCAGGACAATCCAGCCCTTCGCAAGGAGTTCTTGAAACGTGTTTACTCGCCGCGCGACAAGGAAATTCGCGCCATCGTGAACGAAGCGATCAAACAAGGCGATCTTCCCGTCGAACTGAAGATCAGCGTATTCCTCGATTCGATCGTCGGTCCTCTGCTGGCGCGTTTGCTTATCCGCCATGAACGAATCGATGAGTCGTTTGTGGCCGATGTGTTCGAGCACGTTTTGGCGGGCACTCGAGCGCAACGCGTAACGGAATAGCGGCTTTCTAGAATCCCGGGGAGAGAACGCCTGGCTCAACTTGTTGAGTTTTCCAGGAGCAGGCTTTCACGCGCTTCCCCAATGATCGGCATCGGCAATTGATCTCTATTGGCGCCAGCAGGCCGAGTCGCGTTTCCAGCCCCGACTCTGCCCCGTTTTGCAGTTCCGGATGTATCGTCGGCAAACCGTCAGCATTCAATAACGCATCAGTAAACAATCGCGTTGGACAACGCATGCGCTAAACGGAGACCGCAATGGACGGGCATGGGAGAGCTCTAGCGTCTCGATACGCCAGGATCAATCAATCTTCAGCCAAGCGGCGAGGATCGGAACCGAAAAACGGGGCAGGGCTCTGCCTTGTTCCTTTTGGTCTGCATCGGTCGGATTTCAGGCGCCTCTTTGCGCTGCTTTCGGTTCGACGAAGGCCCGCTCCGGCGTTGTTCGCCAAGTCCGGCGCTTACCACGCTGCCGAGACCACGGCCAGTAGCTCCTCGCCCGTTAGCGGAAGCGGATTGGCCTGCATGCTGCTGGCGCGGGCTGCCTTCTCCACCACGGCGGGCAGATCGGCTGGCGCGATTCCCCAGGCGCGCAGCTCAGGAATGTTGAGATCGGCGCAAAGCGCGCGCACCCATGCGACGCCGTCCTCCGCGGTTGCTTCCTTGCGGCCGGTCAGCAGGCGCGCAATGGCGGCGTAGCGTTCCAGGGACGGATGGAGCGGCGCGCGGGCCCGCAAGGCGGCTACGTTGGCGGCCATGCCGTGCGGCAGCAGCGCCGCGCAGAGCGCTCCATGCGGCGCATTCCACGAGCCTCCCAGCGGCGCGGCAAAACCGTGCACCACGCCCAGCCCGGCGTTGGCCAGCGCCAGGCCTCCGAACAGGCTCGCCAGCGCCATGTCGCGGCGCGCCTCACGGTCCGCACCGTCGCGATAGACGCGGCCCAGCGCCCCGGCGGCGCGCCCGATCCCCTCGACGCAAAGCGCATCCACCAGTGGATTGGCGCGTGCGCTCACGTACGGCTCGATCAACTGCGTCAGGGCGTCCAGTCCCGTGTTGGCTGTTACCGCGGGCGGCAGCGCGTAAGTCAGCTCGGGATCGACCAGAGCTACTCTCGGCAGCATCATGGGGCTCCGCAAGCTCGCCTTGACGCCATGCTCCGCCGATGCGAGCACGGCATTGCGCGTGACCTCGCTGCCGGTCCCAGCAGTGGTCGGCACCGCAATAAAGGGCAGCGGTGCGGCTTCAATGGCGCGCCCCTTTCCCACCACTTCAAGAAACTCCAGCGGCTCGCCGCCGTTGGTTGCGATGCAGGCAATCGCTTTTCCGGCGTCGATCGCGCTGCCGCCGCCCAGCGCAACAACGACATCGCAAGCAGCTTCCCGCACGCGCCGGGCGCCATCGCGGACCAGATCGACCGTCGGCTCGCCGGGGACGGCAAGGATCTCCGCCGAGAGCGCCGAGACAAGCCACGCCGCGCGCTGGCGTGAAGAGCCCGTGACCACGAACGGGCGAGCGCCGAAACTGCGAACCAGTTCGGGCACAGTGGCGGCGGCGCCCTCGCCGAAGACGATGCGTGTTGCGGTAGCAAACTCGAAGCGCATGGTTTCAGCCTTGTGAATCGGGGAAGACGGCGTTGTACTTCACGCTCGAGCGCGGCTCGGCCATCATGGGCGCAACCGCGTCGCGCCACTTTGCGTAGTGAGCGGTCTGTTTATGCGCGGCCGCCGCCTCCGCATCGCGGTAGATTTCGATCAGCACGAACCGCGTGGCGTCGTCCTGCTGCCGCACCACGTCGAAGCGCGCAATGCCAGGCTCCTGAACACTGGCGCGGGCGTTTTCGACGGTAGCCCGGCTGAACTCCTCCACCGACTCGGGCTTGACGTGTACATGCACGTGGACAATGAGCATCGAACCTGCCTCCGCCTCTTATCTTACCGCCGTCGAGCATTGGCAAACGGGCGCACCGCAAAGCGGAGTTGGCAGTCAGGCCTCCGGCTGCCGAAACCGGACATCGACCCCAGCAGGCCGTCTCGTGCATTGGCTAAGGGACGCATGGCGTTGGTTTAGAAATGCCGACAGCGGCCATTCGCACTGAATGCACGCTGCATCGCAGAACCCTGGCCGACTTCACGGCACTGATCTGGGCAGCCCGCGTGGCGATCAAGTATCCTATTGCCCTGCCATCCGGGAGAATTTCATGAAGATTGTTCCTGTGATCAAGTCTGGTGATTGAGAAAGATCCGTACAGTCTTACACGAGAATTCTCGACTTCGAGCGCCGCTCAATTCCACCGTCTGTGACCTTGCAAGGGCACATATTCTCTGGGCTTGCAGGTGTGCGGATTCTCCCTCCGCGCCGCTCGCAGAGTCCCGGCCCGGCTCTGGGAAGAAACAAACGTGCGAGTTCAACAAAACAAAGGCAAACCGCAGGACGTGCGTTTCATCTCCCGTGGGTCGGCAACGCCGGTGGGGGACTAAAGATAGAGAATTGCAAATAGATATTCCACCCTCATGCATGGCTCCTGTATGGTTGCGTCGGGGGACTCGAAACTGTAAGCCGCGAAGTTGCTCCCGGCCAGCCGGAGACCCCAAAATGGAGGTTTTGAATGAAGTTTCCCCGTTCGCTTTTCAGTGTCGCTATCGCGGCGGCATTTTCTGCCTCTCTGTTTGCCCAACAGGCGCCGAGCGGCTATCACAGCGTTGCCTGTATCAAAGTCAAGCCGGAAAAAGCCGCCGAATTCCGTAAGTGGTATGCGGAAGACGTTCGCAAGGTGCAACAATCCAGGGCAGATTCCGGCGCAATCGCCGTCTGGTACCTGTTGCGGTCCGTCATCCCCGCGGGCACGTCTGCAGAGTGCGACTACCTGAGCATTTCCATCTATCCAGGGGCGCCGCCGAAGCCCTTGGAGCTCCACGAACTCGGTGCCGTGCTCAAAAAAGCGGGGCTCAACACCAGCGCACAAGAATATGTTGACCGTCGTAACTCGCTCACTGAGCTGGTTTCAAACAATCTGTTCCAGAACCGAATCTCCGTGGGCGGCGCGAAAAAGGGCGACTACTTCATGGTCAACTACATGAAGGTCGTCAACATGGGGGATTGGATCGCCTACGAGAAGAAGGTTTGGCAGCCGCTGGCGGAGTCCCTGGTGCAGGCTGGCGTAACCAGCGGATGGTCGGTCAATGTGCAGGTGCTGCCCCGCGGCTCTGACCTGCCGTTTGACGCTGTAACTGTCGACGTTTACCCCAGTTGGGATGCTGTTTTTGCGGCAGAAGCCCACCTTGGGGAGCATTTCAAGAAGGCACATCCCGACATGGAAGTTGGCACAACCATGGAGCAGTTCGAGAAACTGCGCACGATCTTGTCGACAAGCCTGTTTACGGTTCAGGACATGGTGACGCCGGCAAAGTAGTTGAAGAGTCGAAACCAATCGCAGGCAAAGAAGGGACGAATCGCCATTGTTCCAATGCCGGGTTTCCCAGGTCTCGATTGTGAGACCTGGGGTTCCCGCCGCCTACGCCCCTACCCTCCAGCGCCCTGCTGAACCTACTCTGCCTGCCTGCTCAACCTGTATCCTGATTACGTTCCATTTTGTGATGGACAATGAAGGGGACTGGACTGGTGCAGGCAATGGGTTGGACGATGCGCGGAGGCCGGCTTGGGGAGGGATCCGGCGCAAGGATCGTGCCTGGCCTGCGCACACACGGGCGTCTGGCCGTTGGAAGCGCCTTGCTGCTGGCCGTAGCAGCCATCGGCGCGGGCCTGCTGGCAGCTTCTCACGGCAGCCGCCTGGCAGCGGTCGCCGTTCCTTATCCGCACGAGCTTGCCCAGGTGAGTTTTGCCGTGGCCGGCGATGTGATTCCGCACGAACCGGTGCGCGCCGCTGCCGCCGCTGCCGCCGCCGGTGACCCCACCAACTCCGCGGGCTGGGGCGCGCTCTTCAACGACGTGAACGACGTCTTTGAGAAAGCTGACTTCGGCTTCGTCAACCTGGAAACGCCCGTGGCTCCGGCCCATTCGCACGGGTCGAAGCCATTCCTGTTCGACGCGCCCGTCGCCCTGCTCGAAGGATTGAAGGCCAGCGGCATCAAGATCGTCTCTTTTGCCAACAACCACGTTATGGACCAAGGCTGGGCCGGATTTGCCGAGACCCGCGAGCATCTGCGCGACGAGGGGCTGTTCTTTGTCGGTTCCGGCGACACGGCCGCGCTCGCCTGGCAGCCGGTCGTCGTCGAGGCCAACGGCATCAAGGTGGGCTGGCTGGGCATGACCCGCTGGCTCAACGGCAACCGCAATCCCGACAAGGACGACCTGCCCCACGTGAACTTCTTCCCGTATCCGGGCGAATCCGGAGGCGCGCCGGGACTCGACGAAGCAGGAGTGCTCGAGGCCGTCAAGCAGGCGCGCTTGAAGTGCGACCTGCTGGTGGTTTCCATCCACTGGGGCATCGAGTACGCGTCCGCGTCCCGTCCGGAAGACGTGGAGACGGCGCACAAGATGCTGGAAGCCGGGGCCTCGGTGATCGTGGGCCACCATCCCCACGTGTTGCAGCCGGTGGAGACCTGGCGCACCGCGGACGGCCGCAACGCGGTCATCTTCTATTCGCTGGGAAACTTTCTGTCGAACCAGTCGCGCACGTACGTGGATGGTCTGATGCCGGATAAGGACGGCGACCCGCGCGACTCGATGATCGGCCTGTTTTCCGCCGTCCGCAAAGACTACGGCCCGGCCGGCGTGCGCGTCGAACTGGGCCACGTGGGCATTCTTCCCGTGTGGGGCGAAAACAACCGCAATGAACTTGCCGTTGGCCACGCCAAGACGACCATCATTCGCCCCATCCTGATCGACCGCGAGATGCCGCGCCTGCAAGCCCGCCTGGACGAACTGAACAAGGTTGCCGAGTTGAACAAGCTGAGCGCTGCGACCGATGCGACTGGTGCTGCCGGCGGGCTCACTGCCGACCAGAAAAAGGAATTCATCGAAGTGACGAACCGGTTGAAGCTGCTCGACGATCGCCGCAAGCTGTTGCTGGCCCGCACCGGCGACGAATATGTGGCAGACCCGCCCAAGCCTCCCGCCAAACCGTAGACCGGGCCGGGTTCTCTGCAGGTTCAGGAACGATTTGGCGATTCGCTTCCGCTGCTGGGCTCCGGTTCGGCGCAGACTTCTCCACGCAGTTGCCTGGATCTGCGCACCCAGGCCAGATCGGGCCGCGACGTTCCAGCGCCGCGCCGCTCCAACTCTGCCGAAGCGCCCGAGTAGCGGAAATACTCGCGCTGGGCAGCGGTGATCTTCAGGCCAATCTCACCAACGGACTTCATACGCATCCAACCGAACCCTTCTGCCAGATTATGAGGCCGAGTCAGAAGGATTTCAATAGCCGTTGGCCACCAGCCAGGCCTCGGTCAGTTCCAATTCAGGCTTCTTCTTGGCCTGCATCTGCGCATGCGCCAGCTTCACCAGCACATCGGCCTCCACATTGACCGGAGCCCCAGGCGAGAGCGTGTGCAGGTTGGTTCGCCAATAGGTCAAAGGAAGTATGGCAATCGCGATCGCCTCGCCATCGAAGGCGGCGATGGTCAGGCTGATGCCCTCAATGGCTACCGAGCCCTTGTGCACCATCCAGGGGCGCACATTTTCGGGAACGCGGACCTTGAGGGTCCAGTCGGTGGTGTGCTTGTCGAACTGCGGGCTCGATTCGGATATGACCGGGTCGAGCGCCGTCATCGTGCCTGTGCCGTCCACGTGACCCTGCACAATGTGGCCACCCAACGGGCTGCCTGCGGCAGTGGGCAACTCCAGGTTGACCTTGGCGCCGGGGCTGAGGGATCCCAGCGAGGTGCGGTCCAGAGTCTCCTGGGCCAGATCGGCGTGAAACAGCGTGGGGTGCACGTCCAGCGCGGTCAGGCAGACGCCGGAGACGCCCAGCGAGTCGCCCTCGCGCAGCCGCCCCGCCAGGCCCGGAGCCTCGATCGTAATGCGCCGAACCCCGCCTCTGCTCTCAAGGCTGACCAGCGTGCCCGTCTGTTCAATGATGCCGGTAAACATGGTTCCAGTGTAAGGGATCAGAGATCAGGAAACAGGGAATGGGCGGCGGCCGATCATTTGTCGATTGTCCGGGATCACTGAAAACTGACCACTGACAACTGATCACTGCTCTTCTGGCCAGGGGTCCCTGAGCAGGGAGCAGAGGCCCAAGTCGTTGCCGTAGCGCTCGACTTCGACCTCCTCCATGAGAATGGCGTGCGCCATGCCGCGGAAGGCGGGGATGGCGTCGGAGCCCATAAGCTGCGGGGAAACAAAGAGATGCACGCGGTCGACAAGGCCGCCGGCCAGAAGAGCGGTGTTCAGGCGCGTGCCGGTTTCGGTCAGCAAGGTCAGGATGCCTTCCTCGCCCAGTTTGTCGAGGACCTTGCCCAGCGGGACGCGGCCGGCTTCGGCGGGAAGCACTTCCACACGGACGCCGCGCGACTGCAACTCGTTGATGCGGCTGATGTCGTTGGAAACAGTAAAGATCACCAGATCGTTGTGGGCCGTGGCGACCATCTTCGAGTCCATGGGCATGCGCAAGGCCGAGTCCAGCACCACGCGCTGGAGCGGACGGCGGCGGCGCAAACCGCTGCGATCGGTGAGCAGGGGATCGTCGGCAAGTACTGTATCCACGCCGGTTAGAGCGGCATCGGCCTGCCAGCGCAGGGGCTGCACGGCGGCGCGCGCGGCCTCGCTGGTGATCCAGTAGGGTTGGCGCAGCGTGTGCTGCCCCGGCGGCGGCGCGATGCGGCCGTCGAGGGTCATGGCCACCTTCATCAGCACCAGCGGGCGGCGATGCTGGCTCCAGCGGGCAAAGCCCTCGTTGAGGCGGCGCGCCTCGGCCTGACAAACACCCAGCGTAACCTCAATGCTTGCTTCGCGCAGCCGGTCCATTCCGTGGCCGGCGACGGCGGGGTTGGGGTCGATGGTGGCGGCTACCACGCGACCTAAACCGCCCGCAATCAGAGCTTCAGTGCAAGGGCCGGTGCGGCCGGTGTGGTTGCAAGGCTCGAGGCTCACGTAGGCTGTGCCGCCGAGAAGGCGATTGCCGGCGTGCTGGGCGGCTACTTTGAGGGCCACGACTTCGGCGTGTTCCACCAGGTCATATTCGTGCCAACCCTCTCCGGCCACCTGCCCGGCGCGGTCGAGAATTACGCACCCCACGGCGGGGTTGGGCGAGCTGACGGCGATGCCGCGGCGGGCCAGTTCCAATGCCCGCTGCATCCAGTACCGATCTTGATCCAAAGCGTTCATTTTATTCGAGTAGCGAGTTCACGAATTCTTCCGGAGAGAACTCTAACAGGTCGGTCATCTGCTCGCCTACGCCAACGAAGCGGACGGGCAGGTTGAGTTCCTGGGCGATGGCGACGGCGATGCCGCCCTTGGCGGTGCCGTCGAGCTTCGCGAGCACAATGCCGGTAACACCTGCGGATTGAGTGAATTGGCGGGCTTGCTGGAGGCCATTCTGGCCGGTGGTGGCGTCCATGACCAACAGGACTTCGTGGGGCGCGCCGGGGATCAATTTTGCAGCGGTGCGGCGCATCTTTTCGAGCTCGTCCATGAGGCCGGTTTTGGTGTGCAGGCGGCCGGCGGTGTCAACGATCAACTCGTTGATATTGTGGGCCTTGGCGGACGATGCGGCGTCGTAGAGAACGGCTGCCGGATCACCGCCCTGGCGGGTTTTGATCATTTCCACGCCGGAGCGCTGGGCCCAGATTTCTAGTTGCTCGATGGCGGCGGCGCGGAAAGTGTCGGCGGCGCAGAGCAGAACGGTGCGATTTTGGGCACGATACCAGGCGGCCAGTTTGCCTGCGGAGGTGGTTTTTCCGGTGCCGTTGACGCCGACGAGAAAGGTGACCAGAGGGCCTTTGGATGGGGGCGCTGGAGTTGGGTTTTGGGCGATGGGAGCTTCGAGGATGGCGCGGATCTGCTGCTTGAGGAGGGCGCGCAATTCCTCGCCGCCTTCGATGGCCTGGCGGCGGGCGCGGTCGCGCAAGGCGGCCAGAATCCGGGTAGTGGTCTGGACGCCGAGGTCGCTGGCAAGCAGAGCGTTTTCAAGGCTTTCGAGGGTTGATTCGTCGACGGTGCGGGTGAGGGCGACGAGGCCTTCGATCTTGGACGAGAAGGACTCGCGGGTGCGCGAGACGGCCTGCTTCATGCGGCTGAGGAAGCCGGATTTGGGGGCTTCTTCCGGGCCGGAGTCGGGCGCGTCTGCTGTTCCGCCGAAAAGGCTGATCATGGGGTGGTCCAGACTTGAGTTTAAAGCAGAGACCAGAGATCAGGGGGCGGCGGTCCTTGAAGGCCGATTACCGATCAGTAAACCTGGGCTGCGAATGCGGCCTCAAAACGTCGGCACAGGAGGTTCCGTTCGGGGGCCAAAGGTTGGTCTGGATGGTTGCGCTTGGGGGCCAAACGTTGGTTCGGATGGTTGCGAAAAACTTCATTCACAACCGGTGATACAACCCCGGAAGAAGTTCTTTCTGCTCACAAGGTTCGGAACGGAGAGAAAAGGCCGCATGGAACTATCCCAAACACGCGCAAACAAGCGTTAAAAGCCGCAATTTGGCATGGATAAGAGGCAAAATTCGGCTTAGACGGCGAGTTTCCAGTCTTGATTTTTCACGTTTGCCGCGCCTGTATGGCCGCTCTTCGGAAGGGAGGGAACGAAGGGATGCCGCGGGGGACGATTCGGGAGCATGGAGCGGGCGGCGGAGGGAGTTTAGGGCGGTTCTCCAGTTTATGTGGCGCTTCTGACCTCGTCCAGGGTGGCTTTTTCTTCCACCCCACGGACAAAGGCCCGTCCGTGGGGACCGCGGACCCAAAAAGCCACTTAGCAGCATTGGTTTCGCTCCGCAGCAACTGGAGAACCGCTGTAGCCGCTGCCGACTTCCCGGCGATTGCCGGGGTAGTAATTTTTGCGAACGCGTTCCTCCCGGAAAGCACTGGCTCACTCGGGCGCGACCCAGCAGCGTCAAACGTGGCGTTCGACAACCAGCCCCTGATGCAACATGCCCAGAAGCAGTTCGCTGGCACCCTGCCGCAAGGCTCCTTGTGTCAACGTTGCCAACTCGCTCGCGCTTTCCGCATTCGGGGCGTTGTCGCCGATGTATTGATCCACCACCTCCCGCGCGGAGAACTGCCCATTCAGGGAGAGCAAGAGCGGCTGGAACGACCCGTCCATTTCCAGTTCCACGCCTGAAACTTTGTTGAAGATTGCGCAAGACGCTTCCGGCATATCGTAACGGCGGATCTCCACATCCGGGGACAGAGCTAACACCGCGTCCTCTTTAAAGCCATCGCCGGTGGTTTCCCCTGGCCGATCGTCCAGCGACAGTTCTCCATGCTTCATCACCGTGTGGGTAAGGCAGCCGCCCTGGCAATTCCACAGTTCCCGGTAGCTGCATTCGTTACACTCCTCCATCGGGTACAGCCGGGATTGATAAAGGCTCATGGCTCTGCGGTAGTAGGCGTGGATCTCCTCCAGGTTCTGGAACTCGTCCAGATGGCGATTCCACATCTTCGAAAGGCAGAAACAGCACCACACACTCAGATCGGGCCCGATATCGATCACGGGCGCGCAGCGCATGTTACGCTGAAGATCGACAACGCCCTTCATGAGTAACTCCCCGGCCTGCTCATAACTGAACATGCACAGCGGAACCGCGTTGTCCATCCTTACCTGCACGCCGCCTTCCTCCGCGCGCCTGGCAAACTCGACTACGAACGGAGCCATCTGCCTGTAATCCTGAAGCTTCAGGCAGGCATTGTTCGCCCCCACCACGGGTAGCGAAAAACTCATCCGTATCTTGTCAATGCCATATTTTCTCGTAAGTTCGAGAATATATTCGTATCGGGGCTGCTTCTCGAAGATATTAAAGCTCAGCGTAACGCTCCCCCGGCCGGAAATTGCCGCCAGATTCCGCTCGATCCTCTCCCAAATATGGGGCGCATAACGGTCGGGATGATCGACGTTCAGCAGGAAGACGAGGCGCCGCGGCGAAGTGCGCTGGAACAGGTCGTTGTAGCTCTCCGGCCAGGTGGCGTTGCTCAACAGGTCCACGCGCAATCCGCTCTCCAGCGCCATTTTGAGGATGCGGGGGAACTCCGGATGAAGCGTCGGCTCTCCACCCATGGCGCGAAAGAACGGATGGTTCGATCGCTTCAAAAAAGCGATCACTTTCTCCACGTCGGCCATGGACATGGTCAGTTTCTGCCCGTCGCTTAACTTCTCCTGGGCAAAGCAATAGGGACATCTAAGATTGCAGCGGGTGGTCAGGAGTACGTTGGCCATGTTCTCTCCTCATCTATGGCTAAGATCGGCCGGCGGCAGAAAGATGGTCGCCGGCCGATGTGTGGTTGGTTCCCAGGTTGATCCTAACCCGATTGGAGTTCAAGGCCGCCTTTTGCGACCGAGTTTGCGCAGTGCGCTGAACTGTGCTGTTTCAACAGGTTCGGCGGGATAGCCGGCGCCCCGATAGCTGATCGGCCCAAAGACCGGGTAGAAGATGGGATAGTAGATTGGGTAGTAGATCGGCCGGTAGAAGATGATGTGGTTGGCGATTGTGGTGGTCCACGCCACGTCGATCGGATACCCGACGGGACGGCCGATTCCCCGTCCCTGCTTGAACTCCTCCACCAGGTCCTTGAGCTTCTTCACCCGCTGTAGCTGCTGCAATTCCTCGGGTTCCAGAGCAATGTCGTGTTCTTTTGCGATCTCCTGCGGATTGTCGACCAGCTTTGTAAACAGATCGGGATCTTTCTCGCAGGCCTGCATCAATTTTCTGATTGCCACGTCCTTATTCATGATTTGTCTCCTCATAGACGGAATGGTTGCGCACGCCGGCTGAATGGTTGGGCGGCGGGGGGGGAGTTGGTGTTGACGAGGATGTGCGAAAGAGAGTTTCACTTTTCCCTTTGCTTGGGGCAGCAGAGGCAGGGGCATCCGCGAAGAATTCAGGCGAAGGGCCGAAGAGAGATTTTCCAAGCCGCTACTGCGTCGTACGTGCCCGGGCCTGTGGGGCTGCGCACTCCCGTGGAGAAAACGCTGCTCCGAGAGGCTGGGCGGCACTATATCCCCGCGCAAGGATCCATCGCTGTGCTACGAATCACGGCTCTACGTGATATTGCAAGGCCTTCGCCGAATTCCGGAAGAGGAGTCCTCAACTGTGAAGTGCGCGGGGCTGTAGCCGGTACCCTGCACGGCGATGGCTCCAGTGCGGCCGGCATCGCGAGCTTTGACTTCTAATGTGGATGGGCGGATTCAGGTTGGGGTTAAAACCTCGGCCTACCCGCCGCGTACACGGTCTTTCGGATGGAGGTGGGTGGGCTTATGCCGGGGTTGAAAGCCCGGCATACCGGGCCGCGGCTGCCGGTTGGAGTCCGGTTGGCGGCTGTGGCTTCCCAGGTCTCTGCGCCGGGGCGAACGAGACCTGGGGCTCACGGGTTTGTGGTGGAGCGGCGCGCTGGGGATGGTTACGGGGTGGGTCGCGGTTACTTCTTGAAGACGCTTGCCAGGTTGGCTCCGGCTTCGGCGTCTTCGATGACCGGGACGGTATTGAGCTCCAGCAGATCGGCCCACTTTGCGGCTCCCTTATGAAGCGCAACGGGATTGTCGGTTTCGTAGAGGGCGAATCCGCCACTACAGTCCACACTGTGCCAGCGGCCGAGGAGGGTTACGCCTTGCTGGGGCGCAGCCTCGCCGGCGAGGAATCGTTCAACGGCTTCTGGGACGGTTCCGGGAATCAGAGTCCAGGTTGACATGAATTTCATTGCTTTCGTCCTCCAGGTTTCATTTTGATCGGGGAAATTTCTCGGGATTGCCGAGGGCTGCGATTATAGGCCTAATGGACGGCTGTGGTTTCCCAGGTCCAAGAAGGGGGAATTGCGCAGCGGGGCGGGTGTGGATGGTGATTGCGGGAAAGCTTGCAGGGTGTGGCATGCGAGGCGGCGATCAGAGGCCGAATGGAAGGCGCGGGTGGTGTGCGGTTAAAAAAAAGCTTGTGTTTTGCGGGGGAGTTGGGGAAGAATCGCAGAGCGGCGCCGAAGAAAAGGCGGCGGGGGAGACTGGGCGCCGGGGTCTTGATGACGTTGGGGCGCGGAATTGGAGGGGGGCCGGATGAGCAGGGTGAGGGTGCTGGTGGGGACGAAGAAAGGGGCGTTTGTCCTGAGTGCGGATGGGACGCGGAAGGATTGGGAGGTAAGCGGGCCGTTTTTCGCGGGGTGGGAGATTTACCACGTGAAGGGGTCGGCGGTGGAACCGAACCGGGTGTGGGCGTCGCAGTCGAGCGGGTGGTTTGGACAGGTGATTCAGCGGTCGGACGACGGCGGGGCGACGTGGGGCCCGGTGGGAAACAAGTTTGCGTATGAGGGCGTGCCGGGGACGCACCAGTGGTACAACGGGACGCCGCATCCGTGGGAGTTCAAGCGGGTGTGGCACCTGGAGCCGTCGCTGACGGATGCGGACACGGTGTATGCGGGCGTGGAGGATGCGGCGCTGTTCCGGTCAGCGGATGGGGGCGCGACGTGGGAGGAGCTGGCGGGGCTGCGCGGGCATGGGAGCGGGCCGCACTGGCAGCCGGGCGCGGGCGGGATGTGTTTGCACACCATCCTTCTCGATCCGAGCAACCAGGAGCGGATGTACATCGCGATTTCGGCGGCGGGGACATTCAGGACCGACGATGGGGGCAGGAACTGGAAGCCTATCAACAAGGGGCTGGTGTCGAACTTCATGCCGGACCCGACGGCGGAGGTGGGACACTGCGTTCACCATGTGGCGATGCACAGGGCGCGGCCGGAGGTGCTGTTTATGCAGAAGCACTGGGACGTGATGCGGAGCGACGACGCGGGGGAGAACTGGCGGGAGGTGAGCGGGAATCTGCCCACGGATTTCGGGTTTGCGATCGATGTGCATGCGCACGAGCCGGAGACGCTGTATGTGGTGCCGATCAAGAGCGACTCGGAGCATTTTCCGCCGGAGGGGAAGCTAAGGGTGTACCGGAGCAGGACGGGCGGGAACGAGTGGGAGGCGCTGACGAAGGGGCTGCCGCAGAAGGATTGCTATGTGAACGTGCTGCGGGATGCGATGGCGGTGGACGAGCTGGAGGAGTGCGGGGTGTATTTCGGGACCACGGGCGGGCAGGTGTACGGGTCGGCGGATGCGGGGGATAACTGGGCGCCGATTGTAAGGGATTTGCCGGCGGTTCTGAGCGTGGAGGCGCAAACGATACCGTGACTGAAAAAGGCGCATCCACAAAAGGCGCATCCACGCCGGGGGCTGGAGAAGGCGGCGGAGCGGCGGCGATACGGGTGATTCTGCCGCAGCACCTGCGGACGCTGACGGGGGTGGATGGGGAGGTTGCGCTCGAGCTTCGGGAGCCGGTGACGGTGCGGAGGGCGCTGGACGCGCTGGAGGCGCGGTATCCCGTGCTGCGGGGGACGATTCGGGAGTATGGGACGGGACAGCGAAGGGCGTTTTTGCGGTTCTTTGCTTGCGAGACGGATTGGACGCACGAGGCGATGGATGCGGAGTTGCCGGCAGCGGTGGCGGAGGGGCGGGAGCCGCTGCTGATTATTGGGGCGATAGCCGGGGGGTAGGGCTCGTGGCATCGGCAACGCGGGGCTCAGAGGCCGCCGGGGTTGCCTTGGAATCGAGAACGTTGACCAGCGACCAGGGGCTGCCGGCCAGATCATAGTGAAACTCTCCCTGCTTATCGATAACTAACTTGCTTGCCGGATAGAGGAATCCCGTGCTCTTGGAGTTATCGGAGTCATTCAGTTCGAATTGGCCAACCTCCAGGTCGTAGGACTGGGACGGGGAATCCGGCCTGACTTCATCGAATTGAAGCGGGCGGTTGGTGATGAAGGTGATCTGCCGCCCGGTTGGAGTTACCACCATCTGGATGAAGGCGACGTCATAGGGGATAGCCCCGGTAATCGAGCAATGGCCGACCGCCCTGGTTCTGGAAAGCGCGGCGACCAAGGCTCGATCCTGGCCCTTTTCGAATGCCTGGGAGAGGATCTGCATGTCGGATGGCGGGGAGTAGTCGTCAATGGTCAGAGTTACCCTGACCATGGCGCCGGCTCGAATGTAGCTGGCCTGAATGGTCTCGGAAACAGGGTTGCCGGCGAATCCCGGGGTGGTTGCCAGCGTAAGGGTGGCCACCAGCAGCAGGCTGGAGAATCGTAACTTGCGGACGCATCGAGTTATGTTCGTGAGCGGTCTCATTTTGCGATCCTCCAGGAGATATGCTTCAGTTACGGCCCACTTTGCGCCGCAAGCTTCGAGTTATGCCGCGGTTCTGGTGGCGCTGGGTATTTGCGGCTGGAGGAGGTCATCGAAGATGGCGCGGTATTGGATCATGGCGGTGCGGAGTTCTTCGGTGGTGGCTTCGACCTGGCCGGGGCGGACGGCGATAGCGTGCGCGAGGCGGTAGTTATCCATGACGCGGGGATAGTGGACAGAGACATCGGCGGCGCGCTGGTCAAAGGCGGCCTTGGGATAGCCGCGGGCCTCAAGGAGCGCATTGATGAGGTCGTCGGCTTCAGTGACGGCGGCCATGGGATGATCGACGAAGCGGGATTGGACGGTGTGCCACTCGGCGACAAAGCGATCACGCTCGGTGGCGCCGAGGTCGCGGATTTTCAGGCCTTCCACGCGGGTTTCGCGGTCGGCCAGTTTGGCTTCGGCCTTGCTTGGGGAGCCGTGCGTGACAACGGCGCGGTCATACTCGGTTCCGAAGCGATTGCGGAAGGCCAGGGTGCGGGTTTTGCGGCGCTGCAGGTACACAAAGACGGCGATGACAGCGACCACGATGAGTACCAGCGCGGCGACGATGAGCTGGGTGTTCGTGAACTGAGAGAGCATTGCGTTCTCCTGTGCGGGTATGCCCGCGACGGCAAAGGGTGGATGGGAGGAACCTGTACTCAACCCATCATCGGCGGGCCGGCGCGGGAATGCTGGCCAGAATTGCACGGTCCGGAAGGGAGAGAGGGCGGCGGGTTTGAAGGCGCGAGGGAATTGCTCAGAGGGGAGAATGGATGGGGGCTCCGCGGGGGGCAAGAGGTTGAAGGGCATCCTGCCTGTTGGCGTAAGGGGCGCTATGTCTCTGACCGCGTGATTTCGCCCTTTAAGGTTCGCGGTTTCCCACCCTTTCGCCAGAAAAAAGGCGAAAGGATGGGGCACAGAGCTGATACAAAAACAACCGGTCAGAGATCTAGAGCAGTTTCAGGGTTAACATGCTGTAGCAGATTTCCAGCAGTGTGGCTTTTACGTCCACCCTAGCGAACAAACGTCGCTCGCTGGGGACCCTGGAGGGGAAAAAGCCACTTGCGTGCATCGGCCCCATTTACGGCAGCCCTGAAATTGCTATAGATCACTCCCATTCGCGATCCCGCGGGGTTGCGCCGCTGACTCTTGTTCTGCGCTCGTTGGCGCCGAGATCGTGTAGAAGAAGAGGCGCAAAGCGGGAGGGACGATCGGTCATCCCGTCTTCGGTTTCGCTCCAAGAGCTCTGCTGGAGGAGGTCGCGGTCGTACTCGGGGCCGAAATAATTGCGGAACGGCGCCGCTTCTTCCCGGCGATTGGCTAGAAAGGCTCTGAGAGCAAGAACGATGCAGAAGAGGAGGAGGGCTAAAGTGGCAACGAGGAGCAGGGCATTCGTAAGGTGGTGCATCGCGTTCTCCCTTGCATTGGATCTCCGCAACGGCCAAGGGGTGTATGGCCGGGCAGAGACGAACCGTGCCGAAGCTTAAAGCCCGCAGGGGCGGGAGGGATGGTCAAGATTGCTCAGTTGGGGGAAATGACGGGGTCCTACCGGCGGCTGGAGGCCAGTCCCTAAAGCTCGTGTTTGCCGGGGCGGAGCATTAAATCCTTGATAGCTTCGCGGGGTTCTTTGCCTTCGTTGAGGATTAACTCCATTTGCTCGGTGATGGGCATTTCGATGGAGTGGCGGCGGGCGAGGCCGAGGGCGGCGCGGGTGGTGAGGACGCCTTCAGCGACTTTGCCGCCGAGGCTCTCAAGGATTTCGGGGAGGTGGCGGCCCTGGCCGAGGGCCTGGCCGACGGTGCGGTTGCGGGAGAGCGAGCCGGTGCAGGTGAGGACCAGGTCGCCCACGCCGGAGAGGCCGGCGAGGGTTTCGCGGCGGCCGCCGCAGGCTACGGCGAGGCGGGTGATTTCGGCGATGCCGCGGGTGATGAGGGCGGCGGCGGAGTTGTGGCCGAGGCCGACGCCGGCGGCGACTCCGGCGGCGATGGCGATGACGTTTTTGAGGGCGCCGCCGAGTTCGACGCCGATGACGTCGGTGGAGGTGTAGAGGCGCAGGGTTTCAGAGGAGAACTCGTGCTGGATGCGGGCCCCGACTTCGGGGTCATCGAAGGCAACGGTGACAGCGGTGGGCTGGGCCTGGGCGACTTCGAGGGCGAAGCTGGGGCCGCTGAGGGCGCCGATGGGGAGAACCACGTCGGAAAGGGAACGAGGCGCGGGCGCTATTCCCGAAGAGCTGACCTGGGGGGCTGAATCTTCCCAAAAAACTTCCAGGTTTGTGTCGGGGTTTGTGCCGGGGGTTCTGTCTAGCGAGCGAGCGGCTGCATCCGCGGATGGTGGAGCGGATTCGGCGAGGCTGGAGGCGATGACCTGGGTCATGCGGAGGAAGGTGTGGTTTTCGACGCCCTTGGTGGCGCTGACGACGATCTGGCCGGGGTGGAGATGGGGGCGGATACGGGCGAGCGTGGGGCGGAGAAACTCCGAGGGGACGACGGAGACGACGATTTCGGCATCGGCGACGGCGGCGTTGTCGCCGGTGATGGCGATGGCCTCGGGGATGGAAAAGCCGGGCAGGAAGAGGATGTTCTCGCGCGGTTCGGCGATCTCCCGGGCGGCTTCGGGGCTGTGGGCCCAGAGGGTGACGTGATGGCCTCCGCGGCGGTGGAGCGAGAGGGCGATAGCGGTTCCCCAGGCGCCGGAACCGAGGACGACGATGCGGCTCATGCGGGACCTGCCTTTCGCGAGGGGGCTGAGAAGCGGGGTTCGGTGCCGGCGAGCAGGCGGCGGATGTTCTGGTGGTGTTTGGCGATGATGAGCAGGGAGACGGCGAACTGAACGGCGATGAAGAAGGGGGGACGGTCTCCGCGAACCAGGACCCATGCAAAGAGGGGGAAACTGGCGGCGCCGAGGATAGAAGCGAGCGAGACATAGCGGGTGAGCAGCAGGACGAGGGCAAAGACGGAGATGGCGGCGAGAGCCGAGGTGGGCGCGGCGACGAGAAAGACGCCAAAGCCGGTGGCTACGCCCTTGCCGCCGCGAAAGCCGAGCCAGACGGGGAACATGTGGCCGAGGACGGCGAAGAGGGCGGCGAGGGCCTCCATGTTGCGCACTGGGGCGGTGGGGGCGAGGTGGGCGGCGAGCAGGGCGCCCAGCGCGACGGCGGCCGAGCCTTTGAGCATGTCGAGAAGGAAGGTGGCGGCGGCGAGGCCCTTGCCGCCGGAGCGGAGGACGTTGGTGGCGCCGATGTTGCCGCTGCCGACGGCGCGGATGTCCTGGTGGCGGAAGAGGCGGACGAGCAGGAATCCGACGGGGATGGAACCGAGCAGATAAGCGACGGCTATGACGAGCAGGCTTACGAGGAGCATGACGAGTGAGAGTTTAGCAGGTGGAGGGCGGTGGTTGTAGAGCGAAACCGGCGGGGTGGGCTCAGTCGGAAACCATGAGCTCGCCGGGGAGGATGGGACGGGTGCGGTAAAGCTTGCCGCGGGCGGCGAGCAGGCCCATGAAGAGCAGGGCGGCGACAAAGGCGAGGAGCTTGACGAGGTTGCCGGTTTCGGTGCTGGGCAGGGTCTTCCAGAGGACGAGGAGGAGGGTTTGGGCGGCGGTGACGGCCCATACGGAGCCGTAGAAGTAACGGCGCTCCATGCCTTCGGCTTTGGTGGAGGGGCCTACGCGGGGCAGCTTGCCAAGGGCGCCGAGGAGCAGAATGAGGGCGCAGAGAGGGAAGTAGGCCCAGGCGTAGATCTGCTTCATGTACCAGACGCCGGTGGCGGCGGCGAGGACGAGGCCGGCGAGGTTGAGCAGGGCGAAGGTGAGCACGGCGCTCCAGGCGAAGGTGTAGCAGAGGCGGCGGTAAAGGGGGTTGGGCCTGTCCTCATCGAAGCGGAGGATATAGGGTCGGGGTTCGGCGCCGGGCAAGCGGCCGCGCAGGGCGGCGATGCCGGTGGCGATGAGCACGGCGGCGAGCCAGGCCCCGTTGCCCCATCCGAAGCCATGGGCAAAGAGCGAGAAGGTCAAGGGGCCGGGGGCGAGGAAGAAGACCCAGATCCAGATGGGCCAGTGCGCCAGCCGGTAGAGACGTGTGTTCCGCTCGCGGATCTTGCGCTGCCGGGCGTACTCCACTTTTCCGCGATATTGCATGGGGGTGAGTTTCTCAGGGCAGGCGGGAGGGAGTCAATCGGCGGCGGCCTGGGGTTTTGAGGCTCAGCGCTGCAGGATGGCTTTGCGGGCGGAGCGGACCTCGGCGGCGAGGACGCGCAGGACCTTGAGAGACAGGAACGGGTCAGCTCCCATGAGGGCGGTGAAGTTGTCACGGGGGACGAAGCTGAGCTGGGCGCCGGCGCGGGCGATGGCGGTGAGCGTGAAAGGCTCATTGCCGATGAGGCCGGGAAGACCAAGGAGCGAACCGGCGGCGGCCTGGCCCGACATGATTTGCTTGCCGGCCGGGGAGTTCATGGTGAGGGTGGCCTCACCGCTTTTGAGAATGTAAAGGCCGACCGGGGCGTCTCCCTGACGGAAGAGGACGCGATCTTCGCCGCAGGAGATGGGGGTGGATTGCTTGTCGAGCGCCTGGATCAGCTCCGGGTCGGCGACGAACGCGGACGGGTCGAGATTCACGTGCAGCCTCCTATGGAGGAAAACCGGGAAAAAGTGGAGCAGGGGCCCTTGTGGGGTATAGGGGCTATGGTTACACCTGTGAAGCCGGGATGTGGTGATGGGCGTCACATGCTGGTGGTTAAGCCAATGGAATTTGGTGATGGATACCACAAATTCGTGGTCAGGCCTGGGGGTTGAAGGGGATGTTGGAGCCGGATTTGGGCGGGGAGCGCGATGGCGCGGAGGGGGGAGCGGACGCGGATGGCGGCTGAGGTTTTGGCCTGCCATACGGGGCTCGGAGGCGATACTGGAACCGATCGACTCGGGGTTTCGTACCCTTCAGCAGGATGAGAGAACTCTACAGTTGGTCCTGGGTGGAAGAGCAGGTTGCCGAGACCATCGTGGTCTGGAACGACTGCGCCCGGCGCCCGTGGCAAGGCGGGCCGCAGTTCACCCCGGGAGAGCAGCGGAAGAGGGAGAAAGCGTACGACGAGGGGTTGCGAGCCGTGGAGCGGGAGGCGCGGAAGGCTCCGCGGACCCGGGCGGAGCGCCTGGAAGCGCAGCGGCGGACGGTTGCGGTATTTCCCCGCTTCGCGGCCATCGCGCTGGGCCTGGAGGGGGAGACAGTCAAACTGCTCAGCGACGGTTTCCTGCCGGCAGGCACGCAGTTTGCGCGGTGGGCGAGGCGGTTAGACCCCACCCTGAGCATGGCCGATACGATTCAGGCATGCCGCAATGCGTGGACCGCTTGCGGGTTGCAGCCACTGCTCGGCGAGGCCATGGGACTGACGCCATCCATCGTGGGATACAGCCTGCTATATCCGTACAGCGACAACTATCTGGATGATGAGAAAGTGTCCAAGGCGGAGAAACTGGAGTTCAGCGCGCGTTTTCGGGAGCGGTTGAGCGGCCGAAGACTTGAAGCGCGGAACCGTCGGGAAGCGGCGGTGTGGAGCATGGTCCAGTTGATCGAGGAACAATATCCCCGTCTGAACTATCCCAGGGTCTTTGAGTGTTTGCTGGCCATCCATCGAGCGCAGGAGCAGAGCATCGCGCAACTTAATAACTGTGGCGATTGCGATGACTCCGAAGTGTTAAAGATAAGCTGCGCCAAAGGTGGAACGTCGGTGCTCGCGGATGCTTGCCTTTCGCATGGCCGGCTCCGCGAGGAGGAAAGCCGGCTGGCGTTCGAGTGGGGCGCAATGCTGCAGTTGGGAGACGATTTGCAGGACGTGCGCGAGGATCTGCGGCGCGGTTCCGCTACGCTGTTCTCGCGCGCGGCCGCAACGGGCAAGCCGTTGGACAGCCTGGTAACTCAGTTGCTGAACCTTAGCGAGCGGGTTGCAGACCGGATGGACCGGTTGCCCAACGGCCCCGCGACGCTGAAGGAGCTGCTGCGAATGAGTTGGCGATCGGTCATCGTGATGGCTTTGGCCGACGCACAGGAATTCTTTTCTCCGGCGTTCCTGGTCGAACTCGAACGCAGTTCCGCCTTTCGCTTCGATTTTCTGCGCGCGCGGAAGAAGAGACTCGCGGGGCGGCAAGGCCTGTATGCGGTTCTCTTCGAGGCTTTCCTCGAAGCCGGCGAGGGCGACACGGATGGAATGCCTTTGCTTGCCGATGGCATGGGATCCTCGGTTGAAGTGGAGGCCGATCCTGTTCTGGAGTTAGTCGCGGCGGGTAGCTCGTAGGCGTGAAATGCGGTGCGGGACGGGGCTCGGTCTCAGGCCGTGTGATTTCGTACGTGTGATTGAGTGTCGCGGCCTCCCACCCTAGGCGCAAAAACAAAGACGCGCTGCCCCGACCCTGAGGGTACCCCGGCACCCAGGTGGGGCACCCAGCTTTGGTGGTGAGATCAGCATTTGAAGGAGGGATGGCGGCGCCGCGAACCTGAAGGGCGCCCCGGTACCCGGCCGCTTCTTTTCAAAACAGCGAGTTTTTCTGCATCCTGTGAAGCCGCGTCCTTTCAAAACATTGGGGTTTGGCTTTTGTCGTTTCCCACCCTTGCGATAGAAAGAATCGCAAGGATGGGGCACCCAGCTTTTGTGGTGAGATCAGCATTTGAAGGAGGGATGGCGACGCCCGGACCCTGAAGGGCGCCCCGGTACCCGGCCGCGTCCTTTCAAAACAACGAGTTTTTCTGCATCCTATGAAGCCGCGTCCTTTCAAAACATTAGGGTTTGGCTTTTGTCGTTTCCCACCCTTGCGATAGAAAGAATCGCAAGGATGGGGCACCCAGTTTCGTTTTAGGATGGGGCACCCAGCTTTGGTGGTGAGATCAGCATTTGAAGGAGGGATGGCGGCGCCGCAAACCTGAAGGGCGCCCAAGTACCCGGCCGCTTCTTTTCAAAACATTGGGGTTTGGCTTTTGTCGTTTCCCACCCTTGCGATAGAAAGAATCGCAAGGATGGGGCACCCAGTTTCGTTTTAGGGTGGGGCGCCCGGTTTCGTTTTAGGGTGGGGCACCCGGTTTTGGTACAACAACAAGCGGTCAGAGACCTAGTTTCTGCTGCGGATCTTGGAAAGCAGGCGGAGCATCTCGAGATAGAGCCAGACCAGCGTGACCATGATGCCGAAGGCGCCATACCATTCCATGTACCTGGGAGCGCCATAGGCGACGCCTTGCTCGATGAAGTCGAAATCGAGGACCAGATTGAGGGCGGCGATGGCAACGACGATGAGCGAGAATCCGATGCCGATGGGCCCGGAGCCGTTGATGGAAACGAAGCGGAATCCGAAGAAGCCGAGCAGCATCTGGAGCATGTAGAAGAGAAAGACGCCGCCGGTGGCCGCGATAACTCCCAGGCGAAACTTCTGCGTTACCTTGATCATTCCGGAGCGATAGGCGAGCAGCAGCACGAAGAGGGTGCCAAAGGTAAGGCTTACGGCCTGGATCGCAATGCCCGGATAGCGCAGGTCAAAGACCGCCGACAAGCCTCCCAGCACCAGGCCTTCGAGGAGCGCGTAGATGGGCGCCGTGACCGGAGACCACGCCTTTTTGAAGACGGTGACAAAGGCGCAGATCAATCCGCCGAACATTCCGATCAGCATCAGGGGCATCACATCGGCGATATCGCGCGACTGCATGAACAGGTGCCACGTCCAGGCCGCGGAGGCGATGGCGCAGATGAGCAGAACGCCGGTCTTGTTCACCGTGCCGCTCAGGGTCATGCGGTCGGCGGCGTCGATCAGGCTTCCAGACGGGCTGGCGGCAAGGTCGCGAAAGGTTTGGTCGCCGAGTGCTGGATTGGATGTCTTCATCAGTGCCATGTTTCTCTCCCTCAGGGAAATCCGGTGTGACCGCTGGCCGGGGAATGTGGTTTGTTCAAATTTGATTGCTGCTTCGATTTTAAACCACGCGTCGTGCTACTCGTAGCGGAGGGCCTCGATGGGGTCGAGGTTGGCGGCGCGGATGGCGGGAATCATGCCGCTGACGAGGCCGGTGACGGCCAGGATGAGGGTGGCCACAACGACCGAGGTGGGCGAGATGAGGAGATGGATGTCCGCGGACTCGGCATTTTTGGCCAGGGCGCTGTAGAACGTGATGCGGCCCACGAGCGCGGAGATGAGGTAGGCGAGGGCTATTCCGGCCACGCCGCCTACGCCGGTGATGGCCATGGCCTCAGCCAGGAATTGGATGAGAATGTGGTGGCGGCGGGCGCCGAGAGCTTTTTCGATGCCGATTTCGCGGGTGCGCTGCTGCACGGCGACGAGCATGATGTTCATGAGGCCGATGCCGGCGATGCCCAGGGTAAGCGCTCCGACCAGGGTGAGCAGAACCGACAGGGCGATGGAAACGATGCGGAACTGGTGGAGCTGAGACTGGAGATTGGCGACAAAGATGGCGCGGTGGTCGGAGGGGCGAAAGTGATGAGCGGCCCCCAGCGTGTTGCGGAGATTCTGCTCGACGACTTCGTTGTCGCCGCGGTAGTCGAACCAGACCCCGTCGATGTACGTGGTGTCTTTGAGATCGCCCATGGTGGAGAACGGAATCCAGATGTCGGTGTTGATGTCGTTTTCGCCTTCGACCATCTTGGCGCGCAGCACGCCGACGATAGTGAACATCACGCCGTTGAGACGGATAGATTCGCCCACCGCGTAACCGCCGGAGAAGAGCTTGGTTTTGGCGTCCGGGCCAATCAGGCAGACGTGGGCGCGCTGCTGCTCTTCCTGGCCGTTGAAGAAACGGCCCTGGTCGATATCGAGCGCGAGGATGTCCAGGCCCGGGGGTCGAACGCCGACGGCCGACCAGGTGTAGGTGTGCAGGTCGTTCTGGACGGTGGTGTCCTGGAACATGGCGGGCGTGATCTGGGTGATTCCGGGGACGGCGTTCCAGATGCGGTCGACGTCTTCGTCGGTGAGGCGGACCTTGACCCCGGCCTTGTCGCCGCCGGCCTGCTCGGAGGTGCGGCCGCCGTAGACCTCCATGTGGTTGACGCCCCACTGGGCAAAGATGTTCTCGATGGCACGGCTGAAGCCGGCGCCGTAGGCCAGCAGAAGCACCACCGTGGCGATGCCCCAGGCCATGCCAACCATGGTGATGGCGGTGCGGCGGCGGTTGTAGATCATCGCCTCCCAGGCTTGGCCGAGAATGTCTTTGAGCATGATGGGCACCAGATGTCAGAGATCAGAGATCAGAGATCAGGGATCAGAGATCAGAGATCAGAGATCAGAGATCAGAGATCAGAGATCAGAGATCAGGGATCAGAGATCAGAGATCAGAGATCAGAGATGAGAGATCAGGGATCAGAGATCAGTTGTCAGTGATGGGTAGTGCGGCGAGAATCATTCCCGACGCAGGGCTTCGATGGGGTCCATGGCGGCCGCCTTGCTGGCCGGGTAAAGGCCTGCCGCGATGCCGCAGAGCGTGAGAGAGCCGATGGCCAATGCTGCCGACCACGGCACCAGCCGCGGCGGATCGAAGCCCGGGACCTTGCCGGTGAAGAAGTGATCGAGCAGATACATCAGGCCGGCGGAGAGCGCGATTCCAATCAGCCCGCTGATTCCTGTCAAAAGCAGCCCCTCCCAAAAGAACTGCGCCAGGATGGCGCGCCGCGTGGCCCCGATGGCCTTGAGCACGCCGATCTCTTGCGTCCGTTCGGTGACTGAAACAAGCATGATGTTGATGATGCCGACTGCGCCCAGGGCCAGAGTGACGATCCCGACGCCGCCGAGAAAGATGTCCATGGCGTTGAAGATGGCGCCGATCATGTGCTCTTCCTCGATGGTGTCCCACTCCTCGAAGGCGTCTTTCAGGCTGGGGTCGAAGCCGTGGTTGCGGGCGATGACCTTATGCACCGCGGGGACGGCGGCGCCGGTGTCGCCCTTGCGCGCCGGCTGGTACTGGATGGAGCTGACGGCGTCGCGCGCAATGTTCTCCCCCTTCATGGCGAACAGCTCCTGCATGGTGCTGAGCGGGATGTAGAGCTTCTGGTTGTCGCTGTCGTTGTTGCCGCGGCTGATCGAGCCCACCTGGCCGATCACGGTGAAGGAGATGTCGTTGATGGTGACCGTTTCCCCCAGCATGGGCCGGCCGGGGAATAGAAGCTGGGCGGTTTTGAGGCCGAGCACCACAACGCGGCGCCGATCGGCCACGTCGTTGCTGTCGATGAATCGGCCCTGGGCCATGGGCACAAAGCGGACGGAGGTGAAGTTGGGCTCAACGCCCAGCACCTGGCCCGAGGTATTGGAAAATGCGCTCACGGCGTAAAGATCGCCGCGGCCCAGGTTGGCTGTCACGTCGCGCAACTCAGGCAGCCCGCGAAGGTCTGCCTCGTCGCGGAGCGTGAGCTGGTAAGGGCGCATCCCGGTATGCTGGTTGGCCACCGCGGGGATGGTGCCGTTCCACATCATCACCACGTCGTTGCCGAAGGTGGAGAGGTTGCGATGCTGGCCGGAGCGGAAGCCTTCGCCGAGGCCGACCAGAACCAGCAGCGAGCCGACACCCCAGGCAATGCCGAACATGGTGAGGAAGGTGCGCAGCTTGTTGGCCATGATGGCGCGGAAGACCTGGCCGAGAGTGTCGGAAAAACTCTGCATGGCGATTAGACGCCGAGGGAGGGCGCTCGGAGAGTGATACGCGGCGGCGGGGGCGCCGGTTCCGGGAGAATGCAATGGAAGGGCTGGAACCAAGGGGCGGCGGGTTGCGTAAGAGGGAGCAGAGGGTGACAGCGATACGCCGGCGCCGTCTGAAAATGTAGCCTGCTGCATCGACTTATTTGCATCGAATGAGCTGAGTGAGGGGTGGTTCAGGCTTTCTTCGCGTTTTGGGGAGGGTGGAGTGGCCGCGTCACGAAAGAGCAAAGCATTCTGGATCTGGGTGGGCATTGGGGTGGTGGTGGTGGCGCTTGTTGCCGGGGTTGCGGTGGTGCGCCTGGCGAAGGGCTCGACCATCGATCCCAACAAGCTGGCCAAGGTGACGAAGGGCGACGTGGCGCGGAGCGTGGTGGCTACGGGGAAGATTCAGCCGATTACCAAGGTGGAGGTGAAGTCGAAAGCTTCGGGAATCGTGGAAAAGCTCTACGTGGACATCAACAATCAGGTGAAAAAGGGACAGCAGTTGGCACAATTGGACCAACAGGAGATCTTGGCGCAGGTGGACGCGCAGAAGGCGCAACTGGCGAGCGCCGAGGCCAACGTGGGGACGTACCAGGCGAATATCGAGCAGGACAAGGTGAACGCGGCGGCGCCGGACCTGCCGATGTACAAGCTGACGCTGGACCGCAACCAGCAGATGGCCAAGGACGGGATCGTGAGCCAGCAGGCGCTGAACGACGCCGACAAGGACTACCTGGCGGCGCTGACGCGGCGGGATTCGTCGAAGGCGCAGATCGGCGTGGACACGGCCAAGCTGAAGCAGGCGCGGGCGCAGGTGCAGCAGGCCGAGGCGAGCCTGAAACAACTGGAGGAGCAACTGGGGTACACGACGATCGTGGCGCCGATGGACGGGGTGATTCTGTCCAGGGACGTGGAGATCGGCGATGCGGTGAGCTCGATTCTGGTGCTGGGCTCGACGGCCACCCTGGTGATGACCGAGGGCGACATCAACGAGGTGTACGTGCAGGGCAAGGTGGACGAGGCTGATATTGCGCACGTGTACATGGGGCAGCCGGCGCGCATCAAGGTGGAAAGCTTCAGAGACCGCGTGTTCAACGGCAAGGTGACCAAGATTTCACCGATGGGCGTGGAGAAGGACAATGTGACGACGTTCGAGGTGCGGGTTTCGATCGACAACCCCGGCGGGGAACTGAAGGCCTTGATGACGGCCAACGCGGAGATCCTGCTCGATGAGCACAAGGGCGTGCTGACGGTGCCGGAAAACGCGGTGATCTACGACAACCAGAAGAATGCGTCGGTGGAGATTCCGGATAAGAAGCAGAAGGACGGCATGCGGAAGGTGCCGGTGAAGGTGGGGCTGTCAAATGGATCGGTGACGGAGATTGTGAGCGGGCTGAAGGAAGGGGATCAGGTGGTGCTGCAGCAGTGAGAAAAGCAGGGACTAGGGAATAGGGACTAGGGAACAGGGAACAGGGAACAGGGAACAGGGAACAGGGAACAGGGGATAGTCTTCGGCGGGGTGGAGGGTGACGGCGTCAGAGGGGGGTGGAAATCCAGGTCAGAAGCGAGACCCTTCGGCATGCCCAGGGCAGGCACTGTGGCGCCCGGCTCTTTGAACAGACGACTGAAGACGGTTTGCGGAAGGAAGCGGGAACAGGCAAATCCAAGGGTTGGAGGGCGGGTGTATACTTGGCGCCTTCCCCGTATCCCGATACGGGAACTTCCCTTGAGAGGGGGCATTCGATGCCCAGTTACCTTTTGCAAGTGTCCTACAGCGCCGAAGCATTGGCGGCTATGATCAAACGGCCGCAGAACCGCGCGGAGGCGGTGCGCAAACCGATCGAAAAACTTGGCGGCACGATCGGATCGTTCTGGCTGACGTTCGGGGATTATGACGTGGCCGCGATCATCGAGATGCCGGACAACGTGAGCGCCGCGGCCTTCGCGCTGTCAGTAGCAGCCGGCGGAGCCTGCAAAAACGTGAAGACCACCCCGCTGCTCAGCGTGGAGGAGGGATTGGCGGCGATGAAGAAGGCCGGGGAGTCGGGCTACAAACCCGCGACTGCCAAGTAGTAGACGGCCGCGGCTGACCCAGGCGGAGAAAATCTCGACTTTGCGTTCGCGCGCCTCGATGGCGGCGGCGGCGGGCGTTTCCTGCCGCCTGGGGGATGGGCGCTTGGCGTGGGCGGGGGTTATTGCCGCTGCATTTTCTTCGGCTGGGCTGCGCGCTTTTTTTGGGGAGGGAGGTAGTGGAAGCGGATCAGATAGACATTGTCCCCTTTGCCGTGTTTGGCGACTTTGAGAAGATCGAGGACGCCCAGGAAACCTGATTCGCGGGCCAGCGCGGGGGTGATTTCGGGGAAGCCGATGGGGGTGATGGACTCGATCTCGATTTCGCCTTCGCCCATGTGGTAGCGGTTGCCGACTTTGACGTGGGGGCTGGTCCAGATGCGGATGCTGGAGGTGATTTGGCCGCGGATGACTCCCTCGCGGAGGCGCTTGGCGAAGACCATGGTCTGCACCCCCTTCTACCAGAATTTGGCCAGATGGCGGAGTGGGAGTGGATGATTCTCAGGCCTCCGAGGCGAGACCTGGGGCACCCGGCATCCGGCAGCATCGAGAGATGGTGTCGTCCGGTGCGCTGTTCGCCTCACGGACCCGTAAAAAGGGTTCGTTCATCTACGAAACAAAGCTTGTTACCAAAAGGGTCGGCGCAATAGAAACTGCGCTCGCCCCAGGGTTGAGTTTCAATTGGGCGTGTGAGGGAGCCGTTCGGCTGTTCGCTTACACGGCGGAAGTACGATTCAAGGTCGTCTACCGCGAAATACACATGGTCGGGGTTCGCAGTTGCGTCCCATTCGTCGCCGTCGGCCCGCGGGTCAAAACAGGCGAGGATCGTGCCGCCGCAGTTGTAGTAGTGCCGGCCGGGAGAGATGCGCGCGCCCGGCTCGCCGAGTACGGCAGAGTAAAAGACAGCCGCGGCCTCGATGTTTGACACGGGAAGAATGACGCGAAACAAGCGGGCGGACGCCATACGTGGACCGAGTGTAAGCCGGGCCGGCCCCCTTTGACAAGTAGGCGCTTTGAAGTACTCTCCTGGCTTGGAGGCGCCTTTAGGGGTAAACCGGTTTGAGTGATGCAGAGTGGGACCGGCGCCCTCTCGATAAGGCGATCCGCGTCTTCGAGGGCCGCTGGAAACCCATGCGGTAGCGGTTGCCGACTTTGACGTGGGGGCTGGTCCAGATGCGGATGCTGGAGGTGATTTGGCCGCGGATGACTCCCTCGCGGAGGCGTTTGGCGAAGACCATGGGACGGCGCCCCTTCTACCAGACTTTGGCCAGATGGGCCAGGCTTTGGCGATAGTCTTCCTGTTCGATGCGGCTCTGTACGCCGAATTCTTCAAGGACCGTCATCATCTGGCCGACGGGCAGACCGGCAACTTCAGCAGCCCGACCCAGCGAGGCCTCGCCCTTCTTGTACTTCCCGACGGCGAGCAGGACTCGGTCATTGTGATTGCCGGGTTCAATCGTGATGATCTTCGAGCGGTCCATGCGGACTCAGGATAGGCCAAGTGCGGCGGCGGGGCAAAAAGAATTGTGTAGAGGGCCGGGGTTGGCGGCGTTTTGCGCGGTGGGATCCCAGGTCTTCCGCCGCGGCGGACGAGACCTGAAACGGCCGGCGCTCGTCGGGGGGTTCGTGGCCTCCCACCCTTGACGCGAAAAGACTGCGTCAAGGATGGGGCGCCCGGCACTGGGCTGGACAGGCTCTACTGTCCACCCGCCCTTCGATAGAAAGAATCGAAGGATGGGGCACCCGACTTATTGCTTCGGAAAGGGTGGGCCACCCGCCGATGTGGACGAGACCTACGGGCTTTTCTTCGGTTGCGCTGGTGGGGCCGGCGATGCCGGTTACGCCCAGGCCTAATGTTGCGCCGGTGCGGAGACGGATGCCGGTGGCGAGGGCTTGGGCGACTTCGGCGGAGACGGCGACGTGCTGGGCGCTGAGCTCGGGAGGGACGTTGGCGAAGGCGGTCTTGAGGGCGTCGGAGTAGACGACGGCGCAGCCAAGGGCATCCGCTGCTCAACCCACAAAATCGCCTGCATGCTCCCCGCCGCGAGGAAGCACCTGGCCAACGTCCTTGACCGCCTCGACCTTCTGTGAGCGCAGGTTACCCATCAGTGATTTGGAAGTTCCGGTATACAAAGCCCGAATTCGTGGGTTACTCTGCGATTATCAGGAGGGATGTATGCCCAACAGAATCGGACTCGCAGGGCTCTGCGCCATCGCCATCTGCGCGGCAGCCATGCAAGCCGCGGCTCAAGACCCGGGATGCCAGTTCATCGGAAACACCACCTGCGGCGGCGACGACCACAACCAATGCGCTCCGCATGAGCGGTTCTATGCCGAACAATGCTCCAACGGCACCGTTCAGCATAGGTGCTTTGTCGATAATCAGTGCGCGGCGGTGAACAAAGGGCGCGTGAACATAGCGGTGGGGCCCCCCTGGACCGGCGGCTATGTTTTCAGGCAGGCCGGGGATTCGCTGTGGGTGACAGGCGGTACGGCAGGGGTTGGCACCGGAGTATTTACCGGACCATTCACAATTGAAATCACCTGGAAGGGCGCACCAACATACAGAGGAACTATCAGAGTCAGAGATGGCCGCGCCCACCTTATCGAGTGGGACCGCCCGCCGGGCAATCGCTGGGAGCGCTGAGGCCGCCCGAAGGTTGGAAATCTGACCCGAGAGGCCATCGATTGAGGCCAGCGCAGCCCTGTCTGCGCGGGGGACGGGTTCTGCTCGAGCGATGGAGCAGAACCCGCGCACCGCTGCGCACAGGCGCTCACCGGCGGGGGCGCAGGGCCGCCGAAGAGCGATAGATGAGCCAATCTACATGGAAACAGAATTTCGATTGTGCTGCAAGTTGAACAATGCAAACAGAAACAGCGTGTTTGGGCAAATGCAGCGAGTTAGCCCCCGCTGAAGCGGGGACGAGCGAGTTAGCAAGTTAGCGGCGGCATCGTCGGACGCAGTTTCATCCCTCCGTGGGTCGGCA
>JBEKZJ010000047.1:0-33232 GCA_049509995.1 Occallatibacter sp. | reverse complement strand
GAGCCGCTGCGGTCAGCACGTTGGAGCCATGCCGCGGCGGCGTATGCAGCTTGTTCATCGCTGTCCCGGTCATCCCTTGAGAACCGCCGCGTCCACAACGACGGGTAGACCTCCGCGACTACCGATTTGCCCTCGGGAATCTCCCTACCGTCGAAAGGCCAGAAATGGATTGGCCGCTTGCACCAGTTCCTCAGGTAGAGGAGCCAAGGCAGACCGGCGAACGTGGATTTGGCGACAGAGCCCTGCACATCGAAAAGGAAGACCGATTTGGCAATGGCCGTCCACCGTTCGGTCAGGCGGAGCCAAGTGTTCTCGCCCATCCGCTTGCAGCCCTCTCCAGCACCATCGTCTCGAATGAGGTCGATAAAGTTGCCGGGCTCGTCGGTCGGCCAGTGTCGCTGGAAATCAACCAAGAAGGTCGGCCACTCGCTGAACAGCCTGTACTTCTCAAAGTAGGGTAATAATATACTTCGCAAAATGGCGGGATATAGAGGGATAAAGCGGGAAGCAGCGGGATGGTCAGCGCCCTAGTTGCGCTCTATAACTTCTCTGACGATCCGCTCCGGGGCTTTCTGGAAGGGATTTGTGTAACAACAGACTTGGCAAATAGACGAGGAACTAATAAAGTTTTGCGATAGCGGCCACGAGGTCCTTCGGGAGAATCGACTTGCTCATAAGCGTGAAGGCATGGCCTTGTTTGGTGGCAACTTCCATGAGACTATTTGCGGATGTATTTCCAGAAAAGAGCAGAATTTTGCATTTTGGATAGATAGCCTTGAACCTGATTGCCAACTCGATGCCGTTCATTTGAGGCATGACCACATCGGAAATCAAGATGCTTGGGCAACAAGACTCCGCAGCCTGCATCACCTTTTCGGCGTCCGTGAAGGCGGTCGCCTGAAAGCCGGACGCATTCAGGATAGCGGCGATAGTCGATGCGGTTCCCGGCTCATCGTCCACCACGAAGACGGTCTGAGAGTGGTTTTCTGGCATTGCGGAATTTTACCCCCATCACGCCTAAAAGATATTGCAAGGAACTGTACGTGCAGATAACCACGCTGTCAAACTGGCTTCTTTCGTTGCACTTCATTGCCGTGCGTTTTCTGCCACTCGGCTTCCCGGCGCTGCATCTCCTCTTTGGAGACGGTGAATGCCTTGCGGACGGCGTTGTCGAAGCGTTCGGTGTCTGTGTTGCCGGGGACAGGGGGAGCGGGTAGGGGTACCAAAGTCGGGGAGTTCTGCGCCTTGAGAAGAAACGTACCGCTCAACAAGCAAGACAGTCCTACGAGAGATGCCAATAATTGCTTCACGATCCTCATGAACTGAAAATCGTCAAATCCACCGCAGTAGTTTAGACCGTCCTAATCTTGGACATACTTGCGCCCCCAGTTGAAGCAGAATCTCCGTCAATGCACTCACCGAAAACTTTGGAAGAGAAAATCCGAGGTTCCGGGTGACCTTGCCCGCGCAGAACGTTTCCGTTAGTTAGGTGTGCTAATGCGAAACGGTGGCGAGGATGGCGAAGTCGAAGCGAGCCCCTTGCAACTGGAGTCTGCGGTCTCCGCGCCAAAGTAGTCGATGCCGATGTAGCGGTTGAAGTGGGGCATACGCGCTGGTCTACTGCCCGTTCTGCAATCCGATTTTTGTCATTCCAGAGTCTTTCTCCTTCAAGTCCCCGCAGCTTTCCGCGACCAAGAAAAGCATCCGCAGCATGAGTAACAAGGCAGCGACCTACTTCACTGAGTTCCCTCCAAATTGGCTAGATGCTCCCCTTGATAGTCCAAACGACCAAGTCAGCTATGCCGACATTCCTCAAGCCCTCCACGATTGAAACCGGCACGTCACGGTAGACCTCTCTCCCGCTTTCATCGAGCAGCAGATAGACTCTAAGAACACTTCTGGCTCCCCCATCACTGGTTGACTCTCCCGCATCCCACCACTGCCTCACCTTCTCTTGGGCAAGAATGGATTTGAATACTAGGGCATTGTCAGTTGACTTACACGACGAAGAGCCAAGGGCGCTCCCGGCTTCGGTAAGCCGCTCCACACGGCTGACACGAACTGATGAGTCTTGCAGGGTTACGAGCAATTCGAGCGGAACTTCTCCGACAGCTTCACCCTCAACGGAGATGGATACACGCTGAGCCTGAGCCTGTAAGGCTTCCTGTTCCTCCTGCTGGTGCATCCGAGTATCGATAGTTGAAACTGTGTTACTGACTTGCTCAAGACGCCGAGTGTTCTGCTCCACCCGTGCTAGGTTGCCCTTGGTAGTTGCCCTCTTGGAGTAGAAAGCAGCAAAGATGGCAGCTATGGCACTAACCAAGCTCACTATTACAGCAACGATACTAATAATAAGGCTCAGGCGGGCGATGGTGTCAGTATCCAGCTTGATAAGCATCAGAAGGTTATTCGCCATAAGGTCACCGCCTTCGCCACCCTGCAATGGGGGCACCGTTCAAGGCGCAGTTCGTTGCCGTTTTGCATTTGCGGTGATTGTACCGCAGGACAGGTGTGGCATGGTCTACACGGGAAGAATCAAGCTTGCATCATTGTTCCGCACATTCCCAACAGCCTTGCTCACCTTCCATGCCTTCATCTCTTCAGCCGGGTACGGCCTGAGTAGGTCAACAGGCAAATGCGACGGTTCGGCTGGAGCCATCCACCGCTCGTATTCCTTCCGTGCCACGATCACCGGCATTCGGTTGTGTATTCGCTTCAAGAGTTCGTTCGGGTCTGTGGTCAATATCGTGTACGTCTGTAGCTCCTGACCCGTGGCTTTGTGTTTCCACGTGTCCCACAATCCTGCGAATGCGAAGAGACCGTCGTCCTCCATGGCGAGTGCATAGTGCTGCTTGGTCTTCTCATCAATCTTCTTCCACTCATAGAACCAGTCGGCGGGAACAAGACACCGACGACGCTTCCACGGTTCACGGTACGCAGGACTCCGCGCGACCGTCTCCGCCTTGGCATTGATAGTGTTAAATGCCGCCGTGCCGTCCTTCGACCAGAAGGGCACAAGCCCCCATCGCATGACCGTCAGTTCGCGCTCACCCGTCTCCGGATCGAGGCGAACCACCGGCTGGAAGCTCTGTGGAGCGATGTTGAATGAAGGTTCAAAATACGAATCGTCAAAGACGTTCGTGTCGTGTACCTGCATCCACTCCGCGATGCGCTGCTTGTCTGCCCGTCTGCCGTATCTGCCGCACATGGAATGATTATGCGCCCGGAACTCTCTTTGTCCACTTCATAAATTTCTGAACCCAGTCGCTGATGTCTGCCCGATTCTGGTTGAATTTCTTTGTCGAAGGGTGAGTAATCGCACCGACTAAACAGTCTTCAGCACCTTCAACGCTGTACCAGCAGCTTCCCTGTCATCGCCGCCAAACGGAACGAAAAGACCACTTCCATCATCGCGCACTCTTCTCATGCCGGGCGCTTCGGGAAGGCGTGACGGAATAGCACGCCACAGGTTCTCTCCGGTGATGAGCACTCGCTGAGGCTTGACATAATCCACGACTCGGAAGAAGAAGTGCTGAGCGTCTGGATTCAGCAACTGTTCTTTCTCGACGCGCTGTCGGACTCGGAAGACATCGGGTAGAAAGTTGTAAAAGGCGACCAAAGAATAGAAGTCTTGCGGAGAATACGGGTCTCCGTTGGTATCGCAGAACAGTCCTGCAACCTTCGTGAAATACGCGATTCTCTTGCCCTTGATGACCTCGCCCACTACGTCATGAGTGAACTCAGCCGACTTCACATATTCGCCGCCATAGTGGGACATCCCCACAATGAGGAGTCGTCCGATTGACGACTCCTTTCCATAGCAGCTTCCAATCGCTGGGTTATGCCTGTTGGGGTCGAGAACCTTGAATTTACGAAGTCCGTTCATCGAGAGACGCCTCCTTGCGTCCTCTGTAAAGCGTCAGAACCACGCGGAAGTTTTCCACAATGGCGATTTTGAGGCTCAGTTTACCAGAATGCGGTATTTAAGGGCATGGCAGAGCGGAAAGCTGCTCACCTCGCTGTTCTGCTTGGATATTCGACCACGGAATCTGTTGAGTTCTCACAACACACCCAAAATCCACCCCTCGATTCTGGCGATTCCCATCTCCTCCTGCGCCAGCGGCGGATTGAGAAAGCTCTCCAGAGAGCCGGTCAGGTCAGCCCGTTGCAGCCATGCCGCCACGGCGAAGGCAGCTTGCTCGTCGCCGTCCCGGCGTTCGCTCGGAAAGCGTCATCGACGACGACGCTTTTTGTGGGCTGCGAGTAGAAAGCATACTCTGAGCCATGAGAGCGGAGGTTCGGAGGCGCGTGGTGCTCATGATGCGGCTTTCCTCGGCGTGAGCGTTCCTTACCGCCCGTACTTGCCCATGAGTTCCCCTTGCGCCAGCACGTGACCCTTTATCGCCCGTTCCAGTTCATCCTTGGCTCAGTCAATCCCGCCGAACCGAGCCGTTTAGCTCAGTTATTATTCTGCGTCTTTGAGATACTGACTGCGAAGACGAGTCCTTGTTATCGGCTCCCTCATGGTTCTGAACTAAGTCAGCCCATCTGACCGTTGTCCTTCTTAGCCCCACCCCTCACGCAAGGAGGGGTTATGAAACATACCATTAAAGACGATTGCACGCATGTCTATGTGGGTACGGCGCTACTGGTGACTATATTCATGGTGCTGTTTGTCGCCGCCATGCATGGACAAGAGCTACCCAATGCGCCACAGGCAGTAGCCGTGAAACAGCAAATTCCACCGATGCACAAACAGGGTCCACTGTTTGCACAGGGTCCACTGTTTGCACAGCCCGGCAACCTGTACCTTGGAAGCGCTGACTGGTTCCGTGAACGTGAACATTTTAAGCTGGCGAGGGTTATTCCGCTGTTTACACATATTGACTGGAACCTTAGCTTTGGCAAGCCAAAGAAGGCTGACCATGGCAATCGTAAGAACAGATAGGTTTTGATTACACGGTCGCGGACACAGGAAGTAGAGGCGTGTCATAGTGCTCCGAAATGGTTGGTTGTTTCGCTACTTCGCTTCCTTCTTCTGCGCTGCCCACCGTTTCTTCACGGCCTCAATGATTCGTGCTCGACCCTCAGACGACGGGTTCCGCTTCTTCTTCCCGGTGCCTACCGGGCGTCCCGGCTTCCGCTTGACGGCGGTTCCCGTTATCAGGGCACGGGCTTGTTGCAGTTCGGCAATTTCGGCGTCGATGAGGGTGAGAATGTCGGTTGTGTTCATGCGGACAAGTGTAACGCACAACAGATTGCTGCCGGTGAGGTACAGTCTTATTCCTGCGTTGCCGCCTCGTCGGCCACTCTGTGGCTTACTGGGCATACATAACAGGTGACGCTTCCGAGGCGGGGACTGTTTGCGTCAATCGGAAGCGTAGCCTTTACGAGCGGCACGTTGTGTATTCCGCACATAGGCGGGTTCGACCCTTCCTTTTTGAAGCATCGTGTTGCCATGCCGACCTCTTATACGGCCTTGTTTCGGGGGAATGCCGATAGGATATCCAGCCGCTTCACCGAATCGCCCCGGCCTCGCGCCGGGCTTTTCGTTTTGTGGACGGCTTTATTCTACGCGGTTTGTAGGCTTATTAGAATTCTTTGCGTGGTCTTCCGCCGCCGTAAGTCTTCCGCTTGGCAGCAAGCTGGCGGAAGTAGTCGCTCCCCCGCTTGGCCGTCTGTGAGCCTCCCTTGCGCCCCAGGACAGCCGCAGCGGGCATCTTGGCGTGCTTGAGCAGATCGTCTGTCAGAGTCAGAGCGGAGCGGAGCAGTTCCCGGCATCGCACCCCACGGCCTTCTGGGAGTTCCGTTGTGGATAGGATATGATCGGCTTCCGCGAGGAGGTTTTTAATCGTGGCGAGTTCTAGCGCATTCCGTGCCATGTCTTGACGATACGAGCGGCAAAACCGAATTGCAAGCGGTCGCTGTTTTACGTCAACGCACATTTAAGACACTACCGGATTCCTCAATCGCCTTCCCGGTGGGTACCACCCGCACGTTCACCTGCCGCTCCCGTGCCAGCCGGATTCCGGCTATCAGGCACGCGCCGAGTTAAACCATCCCTTTGTTGACTCTCGGCATGTGAGCGTCGGGGTCGAACATCACCGGCCTCCGGCCCGCCGCTGCTGGCGGGTGACCAGTTGGTCAGGCCGCCCGAGGAAGACCTCAGACGGCAGGTACCGGCGCAGTTCACTACAGAGGGGCACTCGACGGTAATGGACTGAAAGGGGAACTCATCCCGGCCAGAGGGCACGTCGCGGCGGCACCGCTTGCAGGTGACGACGAAGGTTTTGCGGCCTGATGGCGTCGGGAACATGCTGGAATGATAGGGGAAGAAAAGGCAAAAGTCTAGTCGCCAGCAGCCGGGACAGGCAGCGTCTGCAACGCAAGCTCATCGTCTCCTCAGCGTGGCGTACTGCTCCTCAGTGAGCTTCAGGAATACCCCGCCCCTTCCCATCTCAATCCCCTGATGCACCATCAGCCGGGTTTCTTGGTCGTTGAATCCCCCGGCACGTTCGACCAGTTCGACCACCTTGTCAGAGGATGCGAAGTGCAATCGCTTGGGTAGGGGAGTCTGGAGGTCGGCTTCGAGGAACTGGCACTGCCAGCCATGATGGCCTTGGAACGACATGTACACACGGTGGGTTTGGTCTTGCGGGGGCATGAAATGAGTATAGGAGAAATAAAGGCGAAAGTAATTCACAGCCCGTTCAGCTTGAACGAGAGCAACTCTATGGAGGTCTTGATGCCAATCCGAATACGGAGCCGTCCACAAATCTAGTAATGTTTTTGTAAAGTTTTCTTCTGACGAGCGACTTGGACTGTCCACGCTTTGACGGTCAAATTTGGGGAATTCTTTCTGTAAGCCTCTGAATCTAGTTTAGTTATGTTTTTGTCGCTGTAGAGGTAGCCCAAACGTCCCCATTGAGACTAAAGAGACTACAGCCTAAGACACGAATGCCCTGCAAGTGCTTGCAGGGCTTGATTTTATTGGGTTTATGACGATTTTCCTTGGCTTTTGGTGCGAAAGGAGGGACTCGAACCCTCATGGGTTACCCCGCCAGATCCTAAGTCTGGTGCGTCTGCCAATTCCGCCACTCTCGCACATTCAAAAAAATGGCTTAATCCACTTTGCCAGTTCGTCCCGGTTATTCCAGCCTCCCCGGCCGCCGCAACAAACCAGGTCCTCGCCTCATATGATACCCCGTCCCTGGCCTTGGTCAGGAATTAGCCAAAGTTGTTGCCGGCACTGCACCCGCCAGGGTGATCGGAAGTGTTCGGAGTTGACTCTCTCTTCGCCTATCCCACACATTTCTAAGTTCTTGGTTCGACGGGAAGATGCACAGGTCGGGGTGATTCTATTCTGCCGCCAATTGGAACCTACACTGAGTTGCACGAGGTCGAGATTCCCTATGGCTCATCTTTGGACCCCGGGCACAGGCGGATGGGATGTGCAGAGGCTGGACGGCGAGCAGTTCGACCTGGATGCGGTTCCGATCCGGCAAGCACAGAACCCTCAACCGGCAGCGCCGGGCGGGAGGGTCGCGCGGCTCTTCCGGGCGGACCACGGAGGAGCGAAGGTGTGGGTGCTGATAGCCTCGCGGAACTCCGATGTTCGCGTGAACAGCCGCGCGTTGCCCGCGGGCCTGTGCGTTCTCGCCGATCGCGATGAGATTCGGGTCGGCGGCGAAGTTTAGTACTTCTCGAGTGAGACGCTGGCCACCGTGGAGACGTTTCCGAGCTCCGACCGGCCGGCATTCTGCGGCCGATGCCGGCAGCGGATCGAGGTGGGCGCGCCGGCCGTTTGCTGCCCAAGCTGCGGCATCTGGTACAACCAGTCCGCCGACCTTCCCTGCTGGATCTACGCCGACAAGTGCACTTACTGCGGCCATCCCACGGCTCTCGACTCGGGCTTTAGGTGGGCTCCGGAGGAGGACTGATGCGTACAGAGGCTCGTTATATTGTGGTGGCCGGCGCCGGCGGCAGCACCGGCTCTCATCTTATGCCCCATCTGGCACGCATGTCGGGGGGTCGAGCGAATCACCGCCGTTGAGCGGGCTTGTGTTCGCGAAACCGAGGGCGGTCCCGCGGGCGTCTCCACTGCGGATATGAACGCCGCCATCTCCGATTTCTTCCTCGCCGCTCCGCGTGCGCTCACCCCGCGTAACGCCAGGAATTATCTCCGCGATTTACCCAGGACGTCGATGTGGTTCGCGTGGATCTTGTCGAGCGCAAGGTCAGTCATCCGCACCGTTACCGCGTGGGGGCGGCGTGAAATGAGCAGACATCCGGCCACCAACGCGATTGCCAAAGCCCTGCCCGCGCTGTGCGGCGCCGATATTGAATTGGGCAATTTCATCGCCGGCGCAGAGCACGCCCGCGGCACTGGCTACGAGGCTTCGCGCGCATTGCTGGCTGAGATCAAGGGCCTTCCCATCCGCCAGACCGGCTACCTGGACAACTGGTGGACGGCGTCCTACTCTGTTCCTCGCGCGGGGGCGACAGCCGCACTGGAACCTGCGCCACCACCAGCGACCGGGCTTACAATCCGCAAGACGTGAGCCGCCGCTTTCTTGCGAGCAACGGAGGATGCGCCTACATCGACATCGATCACGTGGAAATCTGCCTGCTGGAAGTCATCAGCGCGTTCGACCACGTCGCGGCCTGGCACGCCATGCTCCGTATCGTGAGAACCTCTCTCGATAATGCCAACCAAGGCCGGCGCCGCGACAACCGCATACAGGTCTTGGTCAACAACAGCGACGGGCAAGGCAATTCCTACGGCAGCCATCTGAATTTCATGATCGGCCGGCGCACATTCGACAACATTTTCTGGCGCAAGGCGCACTATCTTCAGTTCCTGGCTTCGTTCCAGGTTTCGAGTATTCTGCTTACCGCACAGGGCAAGGTCGGCGCGGAGAATGGCCGGCCCTCCACGCCCTACCAACTTAGCCAGCGCGCCGACTTTTTCGAGACCCTGCAAGGCATACAGACCACCTACAACAGACCTCTGATCAACGCGCGCGATGAAGCGCTTTGCGGCCGGCGCGGCTTCGATGACCCATCGGCGCCGGCGCGCCTGCACGTCATCTTCTTCGACAGCGCCCTGGCGCACGGTTCCGCGTTTTTCCGGGTGGGGCCGATGCAACTCATCCTCACCCTGCTTGAACTGGGCCTGGTCAACTCGCGCCTCATCCTTGACGATCCTCTTGCCGCCCTCCAGTGCTACAGCCACGATCCAACGCTCAAGGCGCGCGCCGAGCTCATCTCCGGAGTGCGCCTCACGGCCCTGGAGCTGCAAAGCGCCTACCTCGAAGAAGTCAAGCGCCACGCTGCCCGCGGCGTCTTCGAAGGGATCGTGCCTCGCGCCGATGAGATCGTCGCGCTGTGGGAAGACACGCTCATCAAGTTTGCAAATGACGACCTGATGGCTCTGGCGCCCCGCCTCGACTGGGTCATGAAGCTGATGGCCATCGAGCGCGCCTTGGAGCGGCATCCCGACCTCGACTGGGACTCGGCCGAAATCAAAGTCATCGATCACATGTATTCAAGCCTCGACAACGATGGCTTGTATTGGGCTTACGAGTCCAGTGGCTTTGCCGAGCAACTTGTTACCCCGGAGCGCATTGGCCACTTCACTGCCAACCCGCCGGCGGACACGCGCGCCTGGACCAGGGCGATGCTCCTGCGCCGCGCGGACCCCGACAGCATAGTGAGCGTCGATTGGGACACAATTACGTTCAAACTGCGCGGCCGGTACTCCTGGCCTACCTACCGCACTTTTGATCTGGCTGATCCGCTCAGCTTCACGTGGGCCGAGGCCCATCCCATTTTTGATAACTCCCTCGATATCGCCGGCCTGCTTGACGGATTGAAGTCGCTTTCCGCCGGCAAATCCCGCTCCTTTGATGTGCTAACTCCCGATGATGCCCTGACTCCCAATGATGTGCTGGCTGCCAGCTAAGTTAACAAGGAGAATACTCAAATGCGCTTTCTTCAGCGATTCAACGACCAACAACTCCGCCAGGCCGGGGGCGATGGCGATCCGGGTTCCGCGGACCTGTTGCAGCAATTCCGCTCCCAGGGAGATCGCCTGCTCGCTGCCGGCGACGAGGCCATCCAACGCGCCCTGGCTGGAAGCAACTCGGAAGCGTTCTTGCGCGCCGGAAGGCAGCAAGGCGGCCAATAGTCATGGCTGAACGTTTGCTCGGAGTCGAGACGGAGTACGCCATCAGCGCCATGCAGGGGCAGGAAGCCGCCGATCGCCGCATCATCGTGCGTCATCTGCTCGATCTGGCGCACACCACGCTGCCCAATGTGCAGGACGGCAGTTCCTCCGGCTTGTTTCTTGAAAACGCGGCGCGCCTCTACCTTGATTGCGGCCTCCACCTGGAGTACTCCACGCCGGAGTGCGCCAACCCCTGGGACGCCGTGCGCTACGTTGAAGCCGGACACCGGACCATGCTCAATCTGATTCAAAAGATGACGGACCAGCGCACCCCGGAGTTGCAGACAGGCTATCGCGTGAACGTGGACTACTCCGGCGCTGGCGCCACCTGGGGATGCCACGAGTCCTATCTGCATCGCATGTCGCCGGCCTCGCTCCCGCCGCACCTCATTCCTCACCTCGTCACCCGCATCGTCTACACGGGCGCGGGAGGATTCGAGTCCTTCTCCGGGGGCCTGAAGTTTACCTTGAGCCCGCGCGCCGCGCACATCGAGCGCACCATCTCATCGGATTCCACCAGCGACCGCGGAATCTTCCACACCAAGGACGAACCCCTGTGCGCAGGCCACCACCGCCTCCATGTCCTGTGCGGAGAGAGCCTCTGCTCGAAGCTCGCGATGTTTGTCAAATTCGTCGCCGCCAGCCTGATCGTCGCCATGGCGGAGGCCGGCCTCTGCCCTGGCGACGCCGTTCAATTGGATTCGCCCCTCGCGGCCCTGCGCACCGTGGCCGCCGATCCGCAACAGGGTCACCAGGTCAAGCTCGATGCGATCGAGGCGGCCAACATGCGCCACAAGGCCGGCCCGGGTGAGCCGCACCTCATGCAACAAATCACGAATCGACGCCGCGAGATTGATTCGCGGCACAGCCCAAGGCATGTCGCCCGCCATGGCGCCACGCTCCCTCTGGGGACAACCCACGCCGCGGCCCCTGAAAGCCTGCAGACCCCGCAAGACATAAGTGCAATTCGCGTGCCAGATAGCCGGCCTATGCGATTCAATAAGATACGGGCGGACCGGGTGAGTTATAAAGTTGAGTTATCGAAGCGGGTTGAGATTTGCGGCCGTGAAAGGTCTTTGAATGGGTGAGTTATCGATGCGGAAGTGGCAGTATCTCGCGCATCGACGCGAGCGGCCGCACATGGCCGGGGCAGGATCGGCCAGGTATGCGCAACCCGAATTGGATATTGCGAAACTCCGTTTCTGAATCAGAATGGACAGTGCGACCCTGGAGGGGGCGCGTATCCTACGGAGCGCTGTCTTTTGCGGGAGGACGGGTCGGCTGGCCGGTCTTCGATACGACCGATTTCCAGAAAATTCCGGTCGTGGGAACCCGCTTGCGTCCCAGCACCACCAAAGGCAGAGGAACCAGCACGAACTCGGTCAGCCATTGGCTGACCATGAAATCGGTGTAGCCCGCCATGGCATTGTCTACCGCCAGAGCCCCCAACCGCTCCCCGAAGATCACATCCGTCACGCTGGGCGGAATCGAGCGGATCAGGTGCCGCGGCTCGTTGGTGATCACGCGGAAGTCTTCCCAATAGTCGGAAGGCTCCAACTCCTTTTGAATCCGGTCCTGCAAAACCTTCGAGACAATTTTCAGCCCGGCTCTGCGCAGCTCATCGGGCGTCTGGCCGCGAACCCGCCGGCCGTTCTTCAAGAAGCTGTCCAGAGCTTCCTGTTCTTTCTTGGAAAGGCCCGCGCGCGTGTCGCTGACGTAGTCCTTCGCATCCGCCGGCAGAGCAGTTTCGGCCATCACGACCATCGCGTAGGGTCCTGCGTTGTTTTGTTCGTCGTCATATCTTTCCATCAACTTGTCGCTGACATGAGCGACAATTTCATCCATGGTCATTGGGTCTTCGGGAATCAGAACCAGGTCGCAAGCCGTGCTGTATCCCGCATGGCTGGCAACGAATCCCGAGTCCGAGCCGAACAACTGGATGATACCTACGCGCGGGTTCGACGAGACCTCGGTATGCATATGCAGAATCGCCTGTCGCGCCTCCTCGACCGCGGAGAGGAAGCCAAAGGACTGCCACACCCATAGAATGTCGTTGTCCATGGCCTTCGGGATTCCCACCACCGACAGATCGTACTTCATGCGCCGCGCATAATGCCAAAGGGCATGGGCACAGCTCATGCTCCCGTCACCCCCAATGACGTACAAGATGTTGATTCCGTCCTTGCTCAATCGCCCAACCGCAGCCTCGAGTTCCGCGTCCCGATCCTGTTCAGTCCCCGGCAAAAGCTCATCGGCACGCGAAGTTCCAAGATAGGAGCCACCGACCTCAACAACCTCACGCACGGAAGAGGCATTCAGTCGTTGCGGAGACAAACTGTCCCTCACCAGCGCCCTTTCTCTCAACAGCGCCTTGAACCCCTCCCGGTAACCCAAGATTTCAATAGAATGCTTCCTGCCTGCCGCACGCTGTCGCTCATGATAGAGGGAATGTCGCAAGACGATGCCGTCGATCACGGCATTGATTCCGGGGGCGATGCCGCCGGAAACCAGGATTCCAACCCGCAGCCTGCCCCCTTTCTTAAGTGGATAGCGCAGCCGCGTCCGCGGCCGGGCCTCCGGCAACGTCAGTTCATTGGCTCCCTGCGCCTGGGCATTCCTCCGCGCGTCCAGCAGCACTCTTGGGCTGTCATCGGAGAGAGTGCCGATGCTCTTGTCGGTGATGGGATTCTCTAAATCGGCCTGTTTCTTCTCGATGGATGGCCATTGCGTCCAGCCGCATTTGGTTCGCAGCGTAGTCAGCAAGGCTTCATCATGATCGCGGAACTTTTCCAGGAACTCTTTCTCGTTATCCACGACATAGCAATTGGGCAAGCCATCTTCCGGAACCCACGCCAATCCCAACAGCCCGACGATCTGTTCTGCCAGATCCCGCGCGAAGTCATAGCTGTGGTCAAGAACGACGGCGCGGACAAAGGTCATGCCTTTCAGGACGGAAAGCGTGTCAGCCGGCAGGTTTTCGACCAGTTGCACGGGAACGAACGGGCATCCCTTCCGGTGCTTCAGGAAATGCTCAATCTCCAGCGCCTGCGTTCCACCCCATATGTCGCCGAGAAGAGCCACCATTCCGTCACAGCCATCGATCGCTTCCGCAAGCTCTTCGTTCAGATCGCCAGCTCGACCATGCAGGGGCCAGTAGAAAGGGTTGATCCCTTGCTTTGAAAGGATGAAATAGACCCAGTCGACAAACTTCTGATTGGCGAACTCGTACTCCTGGTCAACGAACTTGTACGACAAAAACGGTTTCCTAACTGGCATTCCCCATCTCCGATCGTGATTCCCAGGGAAGTAAGGCGTTTAGCGGGAGTCTCATTTTGTCGGCACTGATTCGCACGAATTGTACCGCTCGCAGGCCAGTTTGGAAAGGTCGGACCTGCATCCGCGGCCAAAAGCGATCTTCGGCCAAATCGCACCGGCGCTTTGCGCGGCTGCTCCACGGCGAGCCTTTGAGTTCCCTAACCGGTAACGGGTTTTCCAATGGCGCTCGCTCCCGTCAGTTCGCGCAACCTCTGCAGTTCCCCAAAAAGCTGGACGACTGCCTGTTGGATGTCCGGCGCCAACGTGCTTCGCCAGAAGCGGGAGAGTCCGCGCGTATCCTCCGGCGCCATCGCCTGCAGTTGCCCGAGATTCTCCTCCACCCGCGACACCGACTGATAGGCTTGCTGGCTTCCGAAGTACAGCCGGCTTCGCATCAGCGCCTGCATCTCCACACGCAGTCGCGCCAGCGAGTCGCGCGCGGCGCCACTCAGCCCAAGCCCATCCGCCAAGGTTTTCAATTCCTGCTCGCAGGCATGGATCGCATCATCGGCCCGGCGAATCTTTCGCAGGCATTCCACCTGCAACAAGACAGTTTCGCCGGCCTCGAATTCGCGCCGGCCATAACCCGCCACCAGCCCGAAATGCTGGAACACCGCGCTCAGGTGCTCGCGTTTCAGATCCTTCGTTCCAAAGAAATAGTTGAGCGAACTTAGCACCGACCGCAGCTCGCGCACGTTTCCCGGCCACCGGTGGCGGCACAAATCGTCCAGGATTTCTTTCGGCAGCCTGGCGTCTGACTTGGTGATCTCCTGCCACACCTCCTGGATAATCAATTCCAGCTCAGCCGATGCAGTAAGCCTCTTTCACTGCGAACGCACCGCATCCAGGACGACCGCCGCGATCCGGCTGCCCAGGCTGAACTGCGCCGCGATGCCTACGCCGCGGTGGGCCGGTACGTGGTAGATCATTGCGATGTCCTCATCGCTGTTTGGGACGGCCAGCCGTCCGGCGACCGCGGTGGCACGGCCGAGATCGTCCAATACGCCCGGGAGCAGAATCGTCCGATTATCCAGGTGTGGGGAGACTCCTTTGCAGTGCTCAACCGCGGCCATAGTCAATACGATTGAAACTCGCTACTGACGCACAGCGGGAAGACCTTCATTGACTTACCCCCTCCATTCCACTCAACGTCGCAGAGCATGCGCCTTGCCCTGGCCGCAGCAACAACGCCTTCCATTCGGCATATCGCTGGCGCGCCGCCGCAACGGCCCATCCGCGCGCCAACGGCCGCGACAGCGCTATTCGTCCTGCCAGGTCACCTGGTAAGTTCCAGTCGCGGTATGTTCGTTTTTCTTTGACTTTCCAGCCGTGCCTCGCGCTCCCACGATGGTGTAGCCGGTTTCATTAAGAATCCTGGCAATACCTCGAATCGCTGTCCGGTCCTTGTCCTTCTCCTCTTCGGGAAGCTCCTTGTCTCCGAGACCCTCGGCAAAGCCTGCGTACTCTGAAAGTCCCCCCTTGTGCCAAGGAAGCAGGCAGTTGTGCAGCCTTTTCTCATTTTCCCTCTTGTCCGCATAGCACCATCCATCGTTCGCCTTCTGGCGCATCCACCGCGTGTGCTCCATGCAGGCCAACTCCTCAAGCATGTCGGGGGGGAAGACGAAGGGTCGGTCGCCTCCGCGCATCGGCACGATACTGCATCCGGCGTAAGCCAACCTTCCGGGAATATCCCGCACCTGCCCGCGGTTCTGCTTCTTCTCGTCCTCCGGGAGCCGATCGAACTCCACCAGCGAAGGGTGTTCTTTTGTTTCGTCGTTCCTTTCGGGGCCGCATTTCCAGCCGAGTGCCGACAGTTCGTCGCAGAAGATCTTGTGCGCCACCGTTGCCATCCGTTCCACGGTCTCGTCATCGAATTCAAGTTGGTGGACGAGCGCCAGGAAGTTCTGTCCGTCGACGTGCAGATCCAATTGCGCCTTGGTGGGCAGGCTGGAGCGTTCGAACCGGGTCTTGCCGTCGAGCTGGCTCATGGCGATGATCGACTCCATCGACCGCGCTCCGTGGTTGTAGATGTTGGTCAGCAGCATGGCGCGTAGCACGCCTTCATCGATCTGTAGCACTTTGTTCTGCAGCAGGTGCTTGGCGCTCCGCTCCAGCATCGAACGCAACAGGATGGCGCGCCGCAACACATAGTGCGGATCGTCCAAGTCCGTCCGCGGGTTGGGGCCAAGCACATTCAGATAGCCCTTCAGCCGGCTGACAAAATCCGGCACCTTGGCCGCGCGCTGCAGGTTCTCGTCCACGTTCTTGCCGAAACCGTCGAACGTCCAGCTTGTCCCGCCGGCAAACACGAAGATTGCCCTGCCGATCGGATGCGGCAGATCTCCTTGCTTGAATGCCCCATCCTGCATCGGCGCAAGAAAGTAGCGCAGCCATCCATAAGTGCCCTCAAAATCGCTGTCGAACTCGTCCCAGAACACCAGCGGAATCTTTCCGCCGAGTCCGATGTCGCGCACCTGGTGGAAGGCCGACAGCAGCTCATCGAAGGAGCGAAGTTGCGACAGATTGAATTCCCTGATCTCTATCTCGCCGGGGCGGAGCGACATCGCGAGTTGCTTGATCCCGAACGACTTCCCCGATCCGGGAGGCCCGAAGACGGCGATCGACAAGGGGTTCTTCGCACGGTTTTGCGCCACATACTCGCTCACCAGCGAGCCAATGCTGCGCAGGCTTTCGATCTCCTGCCGGTCCACGGTCAGCAATTCTCCAAAGCGGCCCAGCGGCACTCCTTCAAGCGCTTTCTCCGGCCCATTCAAAACCACCTTGCCCGCAAGCGCTGCAAGATCGCTCGAATACCGGTCGCCGAGAATGGTCCAATACTTGTCGCTCATCCGCATCGGCACAGTCGCTCTCTTGTAGGGATTGTCCCCGGAGTTCAGTGCGGCGACGACCGCCTTGACCGGAAACTCGATCTCGACCGCGGCTGCCGGGGCGCCGCGCTGGCCGTAGCCCTCGCGATGCAGGCTGCGCAGCGCCATAAGTCCCGCGCAGATTCCATGCTGGAGGTCGGGATTCCCAGGCGCAAGCATCACTTGCTTCGCGATGCCGGCAGTTACACAGGAGGAGTAGCCCACCATCCGTCCCGGATAACTCTTCTCCCACATGCCCTCGACCACTTCGGGATCGAACAGCAGACTGTACTTCTGTTCCTCGGCGTCCCTTGAATAAAGGAATGCTCCGCCGGCGTTGAACGAGACCACTACATGGGCGCACTTATTAAGGGTACTCAGACCGCGATTGTAGGTAAGCTCCCATACCAAATCCTGGGCCGTGCGCTCCCAGGAAAGCTCGTGGCTGATCTGCACCTGGGTGCGGCGTAGATCGTTCACTGTCATCACCACCATGAGCTTCCTGGCGTGGTTTTTCGCGAGGTGCTTCCAGAGGTCTCCTTTGGCATCAGGACGGCTCGTCTTCACCAGTACCCAGGGGTGGCTGCCGGGCGCCGTCAGGCTGGCGGGCCATAGCTCGGGCATGGAGCGGAATCCCAAAGCTGCATCATCCAGAACCACCAATTCTGCGCTGGGATCGTCGTTCGCCACTTGCGCCCAGTCTCCCGCGGTCTCCGTACTCACGCACTGGTTCACGCCCTCAAACTCCGCGACCCGCCAGGCATCCTTCTCCGTTTCGTGCCCCTTGGCTGCCTTGGAGCCTTTCGCGGCATAGTCAAATGGCATCCAGGAAGCAAAAGAATGATGGAAGCGCGCATCCTCGGGGCCAATCCTGGAATCCTCGGGGCCCCCGGTGCGCCGCGGCGTTTTCGGCTGCCGGACTTCGTAAGCCGCCTCGCTGCGGATCTGGTCGGCGACACCCTGGATCAGATCGGCCAGCAGCCCTGCCCCTCCACGCTGCCACCGCAGCCGGGAACATACCGCCGCCTCCCACACACGATTTAACGCCTCCGGCCCCCGGCCGCGCGCCAGGTTCCAATCCAGGGTGAAATCTCCGCTCACCACAACTGTCTTCGCTTCCGCTTCCGCGCTCATCGCCGCTCTTTCCTCCGTTTCAGGGAAGGCGCCCCAAGTTAAACGAGGCCATTCTACATTGTGGGGGCAGGGATATTTGAAAGCCTCGAAAGCCCCTTATCCACAGGAGAATGTTACGCGCGGTTATAGTTCTGTTATGCGTCTCCGACTCTTTTCGATCACCCTGTCCGCTATCCTTTGCCTCCTCCCGGCTGTTTCTCCCGCCCAGACCGGGAAGCCCGCCATCACTCTCGATGAGTTTCTGAACACGACTGAAATCACCGGCGCTCGCCTCTCGCCCGACGGCTCAGCGGCAGTCATCGCCACCCAGAGCCCCGACTGGAAGGCAAGCACCTGGCGGCACGACCTGTGGCTGTGGACCGCGCCGGCCGGCCTGCATCCGCTGACCCACTCGGGCAGCGGAGAAAACCCCCAGTGGAGCCCGGACGGCACGTGGATCGCCTTCGTCAGCGACCGCGCCATGGCTGGCGAAGCGGCCGGAGCAGGCGGCGGACCGGAGAGCGAATCGGCCAAGGCGGATCGCCTGTGGCTCATCCCGGTCGCGATATTTTGGCCGGTGTCGCCGCGCTGGTCTAGGACGGCCTTGCCGACCCCGATCACCTGGCCATCGGCGGCTACAGCTACGGCGGCTACATGACCAACTGGCTCATCACCCAGACCACCCGCTTCAAGGCTGCCGTCACTGGCGCTGGAGCCGTGGAGCACGCCGCCAACTGGGGCAACGACGACGAAACCTGGGACGACGCCTGGTACCTGGGCGGCCAGCCCTGGGAAAATCCCCAGATTTACCAGTCCGAGGCTGCCCTGTTTCGCTTTGACAAGGTAGAAACCCCCACTCACCTGGTTCAGGGAGGCGCCGATATACGCGTAAGCTATCTGGAGGGGGGCACCATGGAGCGGGCCTTCCAGCAGTTGGGCATTCCGCACAGCTTTCTCGTCTTTCCCGGCGAAGGCCACGGCCTGCCTAAGAACCCCTGGCACGGTTACATCAAGCTGCGCGAGGAACTCAAGTGGCTTGAAACCTATGCCGGCAAGCAGCAGGTCCGCAAGCAGATTTGCGCTGAAGACGCCAATTATGGAAGCCGCGGGACGCCTTCGCGCATCTTCCTCATAGGAACCCATGAATCCCATCGACCATGACCGCCAACACGCCTTCCAACAAACGCTCCTGAGCGCCCGCCGCACCATGCTCATGAGCGAGACGCTGAAGCTGGCCATGGACAGCTTCCGCGCCAGCAAGATGCGCTTTGCACTCACCGCGCTGGGCATGGTCATCGGCACCGCATCCGTCATCCTGGTCATCACCATCGGGATGACCGGCAAGCAATACGTCAGGGAAGAACTGCAGAAGATCGAGACCAACTCGGTCGAGCTGGAATACGCCGGCGGCGGCGCCACTGCCGCGGAGCGCGTGCTCTACAGCGACTCCCTCACCCGCGACGACGAAAAGGCCGTGGTGGACAAGTTGCCTGGCGTCATGTACTCCTCGCCCGTTCTGGAGATGCACGACCGAATCAATTTTGGCGGTGGAGTGGTCAAGGATACGCTGGTACTGGGCGTAAGCCCGCAATACCAGAACATCCGCAACCTGCTCGTGCCCGTGGGCCGTTTCTTCGACGACGAGGACGACTCAGCTCACATCAAGTGTGCCGTGGTCACCGAACTCTTCGCCAGGGAACGCTTCGGCAGCTCCGACGCGGCGGTCGGCCAGACCTTTGAGATTCTCGGCATCCCCTTCACCATCATTGGCGTCTTCAGAGAGGCCGTGACCGACTTCGGCAATTCGGAGATTCAGGACCAGACCATCCTGATTCCCTATTCGGTGGGCCGCTACTTCGCCGGATCGGAAAACGTGAAGCAGATTTACTTTTCCATGCGCACCATGGAGGAGGTGCCCGCCGCCGCCAAGGAGATCAAGCGCATCGTCCAGGCGCGCCACCGTGCCGACTCCATCTACAATACGCAAACCCTCCAGGAGTACCTGACCGTTTCCGGGCAGATTATGGACGCTCTTACCCTGCTGCTGGTGGCCGTGGCCTGCGTCACCCTGGCGGTGGGCGGCGTGGGCATCATGAACATCATGCTGGCCGGCGTCCGCGCCCGCGTCCGCGAGATCGGCATCCGCAAGGCCCTGGGCGCCACTCGCCGCGAGATCAAACTCCAGTTTCTTACCGAGGCCGTCATCATCTCCCTGACCGGTGGCATCGCCGGCACGATTGTTGGCCTCGCCTTGCCGCTGTCCGTCCGCTTCTTCACCGACTATGCCATTCCCCTCTCCCCCTGGTCCGTCCTCATTGCTCTCACCTCGGCCATGCTGGTGGGTGTCATCTTCGGCACCGTGCCCGCCACCCGCGCCGCCCAGTTGGATCCCGTGGAGTCGCTGAAATATGAGTGATCCCGAAAGCCAGTCCGCAGTCCCCGAAACTGAGCGCCATCCCGCAGTCCCCGAAGCCGATCCTGAGGACAAACCCTCCCAGGGCCCCAGCCTCACCCTCATCTACAGCCTCATCGCCCTTGCCCTCATCGCGGCCATCGGCTTCGCCATGATGATCGTGCTCCCGTTCCATCACCGGCGATGAGTGTCGTGTGCCTCGGTTCGTCTGCTTGGAAAACAGAGAAGTAAGGCGTATAGTGAAAAAGGTAAGGAGCCATCGACCATGCCCGTTTCTGCAAAGGCCGTACCGGCGCAATCCCTCCCCGCCAAAGGCATCCATGCCAAAGTGACGAGCAAAGGCCAGATCACCATTCCTGTGGCAATTCGCAAGTCCCTGGGTGTCAAGCCCGGCGATCACCTGCGTTTCGAGCAGCAGGAAGGCGGCATTCGACTGGTGCGGGACACCGATGAGAACGTCTTCGAGAAATGGCGAGGGATTGGCGTCCCTGGTATGGCCCCAGGCCGGGAAGGCCTAAAGGCCTATATGCGTGAACTCAGAGGCTACGATGAGTACGACGACAGTCTCGCTTGATACCAACGTTGTGATTGCACTGCTCAACCAGGACCAAGGCCTCAACGAGAGCGCGCGAGACGCGATCGAGCGTTCCAGAAAATCGAGCAGGCTGGTGGTTTCAGGCCCGGTGTATGCGGAATTGCTGGGCCTTCCCGCAAGAACACAGCCCGCTCTCGACGCGTTCTTCAGCGTCGGAGGCATCGAACTGGATTGGCGCTTTGAAGAGGATGTATGGCGCGCGGCTGGAATCGCCTTCCAAAGCTATGTCCAACGAAGAGTGGAAAGTACAGGGTTGTTGCCCCGCCGTATCCTCACGGACTTCCTGATAGGAGCGCACGCCTCGGTTCGCGGTTATTCGTTACTCACTTTGGACCGGAGACTCTATGAAGCATCCTTCCCAGGAATTCGCATCGAGTCATTTTGAAGAGTTGTTTTCTTGATACCCCGCTCCGCAATCAGCGCCGGAATCCCATCCACGATTGGATACCCGCGCCCACACGCAACACACACCAGCCGCGCCCCATCCAGCTGCAAGGCGCCCCGGCAAGCCGGACAGGCCAACTGATCGAGCACGCTTGCGTCAAGCGGGAAATTCTGGCTGGAATCGGCAGGCATCGGGCCCTACTCGATCGTCGTTTCGGCGCTGGTTTCAGGGTCTGCCGTGGCGCGCTTCGGCCTGCTGGCAAACTCCTGTTCGATGCGCGCGTTGGTGCCCGCCTTGGCAAACTCGTAGGCCACGCGGATCCCGTTGAAGATAGCCACGTCGTTCGAGGAGCCGTGGCCGATGATGCACACGCCGCGCACCCCCAGCAGTTGCGCTCCGCCATACTCTCTGTAATCCAGCCGGCGGCGGAAGTCGTTGAATGCGCGCCGCGAAAGCAACGCTCCCACCTGCGCGGTCACCGTGCGCGTCAGCGACTCGCGCAGCACATCGCGCACAAAGCGGCCCACTCCCTCGCTGGTCTTCAGCGCCACGTTGCCCACAAAGCCGTCGCACACAATCACATCCGCCCGGCCGCTGAAGATGTCGCGCCCCTCCACGTTGCCGATGAAGTTGATGGGCAGCGCCTTGAGCAGCGGGAAGGCCTCGCGGGTCAGCTCGTTGCCCTTGGTCTCTTCTTCGCCGATCGACAGCAGACCCACGCGCGGCTGGGAAAGTTTCAGCACCGTCCGGGCATACATCTCGCCCATCACCGCAAACTGTTCCAGGTTCTGCGCCTTGCAGTCCACGTTGGCGCCCACATCCAGCAGCACGCACGGATTTCCTTTGGAACTGGGCATGGGCGTCGCCAGCGCCGGCCGGTCCACGCCCGGCAGCGCGCCCAGGACCATCTTGGCAGTGGCCATGGCCGCGCCGGTATTGCCCGCGGTCACAAATCCCGCCGCCTTGCCCTCGCGCACCAGCTTCAGCCCCACGCGGATCGAACTGTCCTTCTTGGTCCGCACCGCGTGCGCCGCCTTCTCCTCCATGCCGATACGTTCCGAAGCATGGTGGATCACGATGGGCAAATCCTCGTTTTCAAGATGCTCGTCGAGAAGATCGCGCAGCTCCCCCTCCGGCCCAATCAGATGGACCCGCACAGGCAGACTCCGGCAGGCGAGGATCGCCCCCCGGATCTCTGGCTCTGGAGCTTTGTCGGAACCTACGGCGTCAAGCACTATATCGATGAGCATCGGTGCTCAGTCTACTTGGCTGCTTCCTTGATGTCCAGAACCGCACGGCCCTTGTACGCGCCGCACTTCGGGCAGGCGTGATGGGGCAGCTTCTTCTCGTGACAATTCGGGCACTCGGATACTCCCACAGCCGTCAGGAAGTCGTGGGAGCGGCGATTGGCGGTCCGGCGCGTCGAGTGGCGCCTCTTCGGATTCGGCATGACAACAATTCCTTTCGTATCTGAAGCCCCAGCCAACTCCTGGCTGGATCCCGGCCGCCCTCAGGCCTCACGGCCCCTAGGCTGCCTTCCGGCATGGGCTTCAACACCCTCAATCTCTGGGGGTTATGTTCAGGACTTGATCCGGCCGCGGAGCCCAGCCAGCGCTTCCCAGCGGGGGTCGCTTGGACCCTCTTCGCAGGAGCACGCCTGACTGTTGCGGTTCTCACCACAGCGCGGGCAAAGTCCCTTGCAGTCCGGCTTGCACAGCGTCCTGACCGGCAGGGACAAAAGCACCTGCTCACGCAGCACATCTTCAAGCAACAGACTGTCCTTTTGATAATACCCGATTTCCGTCTCCGGCGCTGTAATGGACCGTTCCGGAGCCTCCGAATCCGCTCTCGCCGGCCTGAAGATCAGGTCGAAGTCGGCCTCCAGCGGAATCTCCACCGGCTCCACGCACCGCGCGCACGGAACCTGGAAATTCCCTTGAAACCGCCCCTTGAGCCGGATGTCGGCCACAATATCCCTGGGTCCGCGATGCTCGTGCAGCACCTCCGCCCGCCCCGCCGAAGCCAGTTGCCCAACCTGCTCGGCCTCCTCGCCCAAATCCACCGTTCCCGGAGCCAGTTCCACCTCGAACTCGATCGGCTCCCGCTCCAGCTCGCTTACCTTGAATTCCATGCTATGAGCCTACGGCCCGTGCACCGTGCCGTCAATGCTTTGCCGAACCTTACAATTCTGGTAACAGGATGGTAAACGGCGTTCTCGGCGGGGAGGGGAGCGAGAAAATGCAGATACGAGATGCAGTCCTGGCAGACTTCGATCAGATCACTGCAATCTACAACGAAATCCTCACCAACTCCACTGCGATCTACAATGACCGCCCAGCAACGCGGGAGGATAGGATCGCGTGGTGGCGGGGGCGGCAGAAGCAAGGGTACCCGATGCTGGTGGCGACCGGCGGCAGCCGCATTGCCGGGTTCGCCACCTTCGGAGACTTCCGCTCCTGGCCCGGCTACCGCTTCACAGTTGAGGGCACCGTGCACATTGATTCCGGATCGCGGGGCCAGGGGATCGGAACGGAGCTGCTGAAGACGCTGATCGTGCGAGCGAAGGCGCTCGGAAAACACACCATGATCGCCGGAGTGGACTCGGAAAACGCAGCCTCCCTCCGCTTCCTCGAACGCTTGGGGTTTCAGCGCGTTGGCCGCCTCCAGGAAGTGGGCTTCAAATTCAACCGCTTTCTGAATCTCGTCTTCCTGCAATACTGGATCACGCCGCCCGTGAGCAGCGGAAAAGTCCCGCCTGAACAGCCCTAAAATACGCGTATGGGTTTCTGGCAAATCCGGGTTGCTTGCCCTGTTAAGAGCGTATGACCGACCAACCACGTTCCATTACCGGCTCTGGCTTACCTATCCGCGTACGTCTGACGACCGATGCCGACAAATCCAGCCTCATCCTCCTCATCAACTCCGCCTTCTCCATCGAAACCTTTCTTGAGGGTACGCGCACCGACGACGCCCGCCTCGCCGCCATGATGCGGAAGGGAGAGATTCTGGTGGCGGAGATCGGCTCCGGCCAGCTACTCGGCTGCGTCTACACTGAAGTCCGCGGCGCCCGCGGCTACCTGGGACAGCTCGCCGTCGACCCCGCCCATCAGGGCACAGGCCTCGCACGCTTCATCGTCGAAGCCGCCGAAAATCATCTACGCCGTCACGGCTGCGAAGCCGTGGACATCACCGTCCTCAGCCTGCGTCCCGAGTTGCTGCCCATCTATCGCCGGTTCGGCTACATCGAAACCGGCACCGAAGCATTCAGCCCGTCCCGCCCCCTCAAATCCGGCGCCGAATGCCACTGCATTGTCATGTCGAAGCCGCTGTGAGCCTTGTCCCGCCGTGCAGGCGGGAGACGGGATGCGCGTCAGTCAATTCCCTGAAGAAGGTTCGCGCGGAGCAAGAACCTTTTCAACGGCCGCCTTGAGAGGCGGCAAATCATCCTGGATTGTGTTCCAGACTGTCTCGACTTCGACTCGGTCGTATTGATGCCGCAGCCAATTGCCGATCCCGCGAATATCGCGCCACGGCGCACCAGGACAGAGCGCCTCGGCTTCGTCTTTCAGCCGGATGGCCGCCTCGCTGATAATGAGCATCTTACGCTCGACCGCGGCTTGAGTCTTGTCGTCCCACTGATAGGCCTCGAGGTCCATCCCCCGGACGAATTGCTCGATGAGCGCGATACTCTCAAGAATGTCGCCGAAATGGGATCTGGCTTCCTCAAAAGGCATGGATGGCCTCGCGCACGGCTCGTGCGCGCACAGCCTCTTTCATCGATCGCGCCGGAGAAAGATCGACCTTCACGCCGAGCAAGTCGCTGAGCCGGTTCTCCAGGTGCGCCATGCCCACCAGGGAGAGGCGCATCGACCGGTCGAAGTCGGCCATCAGATCGATGTCGGACTGGGCCGATTCCTCCCCGCGCGCCACCGACCCAAACAGGCGCAGATGGACGATGCCGGCCGCCCTCAACTCCGGCTCGTGCAGCCGCAGCGTCTCGATGACGGAACCCTTGTTCATACTGGAACTTTGCCACAATCGGCAATCCAAATTCAATAGCGCACCTTCTGCAACAATGACCGGAAGCGCCTTTACTTTCCGTGCGACCCATCGGTTGACGCCGTCTTGATGGCCCCCGACCCATGCAGATAATGGCTGGCAAACTCCAAAAACGTCGGCCAGTTCGGCGCCGGCGTGTGCCCCCCGGAGTGCTGCCGGAACCCCAGATCCCCGTCGATCAGCGCCGTTTCAATGGGCGGAAACTCCGTCGTCCCCAGGTCCTTCTTGCCCAGCAGCCGGTAGACCGGCCCCGCGCCCACTTCCGCCAGGAACATCCCCCGTGCGTCCGCCCACCCATCCCCGGGCTTGCCCGCTTCATCCTTCGCCATCAACCCCGCACCAACAAACACAGGCCGCGGCGCGCAAAGCGCAATCAGTTCGTGGTTATCCACCGGCAGGTCTCCGGGGGCTAACGGCCCCGCATACTTCAGCAGGTTGGGGCTCATCCACTGGTAGAGCTGGCTGTTCATCAGATGGCTCAGCGGCTCCCCATAAATGTGCCGATAAAGCTTCGCACCGCCCTCGCCCGACGAACTGCTGTACAGCACCGCGAAGCGCGGGTCATACGCCATCGCCACCAGCGCCGTCTTCCCCAGCCGCGAGTGACCCTCAATCCCCACCTGCTTCGAATCCACGCTCTTGTCCGTCTCCAGGTAGTCCAGCAGACGGCTCGCACCCCACGCCCAGGCTTTCAGCCCACCCCATTCCTCCAGGCTGCGCGGCTGTCCCTTGTTCATCAATCCAATAATCCCCTCCGTCAGTCCCGCTCCGTCGTCCGCCTGGAAACTCATGGGAGACAGCACCGCGAATCCCCAACCCTTGGCCAGCACCTGGTGCTCCCATGTCTGACCGTAGTCCCCCAGCGCACCCGAACTGGTATCGGAGACCGGCCGGCCCAAGGACGCTTCGTACTCGCCCGCGAATGCCAGCTCCATGATCACCGGCACCTGCCCCACCGCGTGAACAGGCGTCGTCAGCGTTGCGTCAATCGTGACCGTAATCTGCGGGTAGCTTGAGTTGTCCACATGCCCCGCCAATCTCTTCGTCACCACCGCCGCATCCCCCATCGTTTCCCTGGTCGTGCTCACAACCTCCCAGCTCACCTCGGGCAGGTTTGCCGGAGTCCGCCCCAGAACCTCCCGGTCGTACTCCTCCACAATCTCCGGCCGCCGCTCCTTCCACCACTCTTCCGCCGTCGTCACCCGTTTCCCGTTCTTTTCCACCAGCGGATCGGGCAGATTGGGGTACACGTTGGCCTTGGCTTCGTCCCAGTTCGCATCCTTCTCCTCGCCAGGACGCAGGGCCTTGATCCCCAGCAGCTCCATTAACCGCTGATGATCCTGCTCCGCCGTCAGGTGCGCCGGAGCCGGCGCCGCCACGCCTGCCGCCGCCGCCGTCCCGGGCGCATGCAGATACCGCCTCGCAAAGGTCAGGAACGTCGGCCAGTTCGGCCCCGGCGTGTGCCCGCCCGAATGCTGGCGAAAGGCCACGTCCCCATCGATCAGCGCCGTCTCCATGGGCGGAAACTCCTCGGTTCCCATGTCCTTCTTGCCCAGCAGCTTGTACACCGGCCCCGCGCCCGCCGCCGCCAGGAACATCCCCTTGGCGTCCACCCACCCATCGCCGTTCGTCGCGCCGCCGGAGATGAACACCGGCCTCGGCGCGCACAGTGCGATCAGTTCATGCGCGTCCACCGGCAGGTCGCCCACCGTCAGCGGCCCCGCGTACTTCAGGAAGTTCCCGGCCATCCAGTGGTACTCCTGGGTTCCCGCCACGTTGCCCACCTGCTCGCCAAAGATGTGCCGGTAGAGCTTTGCGCCGCCCTCCCCGGAGGAGCTGACGTAGGCAATCGCCAGCCGAGGCTCAAAAGCCATCGTGACCAGCGTCGCCTTCCCGTACCGCGAATGGCCCTCCAGCCCCACCTGCTTCGCATCCACGGATTTGTCCGTCTCAAAGTAGTCCAGCGCCCGGCTCGCGCCCCAGGCCCATGCGCGCAGCGTGCCCCAGTCGTCCACCTTGCGCGGCTGCCCCTTGTTCATCAATCCAATAATGCCCTCGGTCAGCCCGGCTCCGTTATCCGCCTGGTAGGTGGTCGGAACCAGCTCCGCGTAGCCCCACCCACGCGCCAGCACCTGCTGCTGCCATGTAGGACCGTCGCCGGGCTTGGGAGCAAACTGCGGAAACCGTTTGGCCAACTGCGCGATGAACTCCCGGCTGAATCCGAACTCCATGACCACCGGCACCGGCCCTGTGGCATTCGCCGGCGTGCTCAGCGTCAGATCGATGTCCACCTTGATCTGTGGATCGATCGAATTGTCCACATGCCCGAGCAGCTTCTTGGTCACCACCGGCACATCCCCGTTCTTTTCCTGGGTGGTGCTCACCACCTTCCACGTCACCTTGGGCAGATTCGCCGGAACCCGCCCGTAGATCTCGCGGTCGAAGTCCTCCGCAATCTCCGGACGCCGTTTCGTCCACCACACTTTCGCCGACGTCACGCGCTTGCCATTTTTCAGCACCAGCGGATCGGGCAGGTTGGGATAAATGTCCGCTTTCGTCTCGTCGTAGTTGGCCGCATGGGGCGATTTCGCGTCCCCGTCCACCCCGCGCCGCAACTCCTTGATCCCCAGCAGGTCCATCATCCGCTGATGATCCTTCTCCGACGCCGCCTGGATCGCCAACATCTCCGGCGTGGGCGTGACCCGTGCCGGAACCGAGGGAGTCGCCGCTGGAGCAGCCTGTTGAGCAGCGGCCGGCGCCGTCGCAGGCGCCATCTGCGCCATCAGCCGGCAAAGAGCCGGGCAAACAGGAACCACCAGCGCCAACGCCGCAAACCTGCACAGCACATTTATTCGCAATCCGCACATGGGCAACCTCATTTCCGGCACGCCCCCCCGCAGGGAGACCCGGGCGGTCCCAAGAATATCGATTCACTGCAATTTGAACAAGCAAGTACGCGCGCACGGATGCGTCTCTGCGGCTCCGGCGCCCTGCCGGTCTCTCGCTGCTGCCGATCCAAACGAAAGTACTCAAGTCCAGCCGTTTCCCGCCGATGAAGTCCACGAACCGCTTGAGAAAGGGCTCCTCGCATGTCCATGCTCCGCAATCTTCCCATCTCCCGCAAGTTCAACTTCGCCTTCGGCATTGTTTGCGGCCTCTGCATCCTGCTGGGCGCCTACGCGTTTGTCACCTTCCGCGGCATCGGCTCAGACACTGCGTCGGTAAGTGGGAGCAGCCTTCCCTCCCTGATTCACATCGGCGAGATCCGCACTGATGTCAATGTCGAACGCCGGGAGGTTCTCGAGATGATGCTGTGCCAGACGCCTGCATGTAAGGCGGACCACAGCGCCAAGCGCCAGAAGGCCATCGCCCAGTACCAGGATGCGCTGAAGGCGATGGAGCCCCTCATCATCCCTGGAGAGCGCGGTCACTACGAGAAGTTCATGGAATCCATCAAGGCTTATCAGGATGCCAGTGATCGCGGCATCAATCTGCTGGCCGCCGGCAAGACCGGGGATGCGTTGGACCTTCTTTCGTCAGACGCCGTCGCGGCGTCGCTGGCAGAAGCCCTGGGGGCGGCAGACAACGGATTCCAGGGCTATGCGAACCTCGGCATGGAGAAGAGCTCGACAGCCACCACTGCCAGCAGCCGCTCCACCTGGATCAACGCCGGGGTTACCCTCCTGATCGTCCTGCTGTGCGCACTGACCGGAACCATGCTCACCCGCCTGATTGTCCCACCCCTGCAAGCCGCCACGGCCGCCCTTGAACGCATGGCGGAGAAAGACCTGACGGTATACATGGACGAGTCCGGCGCCGATGAAATCGGCCGCCTCGCGACCGCCCTCAACACTAGCGTCGCCTCCATGCGCAGCGTCCTGCAATCGGTGGCCCACGCGGCCGATACCCTCTCCGCCGCCACCACCGAGATCAGCGCCCGCTCCGTCCAGAGCGCCGGCAACGCTCACACCCAGTCCAGCAAGACCAACCAGATTGCCGCCGCCGCCCAGGAGATGACCGCCACCATCGGCGAAATCAGCCACAATGCCGAAAACGCCGCCAGCGCCAGCCGCGAGTCGGCCGAGACCGCCAATCAGGGCGGCGCCGTCATGCAGGACGCGGCCACCACCATGGAAAAAATCGCCGCTGCCACCAGTTCCGTCTCCGACAAGATGACCTCCCTCGCCCATCGCTCCGAGGAGATCGGCAAGGTGGTCAACGTGATTCAGGAGATCAGCGAGCAAACCAACTTGCTGGCTCTGAATGCGGCCATCGAAGCCGCCCGCGCCGGCGAACACGGCCGCGGTTTTGCCGTGGTCGCCGGCGAGGTCCGCCGCCTCGCCGAGCGCACCAAAGGCGCCACCGAGGAGATCGCCGGAACCATCCGCAGCATCCAGGAAGAGACCCGCGAAACCCTCCAGGTCATGCAGGAAAGCCGCACCGCCGTCGAATCCGGCATGGATGAAACCGCCCGCGCCCGCACCAGCCTCGAGGCCATCATCGAATCCTCCAAACAAGTCGAACACCAGATTCACCTCATCGCCACCGCCGCCACCGAGCAGACCGCCGCCTCCGGCGAAATCTCCGAGTCCGCCGGCCAAATCTCCCAACTCTCCGTCGAAACCGCCCAGGGCGCCGAGGAAGCCGTCGAAGCACTCAAGAACCTCGCCTCCCTGGCCAGCGACCTGGACGGCATGATCCGTCAATTCCGCCTGGAAGGGGGGAGTCAGTCCGGCGGAACATTTGGCGGCAAGAGCCAGCCCGCGTTCCAGCCCAATTTGCGACCCGCCCACTCGTAGCTCGCATTATCGGTTTCCCCAAGATGGCGGCAGCCGGGCCCCAGATCTGCTCCCAGCGACCACAATCCGTCGCTGGGAACCCCGGTCTGCCGCCGCCCTCTCATTCCCCCGCCTCAGCCGTCGCCCTTTTCTCCGCATTCAAACCATCCCGTCCTCTCCAACCGCTGCGCGCTGTGGTAGCCTCCGGTTGAGGACCATCGCCGCTTCCCGGTAGCGCGCGCCGCATCCAACCCTTACAGCGGTTCTCCAATTGCTCTACCCCGGAAGCACGGCTGCTGAGTGGTTTTCTCCGGCCGCGGCCCCAGCGATAGGTCCTTCTCGGTGGGGTGGGAGCAAAAGCCACCTTGCACAGAGTTGGCAAGGGCACGTGAATTGGAGAACCGCTCTAGAACTGCCTCGGGGAGAGACTCTCGCATGAGCGCCGTCAAGTACGACCTGATCGTCATCGGTTCCGGTCCGTCAGGCCAGCGCGCCGCCGTGGCCGCTTCCAAAATGAAGAAGCGCGTGGCCGTCGTCGAGGCCCGTTCCGTCGTCGGCGGCGTCTGCATCAACACCGGAACCATCCCCTCCAAAACCATGCGCGAAGCCGTCATGCACCTCTCCGGCTACAACTACCGCTCCCTCTACGGCATGAACTACAAGGTCAAGGAAAAGATCACCATGGCCGATCTGGCGTTTCGCGTCCAGGCGGTCGTCAAAACCGAGGTGGACGTCACCGAGGCCCAGCTCTCGCGCAACAGCATCGACGTCGTCCACGGCATCGCCCGCTTTGTCGACCCCCACCAGATCCGCGTCGAGAGCCCCCAGGGCGACGCCACTCTCGAAGCCGACCGCATCATTCTCGCCGTCGGCACCAAACCCGCCGACTCGGCCAAAGTCCCCATCAACGGCCGCACCATCGTCAACAGCGACCAGATTCTCGACCTTCCCGGACTGCCCCGCTCGCTCATCGTCGTCGGCGGCGGCGTCATCGGCGTCGAATACACCTGCATGTTCGCCGTCCTGGGCGTTCGCGTCACGCTCATCGAAAAGCGCGACCGGCTCCTCGAATTCGCCGACCGCGAGATCATCGAGGCCCTCAGCTACCACCTGCGCGACAGCCGCGTGACCCTCCGCCTCGGCGAAGAGGTGGCCAGCGTCGAACAGCTCCCCGACTCCACCGTGGTTGCCAATCTCGAAAGCAAGAAACGCGTCTCCGGCGACGCCCTGCTCTACGCCGTCGGCCGTCAGGGCGCCATCGACGAGCTCAACCTCGCCGCCGCCGGCCTCGAAGCCGACAATCGCGGCCGCATCCCCGTCGACGAGAACTACAAGACCAAGGTCGACCACATCTTCGCCGTCGGCGACGTAGTCGGCTTTCCCTCACTGGCCTCGGTCTCCATGGAGCAGGGCCGCATCGCCGCCGCCCGCGCCTTCAACGACCTCCGCACCTCCTCCAACCCCAGCTTCTATCCCTACGGCATCTACACCATCCCCGAGATCAGCTTCATCGGCAAGACCGAGGAGCAGTTGACCGACGAGGATGTTCCCTACGAAGTCGGCATGGCCTACTATCGCGAGACCGCGCGCGGACAGATTCGCGGCGACACCACCGGCCGCCTCAAGCTCGTCTTCCATCGCGACACCCGCAAGGTCCTCGGCGTGCACATCATCGGCGAGGGCGCCGCCGAACTGGTCCACATCGGCCAGGCGGTCATGATCCTAGGCGGCACCGTCGACTACTTCATCGACACCGTCTTCAACTACCCCACCCTCGCCGAGTGCTACAAGGCCGCCGCTTTCAACGGCATCGGCCGCTTAAACCGCTACCAGTCCGGCTAGCCGAAATAATGCATTCCGCAAGACGGAATCCAGGGTGTCTTGACGCGGCTTCCAATTGCAATTAAAAAGCTGGGAGCTAGAAGCTGAAAGCTGAAAGCTGAAAGCTCGGAGGGCCTTGAATGACCACTGCCATCGGCGTCGTAATCACCGAACACATCGTAGCCGGCCGCCTCCAGGACCAGCGCCTCACCGGCAGCCTCCTCCGTTATCCCACCGACACGGACGAGCTCGACGCGCTCTCGGCCATCCCCGGCAGCGAGCTGGTCGAACTGCTCGCCACGCAAATCGCCACCCTGGCCTCCAGCGAGACCGTTCCTGTTGACGCCATCGGCGTGGCCGTTCCGGGCATCATCCGCTCCGGCGTCGTCGAAGACTCGCCCAACCTTCAACAGATCAAAGGCATGCGCCTCGCCGACGAACTCACCCGGGCCTTGTCCGCCCGCGCCATCACGGCTCCCGTTCACATCGCCAACGACGCCGACGCCATCGCCGCCGGTGTCGCCGCCACCCGCGGCCAGCTCAACAAGCTCACTCGCGTCTGGACCATCGGCAACGGCATCGGCTACGGCCGCTGGCCCTACGTCGAGGGCGTCTGGGAGGGCGGCCACGTCACCGTCACGCTCGACCCCAAGGAGCGCTTCTGCGGCTGCGGCGGCATTGGCCATCTCGAAGGCATCATGGGCTACCGCGCCATGCGCCTCCGTTTCCTCGACCTCGAACCCGAAGAAGTCTTCGCCAACGCCCGCCACGGCGACCAGCGCTGCCGCGAGTTTGTCGATCTCTGGCATCGCGCTCTGGCCGCCGCCACCGCCTCCTTCATCCATCTCGCCGGCCCCGGCCGTTTCTACTTCACCGGCCACAACGTCGGCTTTCTCGATCTCTCCATCCTTCGCCCCCACATCGAATCCATGGTCAAGATGAGCTCCCTGCAAAGCTTCACGCTTGAAATTCTCCCCGAAGACGACCAAACCGCCCTCCTCGGCGCCGGTGTCTCCGCGGTGCGCGCGTTAGCCTCATAAGGGCCGGGCTGCCAGGTCGAGGGTCTCAACAACAGGATTCGCGCGGAAACCGGACGTTTTAACCGCTTCCGAACGTACGAATCCATGGAAATAGTCCTCTGTCAGGTCAGGACGGCTCCCAATACCATAATCGACCCACAAGTTCTGCCGAGGAGGCCGTATTATGTACGTGAAGAAGATGAGCGTTCGATTCTATCGACCACAGGAAATGTCATGAAACGGCTTCTTGTTCACGCAACGTGGACCATGGCTCTCAGCCTGGGTTTGGGATGCCTGACCGGCTGCGGCGGTTCGTCGAGCAGCCCGCCACCACCCCCTCCTCCAACCACCTATGTCCTTACGGTCGACTCCACCAATCCCGCCAGCGGCGTGGCCATCACCGTCTCCCCGGCCGACAACAACAGCGCCGCCAACGGCACGACCAGCTTTACCCGCACGTATAATTCAGGCACTTCGGTGACCTTGACCGCGCCCTCGACTTCGGGCAGCAATACCTTCTCCTCGTGGACCGGCTGCACCTCGGCCAGCACCGTCACCTGCACGGTATCGATGACCGCCAATACCACGGTCACGGCCAACTATGCCACACCCCCTCCGGTTACCTACGTACTTACGGTC
>JBEKZJ010000046.1:0-33300 GCA_049509995.1 Occallatibacter sp. | reverse complement strand
GTCTGCGCTCGGACGAAGAGATACTGAAGACTTTTTACACGGTGGACCGGCTGCACATTGCCGACGGCAAGCTGTACTCGGCGGTGCCGCAGGATGTGAAGGCCAGCACGCACCTGCTGAGCGCCAAGCCGGCGCACGCGGTGGTACACAACGGGGAGGAGATCGCGCACTCCGGACGCAAGATTACGCCGCACACGCTCAAAAGCCTGCGCGCGGCGGCGATCGACCGTGTGGAGGTGGAGGCGGCGGAGCTGGATGGCGCGCTGACCGCGGCCGATGTGGTGGATCTGAATACCGGCGAAGTGGTGGTGGAGGCCAACGTCGAGTTGACGGCCGACCGGCTGCACAAGGTGCTGTCGAGCGGCGCGGCGAGCTTCGAAGTGTTCTTCCCGGAGCGCGACGACGTGGGCAACATCATTACCAACACGCTGAAGCGGGACTCAGTCAGAAAACCCGAGGAAGCGCTGATCGAGATCTACCGCAAGCTGCGGCCGGGCGATCCGCCCACGCTGGACACGGCGACGGCGTTGTTCGAGGGAATGTTCTTCGACGCGCGCAAGTACGATTTCTCGCGCGTGGGGCGGTTGAAGTTCAACATCAAGCTGTATGAGAACCAGGACGCGACGCACCTGGATCATCGCACGCTGACGCCGGAGGATTTTTACGCGACCATCCGGTACCTGCTGAAGCTGCGCAAGAACATCGGCATGGTGGACGACATCGATCACCTGGGCAACCGCCGCGTGAGAGCGGTGGGCGAACTGATGGAAAACCAGTTCCGCATTGGGCTGGTGCGCATGGAGCGGGCGATCAAGGAGAAGATGAGCGTGTATCAGGAGCTTTCGACGGCCATGCCGCACGACCTGATCAACGCCAAGCCGGTGATGGCGGCGATTCGCGAATTCTTCGGTTCGAGCCAGCTTTCGCAGTTCATGGACCAGACCAATCCGCTGTCGGAGATTACGCACAAGAGGCGGCTTTCGGCACTTGGGCCGGGCGGCTTGTCGCGTGAACGCGCGGGCTTTGAGGTGCGCGACGTACACCCGACGCACTATGGGAGGATCTGTCCGATCGAGACGCCGGAAGGGCCGAACATCGGGCTGATCAGCTCGCTGAGCTGCTTTGCGCGGATCAATGAGTATGGATTCATCGAGTCGCCGTATCGCAAGGTGAAGGACTCGCGGATTCTGGACTTTGTGGAGATCGTGAACGCCGGCGAGAGCGGCCTGCGGGTGGGCGATCACATTGAGAAGGAAGAGGCGGCGCGGCTGAATGCAGGGCTGAAGAAGGCCGGCAAACGGCAGATCGATCAGATTCCGTTCAGCTTCTACCTTTCGGCATGGGAAGAGGACAAGCACACCATTGCGCAGGCGAATATCGAGTTCAACGAGAAGGGCGAGATTACCGAGGACCTGGTGAACGCGCGGCGGCAGGGGAACTTTGTGCTGGTGAACCGGGCGGAGGTGGACTACATCGACGTGAGCCCGAAGCAGCTTGTTTCAGTGGCCGCGTCGCTGGTGCCGTTCCTGGAGCACGACGATGCGAACAGGGCGCTGATGGGCGCGAACATGCAGCGGCAGTCTGTTCCTCTTTTAGTGGCCGAGGCTCCGCTGGTGGGCACGGGCATGGAGGGCGTGACGGCACGCGACTCGGGCGCCGTGATCCTGGCCAAGCGCAACGGTATTGTGGACTCGGTAGACTCCGAGCGCATCATCGTGCGCGTGGAGGGCGAGCATCATCCGACGCAGCTTTCGCGCGAGGTGGGATCGGACATCTATCAGCTGATCAAGTTCAAGCGGTCGAACCAGAACACCTGCATCAACCAGAAGCCGGTGGTGCGGGAGGGCGACCGAGTGGTGAAGGGCCAGGTGATTGCCGACGGACCGTGCACCGAGCACGGCGAGCTGGCGCTGGGACGCAACGTGCTGGTGGCCTTCATGCCCTGGCGCGGCTACAACTTCGAGGACGCGATCCTTATCAGCGAAAGGCTGGTGCGCGAGGACTACTACACCTCGGTACACATCGAGGAATTCGAGATCGAGGCGCGGGACACGAAGCTGGGTCCCGAGGAGATTACGCGCGATATACCGAACGTGAGCGAACATGCGCTGAGGGATCTCGACGAGAGCGGCGTGATTCGCATCGGCGCGCAGATCAAGCACGGCGACATCCTGGTGGGCAAGGTGACTCCGAAGGGAGAAACCCAACTGACGCCGGAAGAGAAGTTGCTGCGGGCGATCTTCGGCGAAAAGGCCGGGGATGTGCGCGACGCTTCATTGACCTGCCCTCCGGGCATCGAGGGCACGGTGGTGGACGTGCGCATCTTCAGCCGCAAGGGTCAGGAGAAGGATGAGCGCGCCAAGCTGATCGAGGCCGAGTACGTGGCCAAGCTCGAGAAGAACCTGGGCGACGAGATCCGGATTCTGACCGATGAGCGGCTGAAGCGGCTGGAAGGGATTCTGGGCGCCAAGGAAGTGTTGGCCGACCTGCACGACGAGCGGACCAACAAGCGTTTGCTGACCAAGGGTGCGATTCTTGACCGGGAGACGATCGAGCGCATCTCGACCAAGAACCTGAAGAGGATTCGTTACGCCGACAAGGACCCGCGGGTGAACGAGCAGATCGACGAGATCGAAGAGATGACTTCCCGGCAGATCGAAGTGCTGCGCAAGATCACCAACGAGAAGATCCTAAAGCTGCAGAAGGGCGACGAGCTGCCGCCGGGCGTGATCAAGCTGGTGAAGGTGTATGTGGCCATGAAGCGCAAGCTGAGCGTGGGCGACAAGATGGCCGGCCGTCACGGCAACAAGGGCGTGATTGCGCGCATATTGCCCGAAGAGGATATGCCGTACCTGCCCGATGGAACGCCGGTGGAGATTGTGCTGAATCCTCTGGGCGTGCCTTCGCGCATGAACGTTGGCCAGATTCTGGAGACGCACCTGGGCTGGGCCGCGCATGCGCTGGGCAAGAAGATTGCCGATTTGATCAAGGCCAACACGGATGCGGCGTATACGCGCGAGCTGATGAAGAAGGAGTTCGCCGGAACGGCAACGCTGCGGCAACTGCTGGAGCTGGACGACGAGATGCTGTTGCGCGTGGGAGCCGGCATGGAGAACGGCATCTGGTTCGGGACGGCGGTGTTCGACGGCGCGCAGGAGAGCGAGATCAAGGCGCTGCTGGCTTCGGCCGGGTTGCCTTCCTCGGGCAAGACGCCGCTCTACGACGGCATGACGGGCGAGCAGTTCGAGCAGCCGGTGACGGTGGGCTACATCTACATGCTGAAGCTGTCGCACCTGGTGGACGACAAAATTCACGCACGCTCGATCGGACCGTACTCGCTGATTACGCAACAGCCGCTGGGCGGCAAGGCGCAGTTCGGCGGTCAGCGGTTCGGGGAGATGGAAGTGTGGGCGCTGGAGGCTTATGGCGCGGCCTACATCCTGCAGGAGCTGCTGACGGCGAAGTCGGACGACGTGTATGGCCGGACGAAGATTTATGAAGCAATCGTCAAGGGCGAGGCGGCGATCGAGCCGGGCGTTCCGGAGTCGTTCAACGTGCTGATTCGCGAATTGCAGTCGCTGTGCCTGGACGTGGAGCTGATCAAGCGCGCGGATATGGTGCGCAAGGCGCCGGCGCCCGAGATGGCATCCGTTGCCGATTGAAGACAGCCTTAAGCTGTCAGCTTTCAGCCTTCAGCTTGATCGAGGTTGAATTCACAGCGATGCAAAGTGGAGATTCGTTCTAGCTGGAAGGCACGAAATTGCTTCAAGCACGGAAAGAGCTGGAAGCTGAGAGCTAAAAGCTAGTAGTTGTCGTCTAGGATCCTTCTTGAAAGCGGTAAACGCCGCCTCCCGGGAAGGAAGGATCCTTCAGAAATCCCGGGAAAAGCCGCGGCGAGTCGCCGAAAGGCCCGCCAAGGAGGGTCGCCTTGTTCCGTTCGAACCCGTTTGAGCTTACCAGCCCTATTACCGACTTTGACGCCATCCGCATCATGCTTGCATCGCCGGAAAAGATCCGCAGCTGGTCGCATGGCGAGGTAACCAAGCCAGAGACCATCAACTACCGCACCTTCAAGCCGGAGCGCGACGGATTGTTCTGCGCGCGCATCTTTGGACCGGTGACCGACTGGGAGTGTTTGTGCGGCAAATACAAGCGCATGAAGCACCGCGGCGTGATCTGCGACAAGTGCGGCGTGGAAGTGACGGTGAGCAAGGTACGCCGCGAGCGCATGGGGCACATCGAGCTGGCGTCGCCGTGCTCGCACGTGTGGTTCTTCAAGGGCCTTCCGTCGAGGATCGGGCACCTGCTGGACATTTCGCTGCGCGATCTGGAAAGCATTCTGTACTTCGAGTCGTATGTGGTGGTCGATCCGGGCGATGCGCCGGTGAAGGAACGCGAGATCATCAAGGACGAAACCAAGTTTCGCGAACTGGATCAGCAGTTCCGGCCCTCGGGCTTCAAGGCCATGATGGGCGCCGAGGCGATCAAGGAACTGTTGAAGCGCGTGCAGATCGACGAACTGGGCATCGAGCTGCGGGAGCGGATGAAGACCGAAACCTCGGTGCAGAAGAAGATCAAGTATGCCAAGCGGCTGAAGGTCGTGGAGGCATTCCGCAAGAGCTCGAACAAGCCGCAGTGGATGATTCTGGACGTGCTGCCGGTGATTCCACCGGAGCTGCGCCCGCTGGTGCCGCTGGATGGCGGACGGTTTGCGACCTCGGATTTGAACGATCTGTATCGACGCGTGATCAACCGCAACAACCGGTTGAAGAAGCTGATGGACCTGCACGCGCCGGAAGTGATTGTGCGCAACGAGAAGCGCATGCTGCAGGAGGCGGTGGACGCGCTGTTCGACAACGGCCGCCGCGGCCGCGTGCTGAGGGGCGCGAACAACCGGCCGCTGAAGTCGCTGAGCGATACGCTGAAGGGCAAGCAGGGGCGGTTCCGGCAGAACCTGCTGGGCAAGCGCGTGGACTACTCGGGACGGTCGGTGATCGTGGTGGGACCGGAGCTGAAGCTGCACCAGTGCGGGTTGCCGAAGAAAATGGCGCTGGAGCTGTTCAAGCCGTTCATCTATCATCGCCTCGAACAGACAGGACATTGCACGACCATCAAGCAGGCCAAGGAGATGGTGGAGATGCAGGAGCCGGTGGTGTGGGACATCCTTGAGGAAGTGATCAAGGACCACCCGGTGCTGCTGAACCGCGCTCCCACGCTGCACCGCCTGGGCATTCAGGCCTTTGAGCCGGTGCTGGTGGAAGGCAAGGCGATCAAGATTCACCCGCTGGTGTGCACGGCGTTCAACGCGGACTTCGACGGCGACCAGATGGCGGTGCACATTCCGCTGTCGCCCGAGGCGCAGATCGAGGCCAGCGTGCTGATGCTGGCGTCGCACAACATTCTTTCGCCGGCTTCCGGTCAGCCGATCACGGTGCCCACGCAGGACATGGTGCTGGGCTTGTATTACCTGACCAAGGCCAAGAAGGGCGCCAAGGGCGAGGGACGGGTGTTTGCCAACACGGAAGAGATCCTGATGGCGCTGGAAGCCAAGGAAGTGGAGACGCTTTCGCCCATCCGGCTGCGCTTTACGGGCAAGGTGCTGGACATGACCACGGCGTACGACGACCAGGATCTGACGCACACCGAGCCGGTGGACTTCAACAAGGAGTACATCTCGACGACGGTGGGGCGCGTGATTCTGAACGACTCGCTGCCGGCAGGTATGCCGTACGTCAACGGGCTGTTGAAGAAGAAGGGCATTGGGCAGCTGGTGAACTACTGCAACCAGAACCTGGGGCTCGAGGTGACGGTGGGGATGCTGGACCGGATCAAGTCGCTGGGTTTCAACTACGCGACGCTTTCGGGGCTTTCCGTGGGCCTGGACGACATGGTGATTCCAGACAGCAAGTACACGACGGTGGACGAAGCCGACAAGAAAGTGATCGAGGTCCAGAAGCAGTACATGGACGGCGCGATCACCAATGGCGAGCGCTCCAACAAAGTGATTCAGATGTGGTCGGCGGTTACCGAGAAGGTAGCCGACGAGATGTTCGACAACATGAGGAAGGCGGACGACGAAGGAGCCATGAACCCGATCTACATCATGGCCGATTCGGGCGCCCGCGGTTCGAAGCAGCAGATCCGGCAGCTTTCGGGGATGAGGGGACTGATGGCCAAGCCGTCAGGAGAGGTTATTGAAACGCCCATCACGGCGAACTTCCGCGAGGGGCTGACAGTGCTCGAATACTTCATTTCGACGCACGGCGCGCGCAAGGGACTGGCGGATACGGCGCTGAAGACGGCCGACTCCGGCTACCTGACGCGGCGGCTGGTGGACGTGGCCCAGGATGTGATCGTGACGGAGTACGACTGCGGCACGGTGGAAGGCATCTACGTGGGTTCGATCGTGGAATCGGGCGAGATCATCGAGGAGTTGCGCGACCGCATCATCGGCCGCGTATCGCTGGAGCGCGTCAAGGACTACGACGGCAACATCGTGGTGGATATGAACCAGGGCATCGACGAGGACATCGCTTCGGCGATTCAGGCCGCCGGCAAGGAGAAGGTAAAGATCCGCTCGGTGCTGACGTGCGAGTCGCGGCGCGGGGTGTGCGCGCTGTGCTACGGGCGCAACCTGGGATCGGGGCGGATGGTGGAGCTGGGCGAGACCTGCGGCGTGATTGCGGCGCAGTCGATCGGCGAGCCGGGCACGCAGTTGACGATGCGTACCTTCCACGTGGGCGGCACGGCCAGCCGCGTGTCAGACAAGTCGCGCCTGGACGCAAAGAACAACGGCTTTGTGCGCTTCATCAACCTGAACACGGTGGAGAGCAGGGATGGCACGCTGGTGGCGATGAACCGCTCGGGTTCGGTGGCGATCCAGGACGAACGCGGCCGCGAGAAGGAGCGCTACCAGGTGGTGTACGGCGCGCGCCTGCGGGTGAAGGACGGCGAGCACGTGAAGCTGGGGCAGTTGCTGGCGGAGTGGGATCCGTACACGTACGCGATTCTGACCGAGATCGGCGGTTCGGTGCAATTCAAGGATCTGCAGGAAGGGATCACGCTGAACGAAGAGGTGGACGAAGTGACGGGCCTCTCGCGTTGGGTGGTGGCCGACAGCCCGGACGAAAAGCGGCAGCCGGCGTTTGTGGTGAAGAACTCGAAGGGCCATAAGCGCTACCTGCTGCCACGCGGCGCTCACCTGATGATTCAGGACGGCGACGATGTGGGGCCGGGTGACGTGCTGGCGAAGATTCCCAAGGAGAGCACGCGCACCAAGGACATCACGGGCGGTTTGCCGCGTGTGGTGGAGTTGTTCGAGGCGCGCAAGCCGCGCGAGACGGCGATCATCAGCGAGATCGACGGCGTGGTTCGCTTCGGCGAAGTGTCGAAGGGGCAGCGCAAGATTTACGTGACGGCGGACAACGGCGACGAGAAGGAATACTCGGTGCCGCGGGGCATTCACGTGAACGTGCAGGAAGGCGAGCGGTTGCGCGCCGGCGACCCGCTGATGGATGGGCCGCTGAACCCGCACGACATTCTGGCGGTGTTGGGCGAAAAAGAGCTGCAGTCTTATCTGGTGAACGAGATCCAGGAGGTTTACCGGCTGCAGGGCGTGGCCATCAGCGACAAGCACATCGAAGTGATTGTGCGGCAGATGCTGCGCTGGGTGCGGATCGACGAAGTGGGCGATACCAATTTCCTGTTGGAGCAGCAGGTGGACCGGTTCCGCTTCCGCGAGGAGAACGAGCGGGTTCTGGCCAACGGGGGCCGTCCGGCGATCGGGCGTCCGCTGCTGCTGGGCATCACGAAGGCGTCGCTTTCGACCGAAAGCTTCATCTCCGCGGCAAGCTTCCAGGAGACAACGCGCGTGTTGACCGAGGCCAGCATCAACGGCGCGGTGGACAACCTGCGCGGGTTGAAGGAGAACGTGATCGTGGGACGGCTGATTCCGGCGGGCACGGGGCTGGAGTACTACCGCAACGTTCAGCTCTCGCCGGAGTTGGAGGAAGCGGCGGCGCGCGTGCAGCAGGAGGTCAGTGCGGAGATCGAAGCCGCCGAGCGCGAACTGGAACTGATGCGGCAGGAAGGCGAGGCCGAGGAAATGGCGGCCGAGTAGGGCTAGCCAACCCGGCAACATTTCTTTCTTTCAGCTCACGGGGCCCGGCGCAAGCCGGGCCTCATTTATGCGCAGTGTTCGGGTGGGTTCGGGATTCCTGGGGTCGGCCAGCATTTGATCGATTTGCCTCTTGGTATTTTTTGCCTTGTACATGGCGGCGTCGGCGAAGCTCAGAAGGCTATCTTGGGTGACGGCATCCTGGGGGTAGAGAGCAATGCCGATGCTGGCCGAACCTTGCAGGACGTACCCCTCGGCGGCAAAGGGCTCTTCGAAGGAACGTTCCAGGCGTTGGGCGATTTCCTCGACATCGGCGCGGCTGCGCACGACCGGGACGAGGGCGGCAAATTCGTCGCCGCCGAGGCGGGCGAGGGTATCGACGGAGCGAAGCTGGCTCTTCATGCGGAGCGCCACTTGCTGCAGATAGAGATCTCCAACCTGGTGGCCGTAGAGGTCGTTGATCTGCTTGAAGTGGTCAAGGTCGATATAGATGAGGCCGAAGATGCCGGCTTTGCGGCGCGCCTCTTCAATCTGGGCGTCGAGACGCTTGTCGAGGGAGAAGCGGTTGTGGATGTCGGTGAGCAGGTCGAACTCGGAGCGGCGGAGGAGATCGGAGTAGAGGCGGCGAGTTTCGATGGCTAGGGTGGCCAGGCCAGCGGCCATGGAGAGGGCTTCGGATTCGATGGGGGCGGGCCTGGTGAGCGGGTCGAAGGCGGCGAAGATGGTGCCGCGCGCGGGTCCGGAGCGGCCGGAGATTTCGTGCTGGACGATGCGCAGGGCGAAGAGTTTCTGCGGGCAGTTTCCCAGTAGCGCCCCGTCGGCGATCTGGCACCAGCAGGGCGAGCCATGGAGCTTGAAGGAGACCAGTTCAGTGATCTGCTCGATGATCTCGGCGAGGGGACGGGAGCCGTTGATGTCCTCAAGGATGCGGCTGCGGCGTTGCTCGATGTAGGCCAATGCGGTGGTTTGGCAGCGCACCTTGCGCTCGATGAACCATCCCCTGGCGCCCACGGCGACCACGACCAGGAGCAGCAAGCCGACGATGAGGACGAGGTTGCGCACGTTCAACCAGGAAGGCCTGGCGACCACCTCAATGTCGTCGAAGGAGCGCAGCAGAATATCGAATGGCAGGGGGCCGTTGAATGGATTGGAATCCTTGAGCATGCAGATGCCGTTCACACGGATTCTGGAGCCCGGCGCAATCTCCTTCATCGGCGGAAGGTGAATATGGCTGGCTGCATCCGGGTGATGGTAAATGGCGGAGAACAGGTGGCCGTCGGAGGCCAGGACAAACTCGTCTTGCGCGGATCCCCGAACCGCCGCCACGACCCGCCCCTGAAGAGAGACCAGGTCGAAGATGTGATTGCTCGAGGACAGTTGCTGCCAGGCTGACGGCAGCGGCTGAACGGGCGCTTGGATTCCGCTATCCCGGATCTCGCCATGCGTCAGGGCCAGAAAGCCGTCCTGCACGTCGGGAAAACCGGTGGCATCTGCCAGGTCGCCGATGCGGAGAGGAATGTTGGACTGGGTCATGATTCGCAGGCTCCAGGCTCCGTCTTGCAGCACAACGACCGAACCGGGCTGGTAATAGGTGATGGACCCGTGCACCCGCACTCTTGGAGTGAAATCATGCACATTGCGGCGGGTGAGGACCTCCGCCATGGGAGTCATCGGCAGGGACAGTGGATTCGCGCTGGCGCGCTTTAGAATCTTTACGTCCGCAATTGTCGGAACGTAGAGCTTGATTCCGGTTTCCTGCAACTTGCCGTCGAGTTTTCCCGTAGCAACCCCGGTGACCTCGACCTCGGCATCCAACAGTTCCTTGCGCGCGCTCGCATCGTCGCTGTCCAGGACCGCGTCAACGTAACCCTTGTTCGTGATCATCTGCAGGTAGGTGGGCCCATTCGCGCCCCACGCCGGATCGGCGGAGCGGACCACCGCGCGCACCGTGACCAGCAGGCAGTCGCTCTGCATGCGAATCAAATCATCGAAGCTGGCTGGCACCGGTTTGGGCACGCCGCCGTGACGGAGCAGGGTTACGCTATCGCTCATCACAAAGGGGCGGAAGCTGTCCTGCGTTCTTCCTCGCACCAGCACGCGATCGCCTGGAACCAGCCTGGCATCCATCGGCGCCCGCACATAAATGCCCACGTCGCCGTTCTGGACAAACAGCATGTTTTCATACCCGCGGTAGTAAGTGACCGTTGCCTCGAAGGCTACGGGCAGCCTCTTGCTGGCCCCGGCATTGCCCAAGGCGTGGATATCGCGCAGGGTGGTGAGGGTGGCTGGCGCCGCTGCGCAGGCCGCGGAGGCCCATCCGAGGGCGATGGCGAATGTGGTGATCAATCTCTTCATCGGGCAGAATCCAGTCGCACCAGTGTCGTGTTCTCTGGCCTCTGAGAGTTTCTATCGGCAGAACTCGCCGCATGAATCACTTCAGTGCACAGAAAAGCCAATGCCTGGAGGGCGCGGCGCGGCGGTGGACGTGGCCGCAGGGCGGGGTGGGAAAGGCGTGGAGTCCGCCGCGGCCCAGAGTGCCGGGAGGAAAACCAGGCCGGGGCTTTGTCAGGCGGGGTCTTTGGGTGTGAGTTTGGGATTCTGGTGACCGGCCAGCGCGGTTGCGATCTGTCGTTTGTTGTGTTTTGCGACGTACATGGCGGCGTCGGCGGCATTGAGGAGGCTGTCTTTGGTGTTGCCGTCCTGGGGGTAGAGGGCGATGCCCACACTCGCCGAACCATGGAGGATGTTGCCCTCAACCTCAAAAGGGCCGTCGAAGCAGCGTTCGAGGCGGAGGGCGATCTCCTCGACATCGGCACGGCTGCGCACGACCGGGACCAGGGCGGCGAATTCATCGCCGCCGAGGCGGGCGAGGGTATCTACGGAGCGGAGCTGGCGCTTCATGCGGACCGCCGCTTGTTGCAGATAGAGATCTCCAACCTGGTGGCCGTAGAGGTCGTTGATCTGCTTGAAACCGTCGAGGTCGATGTAGACGAGGCCGAAGATGCCGGCATTCTGGCGCGCATCGTCAATCTGATCGTCGAGACGCTTGTCGAGGGAGAAGCGGTTGTGGATGTCGGTGAGCAGGTCGAACTCGGAGCGACGGAGAAGGTCGGAGTAGAGGCGGCGAGTCTCGATGGCCAGGGTGGCCAGGGCAGCCGGCATGGTGAGGGCTTCCAATTCGATGGGGGAGGGCTTGGTGAGCGGATCGAAGGCGGCAAAGAGGGTGCCGCGCGCGGCTCCGGAGCGGGCGGGGATTTCGTGCTGGACGATGCGCAGGGCGGAGAGTTTCTGCGGGCAGTTTCCCAGTAGCGCTCCGTCGACGATCTGGCACCAGCAGGGCGCACCTTTCAATTTGAAGGAGACCAGCTCAGTGATTTCCTCGATGATCTCGGCGAGGGGACGGGAGCCGTTGATGTCCTCAAGGATGCGGCTGCGGCGGCGCTCGATGTAGGCCAATGTGGCGGTTTGGCGGCGCACCGTGCGCTCGATGAACCATCCCCTGGCGCCCACGACGATGACCACCGCGAGGAGCAAGCCGACGAGAAGGATGAGGTTGCGCACGCTCAGCCAGGAAGGCTCGGCGACCAACGCAACATCGTCGAAGGAACGGAGCAAGATATTGAAGGGCACCTCTTGTTGGGCAGGATTGATGGTATTGGCTTGCACGACCATGCAGATGCCGGTGACGCGGATTTTGGCTCCCAGCGGAACCTGCTTCATCGGCGGAAGCGTGCCGTTGGTGAGCGGATGGCGGTAGATCGCGGTGAAGAGTTTGCCATTGGAGGCCAGAACAAACTCGTCCTGCGAGTCCTCCCGGACCGCGGCCGCCACCTGGCCCTCGATGGAGACCAGATCGTTCTGATGGCCTTCGGGGCTACCGCTGTTCCAGGTAGCCAGATGGCCCCAGGTCGACGGTTGCGGTGGGATGGGCTTGAAGATGTGGCTGTCCTGGACTTTGCCGTCGGTCAGGGCCAGGAAGCTATAACGAGCGTCGGGAAAGCCGGTTGCTTCGGCTACATCGCCGATCCGCATAGGATCACTGGCATGGGTCGAGATCCACAGGCTTTTCGCGCCGTCCTCAAGCACGACCGCCGAACCAGGCTCATAATACGTGATGGTTCCCTGGACCCGAACTCTGCGCGACAGATCGTTCACGCGGTAGGCGGACAGAACCTGGTCCATGGGCGTGACCGGGAGCGAGTCTGGACTTGTTTGGGCGCGCTTCAGAATCTTCACATCCGCAAACGTGGAGACTTCGAGGAGGATGCCGGTGAGCTGCGACTTGCTGTCGAATTCTCCCGATACGACCCCGGTGACTTCCACGTCGGCGTCCAGCAGTTCCTTGAGCATGCCGGCGTCGCTGCCGAGGACCGTCGCGTCAATAGAACCCCCGTCCATGAGCAGCTTCAGGTAAACGCCGGGTATATTCTCGAAGTTCACTGCGTCAGCGCTGCGGACGGTGGCGCGGACAGTGACTCTCATGCAGTCCAGCTCCGCGCGGATCAACTGTCCAAAGCCGGCCGGCACGGGCATGGGCAGGGCGCCGGGGTGAAGCCGGGTTACGCTGTCGCTGAGCACATCCGGGCGGAAGCTGTCCCGCGTCTTTCCTCGCACCAGCACGCGATCGCCGGGAGCCAGATCCTGATTCGGTTTGGTCTGCACATAGATGGCCTCGGTTCCCTCCTGAACGAACAGGTCGACGTCACTGCTGTTGTAGTAGGTAACGGTGGCCTCGAAAGCGACGGGCAGTCCTTTTTGGGCATCTGGTCGAGAAAGGGCGTGGATGGCGTGCAGCGTCGTGAGGGCGGCGGGCTGGGCTGCCCAGGCAACCGAGGTCCATCCGAGAATGATCGCCAGCGCCTTCGTTGATCCCTTCATCGGAAGAACCTCATCGAACCAGTGTTGTCCAGTCTGCCCCTGGAAAGTCCCAGCCTGCAAGAGTCGCCGAATGAATCACTCAGCCCGAAAACAGGCGGTGCGCCCCACAGGAAAGGAAAATACTGGCAGTCCGCGCGCTTTCATCTTACTATCCCGGAATCCCGGCAGGATGGCAGCCGTCCGGTCGGCGTGGTGGGATCGGGCCGGGCTCGGGGCGCTGGAGGAGGCGAAGCCGGGCCTTTTGTTATTCGAGGTGCCGGGACGTGCGCCTGGGCTCGTGGGTTGATGCCTCCATTTCCACGACGTGCCGGCGGGTGTGCTTTGCGACGTACATGGCGGTGTCGGCGGCATTGAGGAGGCTGTCTTTGGTGGCGCCGTCCTCGGGGTAAAGGGCGATGCCGACGCTTGCCGAGCCACGGAGGATGAAGCCCTCGACGGCAAAGGGCTCGTCGAAGCAGCGTTCGAGGCGGACGGCAATCTCCTCGACGCCGGCGCGGTTGGGAACCACCGCGACCAGGGCGGCAAACTCGTCCCCGCCGAGGCGCGCCAGCAGGTCGTGGGAGCGAAGCTGGCGTTTCATCCTGAGGGCAACTTCCTGGAGATACAGGTCGCCGATCTGGTGGGTATAGAGGTCGTTGACCATTTTGAACTCATCGAGGTCGATGTAGATGAGGCCGAAGATCCCGGCTTTCTGGCGGGCCTCCTCGATGAGGGCGTCGAGATGCTTGTCGAGGGAGAAGCGGTTGTGGATGTCGGTGAGCAGGTCGAATTCGGAGCGGTGGACCAGGTCGGAGTAGAGGCGGCGGGTTTCGATGGCCAGGGTGGCCAGGCGCGCGACGACGGAGAGCGCGTCGGATTCGGTGGCTGAGGGCTGAGCGGCGGGATCGAATGCGGCGAAGAGAGTGCCGAGGGGCGCGCCGGCGCGGGCATGGATATCCTCGCGGAGGATGCGGAGGGATTCGGGAGCAGGCGGGTAATTTCCCAGGCGAGCGCCACCGGTGACCTCGCACCAGCAGGGAGCGCCATGGAGCCGGAAAGAAGCCAGAGCCGTGATTTGTTCGAGGATTTCAGCCAGGGGACGGGATCCGTTGATGTCCTCGAGGATGCGGCTGCGGCGCTTTTCGAGCTGGGCCATGTGGCGCTCAAGGGCGGCTTCGGCTTCAATACGGACAGACAGGGCAGCGGTCTGGCGGCGCACTTTTCGGTTCAGGGTTACGCCCCAAACGACCGCCGCGATCACCACCAGGAGCAGTATGCTGACGGCACGAGTAAGATTTCGAATGCTGAGCAACGAAGGCTCGGCGACAACGGCAATATCGTCGTAGGAGCGCATGAGGATGGTGAAGGGCACCTGGGCGTTGAAGGGGTTGGAATCATCGAGCATGCAGATACCGGTGATGCGGATTCTGGAACCCAGCGGGATCTGCTTCATGGGCGGAGGGGGCTCGCGAACCAGGCTGATTGGGGGCGGATGGCGGTAGATTGCGGAGAACATTTGACCATCCGAGACCAGAACATACTCGTCCTGGGCGGCCTCCCGGACCTCCATGACCACTTGCCCTTCGATGGAGACCAGATCGAAGACATTGCCGCTCAATACCAGTTGCCGCCAGGTGGCCGGTTGCGGTGGGATGGGCGCTTGCACCAAGCTATCCTGGATTGCGCCGTTGGTGAGGGTTAGAAAGCCGTCATGCAGACCCGGGAAGCCGGTCACGTCCGCCAGGTCGCCGATATGCATGGGGGCGATGGTATGGGTCTGGATCCACAGACTTTTTTTGCCGTTTTGGAGTACGATAGCCGAACCGGGCTGATAGTAGGTGATGGTTCCCTGGACCCTGATTCTCTGCGAGAGAACCTGGACATGATAGCCGGTGAGGATCTGATCCATGGGGGTGACCGGGAGGGACAAAGGGCTGGCGCCGGCGCGCTTCAGAACCTTCACATCCGCGAATGAGGAGACGTGGAGCAGTATCCCTGTCTGCTGCATCTTGCCGTCGAATCTTCCCGAGGCGGCGCCAGTGACCTCGACATCGGCGTCCAGCAGGTCTTTGAGCGGACCGGGATTGTCACTATCCACAACCGCGTCAATGGTGCCCCCGTCGGTGAGCATCTGCAGGCTGATACTGCGCACATCCGAGCTCAGGACCAGGTCGGCGGCGCGGACCCTGGCACGGACGGAAACCAGTATGCAGTCGCGCTGGGCGCGGATCAACTGGTCGTAGCTGGCTGGGACGGGGCTGGGCAGGGCGCCGTGGCGCAGGAGGGTGATGTCGTTGCTAAGGACAAAGGGACGAAAGCTCTCGTGGGTTGTACCTTTGATGAGGATGCGGTCGCCTGGAACCAACCTGGCATCGGTAGTGGGCTGTACATAGATGGCCACGTCGCCGTCCTGGACGAACATGGTCTTTTCATAGCTGCGGAAGTAAGTAATTGTCGCTTCGAAGGCGACGGGAAGCGCATGGCTGGCCTGCTCATTGCTGAGGGCGTGGATGGCGCGCAGGGTAGTGAGAGGCGTGGGCGCCGCTGCCCAGGCAACGGCGGCCCAACCGAGAAAGATCGCAACCGCTGGAATCCATCTCTTCATCGGGAAACATCGGGCCATGCGGGAATAGTGGCGCTCGACCCCTGAAAACCCTATCGGCAGAGTTCGACCCATGAATCACTCCGGGGTGAAGGATCATCCTGAAGAGCGCGCGCTATTGGAGTTTGCCGGAAACCCTTGCGGGACCATCTTCCTCTCATGTGAGTCTGTTTTAATGACCTATTGGGTGATGGCGGGCTGAGGCAGGCCCGCCGATAATGTGGGTGGAGGGTTATCGGGCCCGTGCAGTGCAGCCGCTGGGGCGTCTGCGCGGCATGGGGGCTGGCCAGAGTACGCCGCAGGGAGGCGTTTGAATGTCGAAGAGTGCCGAAATCATTCGCGATGGATCGCCTCTCCCGCACAGCGGCACGCAGGCGCTGCCTACGCGCCGGATTCGGGTCATCGGGGTGCCGCTGGATATGGGCGCCAGCCGGCGCGGGGTGGACATGGGGCCCTCCGCGATGCGGGTGGCGGGACTGGAGGCGCGGCTGGAGGCGCTTGGCCACCAGGTGACCGATGGTGGCAATATCCGCGTGGAGATTGCCGAGACACGGACCTCGGGCAGCAAGAGCGCGCGCTATTTGACGGAGATTGCAGAGACCTGCACGCGGACGGCCGAGGCGGTGGTGAAGACGCTGGAAGAGGGCATGACGCCGCTGGTGCTGGGCGGTGACCACTCGCTGGCGGCCGGGTCGGTGTCGGGGGTGGCGGAGTTCTATCGCCGGAGGGGGGAGAAGATCGGCTTGATCTGGATCGATGCGCACTCGGACATCAACACGCCGGAGACTTCGCCGTCAGGGAATGTACACGGGATGCCGCTGGCGGCGCTGCTGGGACTGGGGCCGGAGCTGCTGGGGAACATTTTTGGCTACTCGCCGAAGGTTGCGGCGGAGAATACGGTGCTGATTGGGTTGCGGGACATCGACTCGGCGGAGCGGGAGAACATTCATCGCGCCGGGGTAGCCGAGGTTTATACGATGCGGGACATCGACGAGCGGGGCATGCGGACGGTGATGGAAGAGGCGCTGCGGGCGGCGGGGAGCGGGACGGCGGGCTACCATGTGTCGCTGGACATGGACTGGATCGACCCGGAGGACGCGCCGGGGGTGGGCACGCCGGTGCGGGGCGGCGCGACGTACCGGGAGGCGCACCTGGCGATGGAGATTCTGGCCGATCACGGACGGCTGCTGAGCTTTGAGATTGTGGAGGTGAACCCGGTAATCGACGAGCATAACCGGACGGCGGACCTGGCGGTGGAGTTGGCTTGCTCGGCGTTTGGGAAGAAGATACTGTGAGGGGGTTCTACACTGGATCAGGGCCGCGTCTTGTGTGCCTATGGTGGTGATTAGGAAGGAAATGACGAAAAAACTGCGAGTTGGGGTTTTGTTTGGCGGGCGGAGCGGGGAGCATGAGGTTTCGCTGCTCTCGGCGGCTTCGATTTTGAAGGCGATCGACCGGAAGAAGTTTGAGGTGGTGCCGATCGGGATCACCAAGGACGGCCACTGGCTGGCGGCCGGGGATGCGCACAACCTGCTGGAGGGCGACCAGAGCGCCGTGGCGCGGCGACTGCGGGCCGGCGATCCGGAGGCGACGCCGGGAGCCAAGCTGCTGCACGAGGGGATTCCCACGCTGCTGGCGCCGGAGCCGGTTGAGAGCAGTGCGGCGCTGACGGCGGGGAGCGTGCGGCCGGCGGCGGCGAATCTGGACGTGGTGTTTCCAGTGCTGCACGGGACGTTTGGCGAGGATGGGACGATCCAGGGGCTGTTCGAGCTGGCGGGGATCGCGTATGTGGGCTCGGGGGTGCTGGGGTCGGCGGCGGGGATGGATAAGGACGTGATGAAGCGGCTGTTTGCGCAGGCTGGGCTGCCGATCGTGAAGCACGTCACGGTGCTGCGGGCGGAGTGGGAAAAGCAGCCGGGGAAGGTGATTGCGCAGGTGGAGGCGGCGCTGAAGTACCCGGTGTTTGTGAAGCCGGCGAACCTGGGGTCGTCCGTGGGGATCAGCAAGGCGCACGAGCGCACGGAGTTGGGGCCGGCGCTGACGCTGGCCGCCAAATACGACCGCAAGCTGGTGGTGGAGCAGGGAGTGGGCGGCAAGATCCGCCGCGGCGGGCAGGCAGCCAAGGCGCGGGAGCTGGAGGTTGGGGTGCTGGGCAACGACGATCCAAAGGCCAGCGTGGTGGGCGAGATCGTTCCCGGCAAGGAGTTCTACGACTACGAGGCCAAGTATTTGTCGGAGGGGTCGGCGGCGGTGATTCCGGCGAAGCTGAGCAAGGCGGAGACGAAGCGGATCAGGGAGATGGCTGTGGAGTCGTTTCGGGCCTGCGATTTGTCGGGGCTGGCGCGGGTGGACTTTCTGATGGAGCCGGACGGGAAGCGGCGGATTTTTTTGAACGAGGTGAATACGCTGCCGGGGTTTACCCAGATCAGCATGTATCCGAAGCTGTGGGAGGCGACGGGGGTCAGCTACAAGGAGCTGATTACGCGGTTGATCGAGTTGGCGCTGGAACGGCAGGCGGAGAAGAGCAGGACGACGTATAGCAGGGATTAGGGATCAGGGATCAGGGATCAGGGATCAGGGATCAGAGATCAGAGACCAGGGATCATCTTCCTGGGGCCAGCGAACGGGAGCGAATTATCTTGCTTGGGAACTGCCTGCTTGCTTCTGGTGTCTAAAGAGACAGTTGGTTGGTTCGGCATCGGTTGGGGTTGCAGACTACTGAGGCCTGACCCCTGATCTCTGACCCCTGTATTGCCGTATTCTGGATTTGAGGAAACTGTGCGATGACTTTGATGGACGCTCCTGCGTTTGATTATGTCCGCGACCGGCGCCGCAGTGTGATTCTGTACGCGTCCGTGGGGCTGCTGCTGGCGCTGTTTGTGGGGTGGTGGCTGGTGGCCGGCAGGCCGGTGGATTTCCCATGGAACTGGAACAACCATCTGCTGGGGCGGTCGGCGGTGAACCGGTTCCTGACGGCGGTGGAGAAGAACGACCTGCCCGAGGCCTATGGGATCTGGATGCACGACAAGGACTGGCAGCAACACCCGGCGCAGAATGGGGCCTATCCGTTTTCGCGGTTCCAGGAGGACTGGAGTTCGACCAGCCCGGACAACGAGTACGGGGTAATCCAGAGCCACCAGATCGTGGCGGCGCGGATGTATGGCAATGTGCTGATGTTGGCGGTGATGATCAACGGGCGCAAGAGCAAGGCGCTGAATCTGGATTACGACCCCAAGGCGCATACACTGAGTTTCTCGCCGCCGGGGGTGGAGATTTATCTGGGGCCGTAAGCGCCAGTGAGTCAGCAAGTAAGCGGGGTTAGCGGAGCTGGCGGAGGTGGCGCGGTTGCCGCTTGAAGATTCGAGCGAGGGAGCTTTGGGGCTCCATTCTCTTGGCGGAAGGGCGGAGGGGATGGAGCCCTCGGGCTTTATTCAGGCATCGAGAGATTTTTTCGGCGATCCTGGCCTGTTGGTTTGCATCGAACAGGCGAGGAGAAGACGATGCCCCAGAGCACGCATGATCGAGCCGCTGAACTCCACAACCTTGCAGAGCATGCCCATGCTGCCGCTGCTGCCGCCCACGGCAAGGCAGATCATCTGACCGCTCATGAACTGAGCAAAAAGGCTCTCGAACACTCGCTGAACGCCTATAAGCACTCCGAACAACTGGTCGAGGAAGCGGAAAAGTCCAGCAAAGCGTAAGCAGGAAGGGGTTTGAAAGTGCGGGACTCAACAAGAAGTCCCGCGCGACTGGCTTCCCTGCGGGAGCGACAGCGCTGAAGTTGAACCTTGCAGCCGCCTTTTGCGCTATCCAAGGGCTGCGAGGGCGGTCTCCAGGCTGGCGGGGTCTTCGACGTTGAGGGATTTTTGAGAGGGGTCGATCTGGCGGAGCAGGCCGCAGAGGACTTTGCCGGGGCCGACCTCGATGAAAATGCTGGCGCCGGCGGCTACGAGCGAGTTCATGCAGTCGGACCAGCGGACGGCGGCGGTGACCTGGCGGATGAGGGCGTCGCGGACGGCTTCGGCGGTGGTGACCAGGCTGCCGGTCACGTTGGCGGCAACGGGGATGCAGGGATCGGCCAGGATGAGGGTGGAGAGGACGCGGGCGACTTCTTCCTGGGCGGGCTGCATGAGAGCGCAGTGGAAGGGCGCGCTGACGGGGAGCATGACGGCGCGGCGCGCGCCTTTGGCTTTGACCAGGGCCGAGGCTCTTTCGACGGCCGCGAGGGCGCCGGAGATGACGGTCTGGGTGGGGGAGTTGAAGTTGGCGGCGGCCACGGTGAGGCCGGTCTCGGCCTCGGCTTCACGGCAGGCTGCGGCTACCTGGTCGGCGGGGAGCGCGAGGACGGCGGCCATGGCGCCCTGGCCGGCGGGGACGGCCAGTTGCATGGCGCGGCCACGGGCCTTGACGGCGCGGACGGCGTCGGCAAAGCCGAGCGTTCCGGCGGCCACGTGGGCGGACCACTCGCCGAGGGAGTGGCCGGCGGCCAGGGACGGCTGGACGCCGTGCTGGGCGAGGACGCGCCAGGCGGCGACGCTGACGGTGAGAATGGCCGGCTGGGTGTTTTCGGTGAGGCGCAGGTCTTCTTCAGGGCCTTCGAAGATCAGTTTGGAGAGCGGAAAGCCGAGGGCTTGATCGGCTTCGGCAAAGGTTTGTGCGGCGATGGGGAAGCGAGCCCCGAGTTCGCGGCCCATGCCAACGGCCTGCGAACCCTGCCCCGGAAAGAGAAAGGCGATCTTTGTGGACATTTCAGAGAGATTTTATCCTGCCGAGCCGGCCGCCGCTAGGCCCGATCGCATTGTCAGGATGTGCGCAATTGAATTGGCGGGAGAATCTTTGAGCGCAGCCCTGTGGAAGACCCGGGGGGCAATCAGATCGCTGTGAGCTGAGCGAGCAGACCCGCTCTGAGCGGCTCATCGAGGAAGGCCGCGCGCAGAGCCTCGCGGTTGCAGGCGAGCAAATCTTCGGCGCCCCAGCCGAAGTGCTGTCGCAGCCGGTCATACTCCTGGTCCAACGTCACGTTGGCGATGGTGCGCGCATCGGTGTTGATGCCCAGAGACACGCCGGCCCGCAACAATCGATCGACAGGGTGGGCGCCATAGGTGAGAAACGCGCGCGTCTGCACATTGCTGCTGGGACAAACCTCAAGATGGATGCGTTCGCGGCGCAAATGTTCCACCAGGGACGCGTCTTCGATGCTGCGCACACCGTGACCGATCCGCGATGGCGCAAAGGCCCGCAGCGTCTCCCATACGCTGCCGGCGCCGCGCGCTTCTCCAGCGTGGGCCGTGCGGCCAAGACCATGGTCAAGCGCGTAGCGGAAGGCCGGGATATGAGCGTCGATGGAAAACCCCGCTTCGTCTCCGGCGATATCGAGCGCCACCACGCGGCTACCCTTGAAGCGTTCTACAAGTTGCGCCGTCAACAGGCTCTGCGCGCGGTTGAAGTGCCGGAGCGTGCAAAGGATCAGACGCGCTTCGATCCCGGTGGCTTCGATGCATTGTTCCGCAGCGCGATCGACAGCCGCAACCACAGCCTCGGGTGTGAGTCCTGCCGCGGTATGCAACAAGGGGGCGAAACGAATCTCCGCATAAATGACCCCATCCTGGCTCAACTGTTCAAACAGGTCTTCAGTGACGAGGCGAAGGGCGTCTTCACTCTGCATCAACTGAAATCCACGCGGGGCCCGGGTTAGAAAATCAGCCAGGCTGGTGCACTGGGGCGGAGCGATGAACTCGGCGTCGAACTCCCGGCGGGAGATGGAAGGGACAAGCCGGGAGACAGCCTGGTAGCTCAGCGAGCAGTCCAGATGCAGGTGCAATTCGACTTTAGGCATTTTCGGCATCTGCCGAAGTGTCTCCAGAGGAGAGCCGGGACTAATTCCAGCGCTTCTTGTCGTCGGGGTCTTCGTCGATTTGCTTGCCGTGGCCGTCGAAGCGGACGGTGCGTCCCTGGGAACGCATGTAGACCTCGAACTTGCGGGCGGCGCGGCGGCGCTTCCAGCGGTAATAGCGGTTGCGCAGGCCGTACCATTGTTCGCTGAAGGCGAAGGAGAGGCCGCGGCGCGGGGCGAGGCGGATGAAGAGCAGGCCTGCGAGCGCTCCGCCCAACTGGGCAAAGGCGTACATGCGCTGCTGGCCGAAGAGCATGGCGATGGAGATGAGGGCGAAGAGGATGGCCAGGTAGCGGGCCTTGATGCCGATGGTGAAGAACAGCAGGAACTCCATGTTGCCGTAGAGCGTGCCAATGGCGACCAGGAGGCCGAAGATGCCGCCAAAGCAGCCGTAGAGGGGGATTTCGAGGAGCGGAAGCCCGAGCGTGCCGCTGACCGCGTAGATGGCGATGGCCGCGGCCGCGGTGCCGAGGACGGAAACGGCGTAAAGGCTGGTGACCCAGCTTGAGGTGTGCAACTGCTCAAGAAAGCCGGCCAGAAACCAAAGGGAAAGCAGTTCGAAGAGGGTTCCGATGAGCCCGAGATGGATGAAGCTGTAGGTGAGGGGTTGCCAGAGGGCGCCGTGGAGGAAGGCTTTGGGAAGGAAGACGAGGAGGCTGGCCAACTGCCCCGCACCGGCCGGAAACGCAAATTGGGCCAGAAGCAAGGCAAAGAAGGCGAAGAGATTGACGAGAATCAGGCGGCGCGTGGCGCCGCGGAAGTCGGGGAAGGAAAACGGACTGGAGCCGAGTCTGGGCATCGTTGTGAACAGGGTAAACGGTGGAGCAGGCGAGTGTCATGGGGCGCAGGAAACGCGGCGAAGAGCGTTGCCCAAAGTGCTTACGGCGTTCCCGGAACGGGTCCGGCAACCGGCCCCTTGGCGGGAGTTGAGGGCAGATCGGGGACTTGCAGGACCAGGCCTGCGGAGTCGCTCCTGTGTGTGATGGGCAGCTCCGCTGTGCCATAGGACTTGAGGGTCTTGGATTGCGTGCCATGGGCTGCGGGCCGGGCAGTCCGCCTCGTGAAGCCTCGGTTACAGTCTAACCGATTGCGGGAGCCGCGGCGGGCGGGGATGGTGTGTTGCGGCGGCCCGGAAGGCTCGATCGGCTGCTGGAATTCATGGGAGATTGTCCGCGGTTCGGAGTTCCGGTTGCGGATGCGGCTTGTGGCTCTTGACCTGAGGCCGGGTTCTCCCTAAAGATAGCGATGTCATGCCGCAAGGCGCCGTCGTCTTACAATACGCAATCTTTCGGAAAGCGAGGAGGCTGCCATGGCCAACTGTCCTGAGTGCGAGAATGGACTAGACATCGAATTGGACGAAGTGGAAGAAGGCGACGTGGTCACCTGCGATGAGTGCGGAACGGAGTACGAGGTGGTCGGCGTGGAGCCGCTGGAGTTGGCGCGGGTGGGCGGCGACCTGGATGAGGACGAGGACGAGCTGTTTGAAGAGGATGAGGAGGAAGAGTGAGGCTTGGTTGCGCGCAATTGGCTGCCGGAGCGGCGCTTGCCGTTCTGGCGGCAGGGTTGGTTCCGATGGGGCAGGGGAGCGGGTCGATTGGTCCGGTGGAGGCGCAGGCCCAGAATCTGGGTCAGCGCGTGGTGCTGGGGACCGTGGTGGACAGCGGTTCCGCCCCGGTTGCCGGCGCCACCGTATTTCTGAAGGACCTGAAGAGCAAGTCGATCCGCAGTTATACTTCCGCCCCCGACGGCAGGTTCCGGTTTACGCAGGTGAACATGGCGGAAGACCATGAGCTGTGGGCGGAAAAGGAAGGGAAGAAGAGCGCAACCAAGACGGTGAGTTCGTGGGACGCGCGCAAGGAGTTCGAGACGGAGCTGAAGCTGAAGTAGTGCGGCTTCAACCCTCCAGCTTTTTCACCACGAGTTCATTGAGCAGAGCGGGGTTGGCTTGGCCTTTGGTGGCTTTCATGACCTGGCCGACGAAGAAACCGGCGACGGTCTTCTTGCCGCCGCGGTAGTGCTCGACCTGTTTGGGGTTGGCGGCGATGACCTGGTCGATCAGGGCTTCCAAGGCTGAGGTGTCGGTGATCTGCTCGGGCTTCTCGCGGTCGTAGACGGCGGGGAAGTCTTCACCGTTCTCAAAACACACATCGAACAACTGTTTGAGCTGTTTGGAGCTGATTTTGGCTTCGTCGAGGAGATCGGCGGCCTGGACGATACCGGCCATGGAGACGGGCGATTGTTCCTGTTCGAGGCCGAGGGCTCTGAGGCGTCCGCCGACCTCGCTGAGCAGCACGTTGGCGACGCGGCGAGGGTTGCGGGCGGTGCGGGCGGCGGCTTCAAAGCGATCCGCGAACTCGCGGGATGCGGTGAGCGTGGCGGCGTCCTGCGCGTTGAGCTCATACTCGGCGATCATGCGGGCGCGGCGGGCTTCAGGCAACTCGGGGAGCTTTTTGGCCGTGTCGGCGAGAAACTCCGCGGAGACGATCAGCGGCGGCAGGTCGGGCTCGGGGAAATAGCGGTAGTCGTGGGCCTGCTCCTTGGAGCGCATGGAATAGGTGCGGCCCTCGGCGGCGTTCCACGTGCGGCTCTCCTGGATCACGCGCCCGCCGGACTCGAGGACTTCGATCTGGCGCTCGATTTCGTATTCGAGAGCGGCGCGGACGAAGCGGAAGCTGTTGACGTTCTTGACTTCGGCCTTGGTGCCGAACTTGGACGCGCCTTTGAGGCGGACGCTGACGTTGGCGTCGCAGCGCAGCGAACCCTCCTCCATGTTGCAGTCGGAGACGCCGGTGTAGAGAAGGATTTCTTTCAATCTTGTCAGGTACTCGAAGGCCTCGTCTGCGGTGCGGATGTCGGGCTCGGAGACGATTTCGATGAGCGGCGTGCCGCAACGGTTGAGGTCGATGTAGGTGTGGGTTGCGGAGTCGGCAAAGCCCTCGTGGAGGCTCTTGCCGGCGTCTTCTTCCATGTGCAGGCGGGTGATGCCGATGCGCTTCAAGACGCCGTCCGCGGTCGGGACTTCGATAAAGCCGTGCTCGGCGATGGGCTTGTCGAACTGGGAGATCTGGTAGCCCTTGGGCAGGTCGGGATAGAAGTAGTTCTTGCGGGCGAAGATGGAGCGCTCGCGGACCTCGCAACCCAGGGCCAGGGCGGCGAGGGTGGCGAACTCGACGGCCCTGGCGTTGAGCACCGGGAGAGCGCCGGGCAGACCCAGGCAGACGGGACAGATGTTGGTGTTGGGCTCCGAGCCGAATTGGTTGGCGCAACCGCAGAAGGCCTTGGTGGCGGTGAGCAACTGGACGTGGACCTCGAGTCCTATGACGGGCTCGTACTTGGCCAGGACTTGGGGTGAGAGGGCGGCGGGCATATGTGACCTTGATTTTAGCGCGAAGGAACGGTTGAGGGCGGCTGAGGATGGCCGCCTCACGATTGACGTTCGTCGGGGCACAGTAACAGTTGGATCGCGCTAACCTCTCAATCCAGCATCATTTACATACGGAAGCCCCTGCGGCCGCTCTACTCCCAAGGACGAAGTCCGCACGCACGCCAACATAGCACGGATGTTCTCAGGGGGAGTATCGGCTGGGATTGCACAGCCGCTATTGAGCACAAAGCGCGGACTATCCGCAAACACGTTCAAGAGTTCTTCCGTTTTGAGCTTCACCAATTCGGGAGTCCCTCGGGCAAGAACTTCGCTAGGGTCGATGTTGCCAAAGAAAGTGACCTTATCCTTGAAGAGATCGTGCGCCAACTGGGTGTTGGTCTTGAAGTCGATCTCCAAGGCGTCCGCTCCGATATCCAGCATCTGCTTGAGGATGCGGTCGGTTTTCCCGCAGATGTGGAGGAGATAGGGCCGTCCTTCCCGATGAGAGCATGCTGCAACCCGCCGTTCGTACGGCAAGGCGTAGGCGCTATAGAAGCGCGGCGATAACATGTCGGGTCCGGCCGGGCTATCGCCGTTGGAAATCATGTGCGCGCCCGTTTCTGCCATCAGCTTGACGAATTGGCAGGTGATCCCCGTGCAGTACTCGAGCAGGGCGTGGACCAGTTCGTCGTCTTGCTGGCCAGCCACATCCATGAGCCACTGATCCAGACCGCGCATGGCTCCCGCCAGCGAGAAGGGCGATTGATCGCAGTTGCCGCGTATGAATAGTTCTTGCCCATACTCGCGCACCAGGATCGCAACCGCCTCAGTCAGTATCTGAATTCTGGGATCGCGGGATAAATCGACGGGATCGAGATCCCGCACACCTTCCAGTGCCGGCAAACAGGAGCCGTGGGAGCGAGCCGGGTTGTCTTCCGGGAAATCGACTGGAACGCCGACAGCGCCGGCGAGAGTCACGGTATCGACATCGACGAAGATGCCGTCGAGCCGATAGCGCTCAGCCGCCTCTCCGAAACATCGAGCCATCAATCTCGGGTCTTCGCGAAACTGGCGCATCGTGACGCCAGCCTCTCGCGCCGCCATCATGAAATTGTGCAGCATAACCGGCGTGCGGTCGGGCCAGTTGCCATTCAACGCAGCGGCAATTCTCTGCCGTCCATTCATCGTGTTTCACCCTTCATGCGCCGGCCGCGGACTCAGCTCAACCTCTGGATTCACGGTCGGGGAACTTCGCCGAGGCTTTACTCCGCCGGATCGTCGGCCGTAAACGGCGAGCAGCAAGGCTTCTCGGTAGCATGAAAATTCATCATCTCCACGCGAATCCCATCCGGGTCGTACATGTTGAACTGGTACTTGCCGTCCTTGCCGATTTTGGGCTGGTCGTCGTGACGCCCGGTGAGGCGGTTGCCGTCCGCGAGCACTTTGTAGGCTTGGGGGACGGATGCTTCTCCGATGGAGAGGTGGTCGAGGACGCCGAGCTGCTGCTGGGAGATGGTGGCTGGAATGCCGGAGCCGGAGGGGCCGCTGGTGAGCATGTATTCAACCCAGTCGTGGCTGTCGGGGGCCTGCTGGCTCACCCAGTCGAGTTTGCCTTCCACCATGCCGCCAAACCAGTAGGGGCGGAAGCCGAGGAGATCGCGGTAGAAGGTGTCTTCGATGACGCGGCTGTGAACCAGGAAACCGACGTGGATGATGTGACGGCCGATGACCGAGGGGGCGGCGAGCGGCTTGAGCACCGCGGGAGGCTGGACGAACTCGACCTTGTTGCCTTCGGGGTCCTTCACCGTGAACCAAACGCTGCCGTCGGCGCCCTTTTCGACCGTGGGCGGTGTCTTCCATGACCTGGCGGCGAGATACCTGCGCAGCCCTTCGGCGTCGTCGGTGTTCCAGGCGGTGTGGTCGAGGCGGTTGATGCCGGCGCCCTCGGGGAGCGGCAATACCTCAATGAACTGTGTGGCGCTTAGAGCGTAGCGACTGCCTTTGGGGTTCTCGGGATCGGGCAGCTTCACGGCCCCGACGATATCGCGGTAGAAGTGGTCGGTGGCGGCGGGGTCCGAGGTGTAGACGGCGATATGCGAGATGCCGGTGATCCTGGGGCGCGTGAGGGGCTTGTCGGGCATTTGCGCGGCGGCTGTGACAGCGAAGGCAAGGAGCGAAGCGGCAACCATGAACCTGAACTGCATACTGCACCTCGAATGTCTGTTGGCACCACGATAAATCGATTTGGGGCGAGGCGCAAACCTGCGAGGAGCGGCGATGATTCGTCGGTGGATTAGACTACGGACCGAACTTGGCCGTCTTGGTCTATAGGGGCGACGGTTTCCGGCCGTTCCGCGCCGGAGATTTCGCAAGGGTGAATTGGGAAAGACAAGGAGAGGGGAAGGAAAGATGGCAGCACGCGTTTGCCCGTGGTGGATTGGATATTGGCTGGCCAGCCCAATGCGGCGCTGGATGCAGAATCCGGAGGAGTTGCTGACGCCCTTTGTGCGGGAAGGGATGACGGTTTTGGAGCCTGGTCCGGGGATGGGGTTCTTTACTTTACCGCTGGCCAGGATGGCGGGCCCGGCAGGACGGATTGTGGCCGTAGATATTCAGGCCAGGATGCTGGACGGCTTGCGGCGCAGAGCGGCCAAAGCGGGATTGCTGGCGCGCATTGAAACCCGCCTGGTGCAACCGGAATCCATGAAGCTCGACGATCTGAAAGGCGGAGTGGACTTTGTGCTGGCCTTCGCCGTGGTGCATGAACTGCCCTCAGCCGAGGTGTTTTTCCGTGAATCCGCGTCCGCGCTCAAGCCGGGAGGAGTGCTTCTGCTGGCCGAGCCCACGGGGCATGTTCATGCGGAGACGTTTGCGCGTGAGTTGGATGCCGCGCGGCGGGCTGGCCTGAGGACGGCGGACGGTCCGAAGATCAAGAGGAGTTTCAGCGCGCTCCTTCGCAAGAGCTGACAGTCGGGCGCCAAAACCCGCGAGCCGGGCATTGGAAGCTCGTACAATGCCTCCATGCGCCGAAACGAAGTCTCCTGCCCGATTGCCATTCTCGCCCTTGCCTGCTGCCCCTGGATTGCCTGTCCAAGCCCGGCAGCGTTTGCCCAGAGCCCTTTGCCTACAGCGTCCGCGGAGGATCGAGCGCTGGCGCGGGCGATCTTCAAGGAACTGATCGAGATCAACACCACGGATACACCGCTGGGCAACGTGACCACGGCGACCGAGGCCATGCAGAAGCGGTTTCTGGACGCGGGGTTTGCGGCCGAAGACGTGCAACTGCTGGGGCCGGATGCGCGCAAGAAGAATCTTGTGGTGCGGTTCCAGGCGGCGGGAACGGCGACCGGGAAGCCGGTGCTGTTTCTTTGCCACATGGACGTGGTGGAGGCGCTGCGCTCGGACTGGTCGACCGATCCGTTTGAGTTTGTGGAGAAGGACGGCTACTACTATGGGCGTGGGACGCAGGACATGAAGAACTCGGACGCCGCGCTGGTGGTTACATTTCTGCGGCTGCACCGGGAGGGGTACAAGCCGAAGCGGGACCTGATCCTGGCGCTCACGGCGGACGAGGAGGGCGGCAAGTTCAACGGTGCGAACTGGCTGGTGCGGGAGCATCGGGAGCTGGTGGACGCGGCGTTTGTCATCAATCCCGACGCGGGCGGAATTGAACTGGATCACGGGCGGGCGGTGGTGGCCGACGTGGAGGCGACGGAGAAGGTTTATTCCGATTTCCAGGTTACTGCGACCGATCGCGGGGGGCATAGCTCTCTTCCGCGGCCGGACAATGCGATTTATGAGCTGACGACGGCGCTGAACAAGCTGGCTGCTTATGTATTTCCGTTCGAGATGAATGAGGTGACGCGGACCTACTTCAAGAACCTGGCGGGGCAGGAGACGGGATCGACGGCGGCGGATATGCGGGCGATTCTGGCGACGCCTCCGGACCTGGCGGCGGCGGCGCGGTTGAGCGCCTCCGAGCCGAGCTTCAACTCGAACTTCCGCACCACCTGCGTGGCTACGCGGCTGGCGGCCGGGCACGCCAACAATGCGCTGGCGCAGACGGCGCGGGCCAATGTGAACTGCAGGATTTTTCCGGGGCACTCGCCGGAGGAGATTCGGCAGCAGTTGATCGGGATCTTCGGCGACGACAAGCTGACGGTGAAGTACGTATCCGATGCGGGGTTGGTTTCCGATACGGCGCCGGAGAGAAAAGCAATGGTCCCGCCGGCGCCGATCGCGGAGGTCTTCGAGCCGCTGACGCGGCTGACGCAAGCCATCTGGCCGGGGACGCCGGTGACGCCGGTTATGGAGAACGGGGCCAGCGATTCGATCTACTTTGCGCAGGCGGGGATTCCCTGCTACGGTTATTCGGCGATTGCGCTGGAGCGGGACGACGAGCGCGCGCACGGACAGGACGAGAGGCTGCCGGTGGATTCGTACTGGAAGTCGCTGGACTTCTTCTATTCGTTTGCCAAGGCGGTGGGCGGGGAGTGACGGAAAGGCAGGGAACAGGGAATAGGGAGTAGGGAATAGGGAATAGGGAATAGGGAATAGAAGTCTGGCGGGGCGGCAGGTCAACTCCGGTTGTCGGTCCTTGTGTATTCCCAGGTTTCTCCGCAGCGGCGGTCGAGAGATGAGGCGCGTATTTTGCGGCCTGAACTGGGATTTGGACCACTTGGCGCATCTAACGCAACAGAGGCTCAGACCCGCAGGGCGAGAGGACGACTGCCGGCGGAATCTCGGAGGGGCGATTCGCATGAGGAGAATTGGATTGGCGATCTGGATGATCGCTGGGGCGCTGCTGATGGCGGCGCCGACGTTTGCGCAAAGCGACAAAGCCACGGGGCAGGGACGCGCCGTGGTGACGATTTTCGCCAAGCACAGTGAGGTGGCTCCGAACATTTCCCAACAGGATGTCAGCGTCAAAGTGAACGGGAAAGATTCCACCGTGACCGGCTGGGCGCCGTTCAAAGGCGCCAACGACGGACTGGAACTGGTGGTGCTGATCGATGGCGGGGCGCGCAATCTGGGGCGGCAATTCGACGAGATTAAGGATTTCGTGAAGGGCCTGGGCCCGCATGCGAAGGTTGCCGTCGGGTATATGGAAAATGGGCGCGCCGCACTGGCGAGTCCGCTGTCGGCAGACCACGCGCAGGTGGTGGGTGAGCTTCATTTGCCTTCAGGACCGCACTCGAGCCCCTACTTCAGCCTTTCGGACCTGGCGCAGAACTGGCCTTCTCAAGCGCGCGGGGTGCGGCGCGAGGTGGTGCTGTTTACGGACGGCATCGATCCCAACAACCCGCGCTTCGATCCCAACGACCCGTATGTCGAGGCGGCAATCAATGATTCAGTGCGCGCGGGGCTGGTGGTGTACACGATCTGCTGGCGGAGCCGGCCCGACGGCGGCGAGAACTCGATGATGGCCGATGGCGGGCAGAGTTTGCTGGCGGAAGTTACCCAGGCGACAGGTGGCAACAGCTATTGGATGGGGACGGGCAATCCGGTTTCGTTCCAGCCGTTTTTCGAGGATCTGGCGCGGCGTCTGGAGAACCAGTACGAGCTCGACTTTACGGCCCGGCTGGACCATAAGCCCACCATCGAAACCATGAAATTGAAGGTGGAAGGGCTGGCGCTTGAGGTGGCTTCACCGCAACTGGTGTTTGTGGATCGGGCGGGTGCGGCGGAGTAGGAAGGGCTGGCGGCGCTCTTTGGAGCGACCGGCTGTTTGTGGTATAGTGCTACCAGGTAACACCTTGGAGCACCTCGGATGGCGATATCTTCTACAACCAGCCTGAAGCTCGAAAGCGAACTGAAAGAGCGCGTGCAGCGGCTTGCGGCGGCGCGGCGGCGGTCGCCGCACTGGGTGATGCGCGAGGCCGTCGAGCAATACGTGGGGCGCGAGGAAAAGCGCGAGCAATTGCGCCAGGACGCGCTCGCCGCCTGGAATCACTACCAGACGACCGGCCTTTACGCGACCGCCGAGGAAGCGGACGCCTGGCTGGCCAAACTCGAAGCGGGTGAGGACGCCGAGGCCCCTGAATGCCACGTCTGAAGTGGTCCCAGCCGGCCTTGCGCGATGTAGCCCGTCTGCATGATTTTCTCGCCCCCAAAAGCCGCGACGCAGCCAAGCAGGCTGTCAAGACGATCCGGCAGGGCGTAAAGCTGCTGGGCAAGCACCCGGAGATAGGCCGTCCAGTCGATGAGTTGCCGCCCGAGTTCCGCGAGTGGGTGATTGAGTTCGGGAGCGGGGCCTATGTGGCGCTGTATCACTACAACGGGAAGGAAGTCGTGATCCTGGCGGTGCGGCACGGGCGCGAGGCTGGGTACTGAACGTCTTGACATTGTCATGACAATCGATCATCATGGTTGAGGAACATACAGAGGACCCCATGGCCACTCAACCCATTCAGACGGAACGGCGCACGGAGAAGCTGGATGTGCGGGTTTCGCCTTCGGCAAAAGCGAAGCTCCAGGCAGCAGCGTCTGCAACTCACCGCTCCATGAGCGATTTTGTGATGGAGAGCGCTCTTTCCCGCGCGGAAGAGACGCTTGCGGATCGCCGCGTCTTTGGGCTGGATGCGGAGAAGTGGGCCGCGTTTCAAGCCGTCCTCGATGCGCCTGCGCGTCCGTTGCCCCGTCTACAGGCGCTTCTGGATGAGCCGGGATTCTTCGACTCCGGCGCGAAGAGATGACGGAAACCCGTTCGATCGAAGAGCGCATGATCGAAAAGCTGCGCCGCGACCATCCGATCGACAATTTTGACTGCGGACAAGAGATGTTGAATAGCTGGCTGCGGAAGCACGCGCTGCAGAATCAGGGCGCCGGGGCGGCGCAGACATACGTCGGTCTGGCCGGAGGCGTTGTGATTGGGTACTACAGCCTGGCTGTTGGGCAAATTGAGTTTAGCGACGCGCCGGAACGCTTGCGGAAGGGACTTGCGCGGCACCCGGTCCCGATCATGGTGCTGGCCCGCCTCGCCGTCGATAAAGACTGGCAGAAGAAAGGCGTGGGACGGGCGCTGCTCAGGGATGCCGTGCTGAAAACCTTGCAAGCCGCCGAGATCGCAGGGATTCGGGCGCTTGCCGTTCATGCCAAAGACGAGCAGGTGCGGCGTTACTATGAGCAGTTCGATTTTGTCGCCTCACCGGCGGATCCGCTCCATCTCTTGGTGCTGCTGAAAGATATTCGCAGGCGTGTCGGCGATTAGACGGGGGTCGAGCAGGGGTTCGTCGGTTGCCGCTGCGGAGAGCCGCTCCCAGGTCTCGGAAGCGAGAATGCGCGCACCCGGACCGCTTGCTGGTGGCTGAGTAGCTGTTGCACCGTCGCTGCTAAACTGGAACCACATGATTCTCCCGTTTGTCCGCGAAATTTTTGCGGAGCTGGAGCACTGTTCGGGATTTGAGCGCGTACGAAGGCACTTGAGCCTGGGTGCGGGGCGGAGACGTGTGTCCGGGCTGACGGCGACGGCGCGAGCGCTGTATGTGCCGCTGATGGCGAGGGCGGCCCGCCAGCCGGTGATTGTGGTGGTGGCGGACAACAAGGCTGCCGAGGCGCTGGAGCCGATGCTGCGGGCGGGCTGCGAGCTGACCGGCGCGGTGGATCCGGCAGAGGTGGTGCGGTTCCCGGCGCACGATGTGCTCCCTTTCGAAAACCTATCTCCTCACCCCGATGTGCAGGAGCAGCGGGCGGCGGCGCTGTGGAAGCTGGCGACCGGGGCGGTGTCGATCCTGATTGCGCCGGTGGAGTCGGCGGCGCTGAAGCTGTTTGACCGCGACTACTACGCCGGGCTGGCGGTTACGCTGAAGCGCGGCGAAGAGGTGGACGTGGAGGTGCTGACCGGGCACATGGCCTCGGTGGGCTACACGCAGATGGATCTGGTGGAGATGCCGGGACAGTTCACGCGGCGGGGCGGGATTCTTGACGTGTACTCGCCGGAGGCCGACCGGCCGGTGCGCATCGAGTTCTTTGGCGACGAGATTGAGACCATACGCAAGTTCGATCCGGAGACGCAACGGTCGCAGAGCGGGCTGGACGAGGCGCAGTTGCTGCCGCTGACGGAGACGCCGGTAACGGAGCGGCTGCTGGCGGCGGTGCACGGGCGATTGAGCCGGCAGCGAGTGGAAGGCGAAGACGAAGAGATGGCGGCCGAGATGGCCGCTGCGGGTGGAGTGAGCGTTTTTCCCGGCTGGGAATTTTTCAGCGCGGTGGCGGGGGCGGAGAAGTCGCTGCTGACGCTGACGCCGAGGTGCGCGCTGTTCATCGAGGAGCCGGCGATGGTGCGCAACCAGATCGATCGCTGGTGGAGCAAGGTGGAACAGCGGCATGAGCGGTCGGGGATCGGGTCGCTGATCCGGCCGGAGGACATCTACCTGCGGCCGGAGGTGTTGCAGGCGGCGCTCGACTCGCACATGGGGCTGGATCTGGATCAACTGGGCGTGGTGGACGTGCTGGATGAAGACAACACG
>JBEKZJ010000045.1:0-33957 GCA_049509995.1 Occallatibacter sp. | reverse complement strand
TGCTGGCGCACTCCTTCCTGACCCTGGAAACTTTGCGCAGTAAAAGAAACTTCTGGGTGGACCCTGCCCAGGACTCGGCGTGAAATCCAATACTTGCTCTTCACGTGGACAGGCAACTGCGCATACTGCGGGGTCGCGGTGGACCACTCACACGGACCGTAGCACTTAACGTTGTAATACTATCACGGCACGGAATTAAAGCCCCAGAGCCCGGAATTCAAGCCCCATGTCACAGAATTGAAGCCTGAATTCAATGGGCAGACCGCCGTTCTCAGCTTCGACATGGAAGCCAACGGCTACGGCGCCGTTCTGGCCACTCCCGGCGAGCCCGGCGACGCCATCAAAGCCCTGATGCGCCGCATGGCCGAAATGATCAAAAAGCCGCTGGCCGATTTTTCTCACCAGCCAGCCATTCTGCACCAGACCATTGTCGCAATCCCGTCCACTGCGCCTGCCGCCGAGGCCCCGGCCGGCATGGTCAAGATTCCGGCGGTCCCTTCGATTTCAAAGTGCTGGGCACTGAGATCGAAGGCTCCGCATCCCCCGGCGTCGATGTCCAGTACCCCTGGGAGGACTCGTCCCGCCGCTTTCACGAGAAAGTCCTCCAGGTTGCTCCGTTCTTCATTGACAAGTTTCCCGTAACCAACGCGCAGTTCAAGCAGTTCCTCAGTGCCACCCACTACGCGCCCTCTGACCCCATCAACTTCCTGCGCGACTGGAAGGACTCTAGTTTTCCGCAGGGCTGGGACAATCGCCCCGTCACCTGGGTCTCACTTGAGGATGCGCGCGCATACGCCAAGTGGGCCGGCAAGCGCCTGCCCCACGAGTGGGAGTGGCAACTGGCCGCTCAGGGCACCGATGGCCGGTTGTATCCCTGGGGCAACGTGTGCCAGCCGTCTTACGTTCCCACGCCCGACTGGGGCCGCTCCATGCGCGGTCCCAACTCCGTCGACGCTCATCCACTGGGCGCAAGCCCTTACGGCGTCATGGACCTGGTGGGCAACGTCTGGCAGTGGACCGACGAGTTCACCGACGAGCACACCCGCGCGGCCATTGTGCGCGGCGTCGAGTACTACCAGCCGCAAGGCTCCATCTGGTACTTTCCCGACACCATGCGCAACGGTGAGCACAGCAAGCTGCTGCTCAAGGCACCCGGCTACGACCGCTCCGGCGGCGTCGGGTTCCGCTGCGTTCGCGACGCGCAGCAATGATCCGCTGCACCTTGCGTCGGTCAATGCGCCGCTAACTTGCTAACTCGCTAACTTGCTAACTCGCGTAGCGGGGTTAACTCGCTGTTTCTTCAAACTGTCAGCGTTCACTCCATTTGTTCAAACGCAACGCAACGGAATCTTCTTTTCAGATTCGCATCCGCGCTTCACGCTACCCAGTTCTCCAGCGTCCCAATCGGCTCGATTGTAATGCGAATCCGATCCCCGCTCGCAAGCGTAAACGTGCTAGGTGGCACAATGCCTGTGCCCGTCATCAGGAAGCATCCGTGCGGAAACGCGTTGTCCCGGAACAGGTATTCGACCAGCGTCTTCGGATCGCGCTTCAACTCCGTCAGCGCCACCGATCCGGCAAACTCCACCCGTCCCTGGCGCAGAATCTCGATCGAAATCTCCGTCGCTGCGGCGAGCGGCCCCGAACCGACCAGAATGCCCGGCCCCAGCGCGCAACTGCCGTTGTAGACCTTGGCCTGCGGCAGGTAGAGCGGATTTTCTCCCTCGATGTCGCGGGAACTCATGTCGTTGCCGATCGTGTAGCCCGTGATCCTGCCTCCGGGACTGACCAGCAGTGTCAGCTCCGGCTCGGGCACCGACCACCGCGCATCCGCGCGAATCCGCACCTTGCCGCCTGTGCCCACCGTGCGGCTGGCCGTGGATTTGAAGAACAGCTCCGGACGCTCCGCCGAGTAAACGCGATCGTAAAAACTGCCCCCTCCCGCATCCTTCGACTCCTCCATCCTGGCGCCGCGGCTGCGGTAGTACGTCACCCCCGCCGCCCACACCTCCTGCTGCCCGATGGGCGCCAGCAACTCCGCCGCATGGAACTTGAGCGACGGCTTCTTCGCCTCGATCAGCCCGCTCAGGGTTTCCTGCAAATCCTCATGCGCCACCAGCTCATCCCAGTTGAGCGTGTCGATGCGGTAGTACTGCCCATTCTGTTCAACAAAACACCCAGACTTTGTCCGGTAGAGCCTCACGAGAGCCTCCTGCTTCCGGTTTCCATGGTATATGCCCCATCCCTACCGAATCGATCTTCACCTTCATCGCATCGGCCGGCACTGCACGGGTATTCCTCTGCGCACACAGGCGCAACTGATTGACAAATTTGGACATATCTTCACCCCTGCAGGATGCCTTTGACAAGAAGGCTGATAAGAGCGATTCTATAGCGAAGAAAAGGCGAATATAGGTCCTGCAAATGCCCTCCGCCTCCGCCCTCCGCATCCAGATCGAGCACGCCCTCGAACGCCGCTTTCCCGCCGCGCTCACGCCCGTGCCGCGCACCATCCGCGAGACTGCGCCCACGGGTATTCCCGAGGTCGATCGCCTGCTCGACGGCGGCTTGCCTGTCGGAGCCATCAGCGAACTGACGGGACCGGAATCCTCCGGGCGGACGAGCCTGGCGCTCGCGTTTCTTGCCGGGCGAACGCAGGGGGGCCGCGTCTGCGCCTGGGTCGATGCCGGCGACACATTCGATGCCGAATCGGCAGCGGCCAATGGCGTGAGTCTCAGGCAGTTGCTCTGGGTGCGTTGCCAAAGCCGGGGTCCCCAGCGACGGGTCTTTGTCGATGGGGTGGAAAGCCGGGGTTCCCAGCGACGGGTCTTTGTCGATGGGGTGGAAAGCCGGGGTCCCCAGCGACGGGTCTTTGTCGATGGGGTGGAAAGTCCAGGCCCAATCGCCAAGCCGTGGACGCGCCTCGATCAGGCCCTGCGCGCCACTGATCTGCTGCTCCAGGCGGGCGGCTTTTCCGCTCTTGTGCTCGACCTCGGCTCGATTGCCCCCGAATACGGCTGCCGCATTCCGCTCGCTACCTGGTTCCGCTTCCGTCAGGCCGCCGACCGCACGCGCTGTTCCCTGCTAGTGCTCGCACAGGAGCCGTTCGCCCAATCCAGCGCGGCCGTAGTCCTGGAATGCAACCCGTTGCGCGCGGAGACAAGCAACCAGACCGTCCTGAGCAGCTCTACCTATCAAGTCCGCTCCGGCCGGCAGCGCTTCACACCCTCAATTGCCGGCCCGCGCAAACCGCCCGCTTCCACCTGGTCGGCAACGGGCGCAGGTCAACGGGAGGACCGCGCATGACCCACGAACTCTACGCCTGTATCCACGCCGCGGAGTTTCCCGCCCAGGCCCTGTTGCGTCTGCACACCGGGCTTGAATCGCAGCCCGTGGCCGTGCTCGAAGGCCGCGCGCCACTTGAGACGGTCTGTTCACTTAACAGGTCTGCGCGGCTCAAAGGTGCGTCCCTGGGAATGACCCGCCTTGAAGCCGAAAGCATTCCCGGCTTGCATCTCCTGGCGCGCTCCACTCAGACGGAGGCCGCGGCGCGCGCCGTCTTTTTGGAGTGTGCCGCACATTTCTCTCCGCGCATTGAGGCCGCCAGCCAGGGAACGGCCTGCGCCTGTGTTCTGGATATCGCCGGCGTCGAGCGGCTCTTCGGTCCGCCGGAGACGCTCGCCGAAAGACTGCGCGCCTCTCTCGCGTCGGCCGGATTGCGCACCTCGGTCGCCGTCAGCGCCAACTTCCATGCCGCCCGCTTGAAGGCCGCTGCCACGCGCGGCATCACCGTGATTCCCCATCAGCAGGAAGCAACTGCCCTGGCCAAACTTCCTCTCGCCGTCCTTGACCTGCCGCCCGAGCACGCGGAAACCTTCGTCCTATGGGGCATTCGTACCCTCGCTGAGTTGGCCGCGCTTTCAGAAACTGACCTGGTCACGCGCCTCGGCCCGCAGGCTGTGGACTGGCGCGATCTCGCCTGCGGCGCGCTGCCCCACACCTTTCAACCACTCGAAGCCGGATTTTCTCTCCAGGAGTTCTACGCCTTCGAGGCCCCCGTCGATCGCACCGACTCGCTGCTCTTCATCGGCGCCCGCATGATCGATTGCCTGGCCACGCGTGCCGCCACGCGGGCACTTTCGCTGGCTTCCCTAGTTGTGCAAATGGAATTGGAGGGAGGGCGCACTTACCAGCGTGCGATTCGTCCGGCCCTCCCCACCATCGACCGCAAGTTTCTCCTCAAGCTGCTGCAACTGGAGATCGCCGCGCATCCGCCTCAGGCCGCCGTCGTCTCGCTCACCCTCGCCGCGGAAGCCGGCCAATCGAGCTCGGTGCAACTCGGCCTCTTCGCTCCGCAAACCCTCGAGCCTTCGCGCCTCGATGTAACCATCGCCCGCCTCAAGGCCATCGCCGGCGACGATCGCGTCGGCTCACCGGTTCTGGAAGACACGCACAGGCCAGGCAGCTTCCGCATGGAGAGCTTCGCGATCCCTCATCAAGCTGTCTCCCATCCATCCGGTACATACCAATCCAGCGCGCCCAAACCCAACGCATCAGGCTCAGCGCCCCCGCGCATGGCCCTCCGCCGCATGAGGCCGCCCGTTCCCGTTCGCGTTCAACTGCACGCACTCAAGCCAATTTCCTTTCGCGATCGCGAGCAAAGTTTCAACGTCGCGGCAGCCTACGGACCCTGGCGAACCAGCGGTTGCTGGTGGTCCACCGAGGTTTGGAATACGGAAGAGTGGGACGTGCTTGCGGAAACGAGTAGCGGCTCCTCCGTTGCCTGCCTCCTGGTGCGCGATTGCGCCCAGAACGCGTGGTGTATTGAAGCCTTCTATGACTAGCTGACCGGAATAGCGAGGTACTGACAACTGATAACTGATAACTGACAACTGTCATCTGTTCACCGAGGCGTTCCATGACTGAAGCCCACGAATACATCGAGCTCCACGCGGCCAGCGCCTTCAGCTTTCTAGCTGGAGCCTCGCAGCCCGAATCGCTCGCCGAACGTGCGCAGCAGCTCGAAATGCCCGCCATAGCCCTTGCCGACTGCAACGGCCTCTACGGCGTGGCCCGCTTCCACACCATGGCAAAGAAATGCGGCGTCCAGGCGCACATCGGCGCGGAGATCGCCGTCAGCTCCTTCGGCAATCAGCTCACGCCGCCCTCCTGGCTGCCGCACCAGTGCCCTGCCGAACCCCCGCGCGTGCTTCTGCTCTGCGCCTCCCAAGCCGGGTATCAGAACCTCTGTCAGCTCATCACCCGCTTCAAGATGCGCGAAGCCACCAAAGCCGAAGGCGCGGCAACCCTCGACGACCTCGAAGAATTCTCCGCCGGCCTCATCTGTCTCACTGGCGGCGACGATGGCCCGCTCGCCGCCGCGCTCGCCAACGAATGCAGCACCGCGGCGCACAAGTTAGCTGAGCGGCTAACAGCCATCTACGGCCGCGGGAATCTGTATCTCGAACTGCAACGTCATCAGCAACGTGAAGAAGAGTGCCGCAATCAGTCCCTTCTGAGCCTGGCATCCGCTCTCCATTTGCCGGTCATTGCCACCAACGGCGTCCGCTACGCCACGGAAAATGACCGCGAAATCCTCGACGTGCTCACCGCCATCCGCCACCACATCTCGCTCGACCGCGCCGGACGTCTTCTCACCCTCAACTCCGCGCGCTCCCTGCGTCCGCCAGGCGAGATGGCCGCGCTCTTCGCCGATCTTCCAGAGGCCATCGCCAACACCCGTATCGTCAGCCGGCGTCTCGAATTCACCCTCAACAATCTCGGCTACGAATTCCCTCGCTCGCCGGTGCCCGACGGCGAAACCATGGACAGCTTTCTCTTGAAGCGCGTCGAAGAAGGCGTCCGCAAACGTTATGGCTCACCGGCCAAACAGCATCTGCTCTCGAAAGCCCGCGCCCAGGTCCAGCATGAACTTGCGCTCATCGCCAAACTCGGCTTCGCCGGATACTTTCTCATCGTCTGGGACCTGGTCCGCTACTGCCAGCAGCACGGCATTCTCGCCCAGGGACGCGGTTCGGCAGCCAACTCCGCCGTCTGTTACGCGCTTGAAATCACCGCCGTCGATCCGGTCGGCATGGAACTGCTCTTCGAGCGCTTCCTCAACGAGAATCGCGGCGAATGGCCCGACATCGACATCGATCTGCCCTCCGGCGACCAGCGCGAACAGGTGATTCAATACGTCTATGAGCGCTACGGCCAGCTCGGCGCCGCCATGACCGCCAACGTGATCAGCTATCGCGGCCGTTCCGCGGCGCGCGAGGTCGGCAAAGCCCTCGGCTTCGATGAAGAGCAACTTTCTCGCCTCTCGGGTCTCGTCGGCCACTGGGAGTGGCGCGGCGTTAACGACACCATGGCCCGCCACTTCGAGCAGGCCGGTTTCGACGCCCGCCATCCGCGCATCGCGCACTATCTCGACCTCTGCCTGCGCATGCAGAACCTGCCGCGCCATCTCGGCCAGCACTCCGGCGGCATGGTCATCTGCGCCGGTATGCTCAACCGCGTCGTCCCCCTCGAGCGCGCCTCCATGCCCGGACGCACTGTGATTCAGTGGGACAAGGAAGACTGCGCCGACATGGGCCTCATCAAAGTCGATCTTCTCGGCCTGGGCATGATGGCCGTACTCAAAGACTCAATTGAGTTGATCCCGCACCACTACAAAAAAGAGATCGACATCGCCACACTGCCCGAGGATCCGCTCGTCTATCAAACGCTCTGCAAGGCCGACACCGTCGGCATGTTCCAGGTGGAAAGCCGCGCGCAAATGGCTTCCATTCCGCACAACGCGCCCACGCGCTTCTACGATCTGGTCGTGCAGGTGGCCATCATCCGCCCCGGCCCCATCGTCGGCAAAATGATGCACCCCTACATGCGCCGCCGCCAGGGCAAGGAGGAAGTCACCTATCCTCATCCCTCGCTCGAGCCCGTGCTCAAACGCACCCTCGGCGTCCCGCTCTTCCAGGAACAGTTGCTACGCATGGCCATGACCGTAGCAAGTTTCACGGGCGCTGAAGCCGAAGAGCTGCGCCGGGCTGTCGGCATGCGCCGTTCCATGCAGCGCATGAAGGACCTCGAAGGCCGCCTGCGCGCCGGCATGACGCGGAACGGCATCGGCCCCGACGCCCAGGACAACATCGTGCAGGGCATTTCTTCTTTCGCGATGTATGGATTCCCCGAGTCGCACGCGGCCAGCTTCGCGCTCATCGCCTACGCCTCGGCCTACCTCAAGGTCCACTACCTGGCTGCCTTCACCTGCGGCCTGCTCAACAACCAGCCCATGGGCTTCTATTCGCCGGCCGTGCTCATCAAAGATGCACAGCGCCACGGCCTGCGCGTACGCCCCATCGATGTGCAACGTTCCGAATGGCTCTGCTCTCTTGAAGCGGAGCCGGACGGTTCCGTCTCTCTCCGCATCGGCCTCAATTACGTCAAGGGCCTGCGCCAATCCTCGGCCGAAGCTCTTCTCGCGGCCCGCAGCCGCCACGCAGCCTTCGCAACCGTGGATGAGCTCGCGCAGCGCGTGCCGCAACTCAACCGCAAGGAGCTTGTAGCACTGGCCAGCGTCGGCGCCCTCAACTCGCTGGAAGAAGTGGAGCATCGCCGCGATGCGCTCTGGCAGGTGGAGCAGGCCGGCCGGCCCGTTGGCCCTCTGCTGCGCGGCGCCGAGCCTGCCTACGCCGCCCCGTCAAAGCCGCTCGAGCAGATGACCACCGATGAGCGCCTGGCCGCCGACTATGCGGGAACCGGCATCACCACCGGCCCGCATCCCATGGCTTACGAGCGTGCAGCTTTACGCAGCCAGGGCATTCTCTCCGCTCACGAACTGGAAGACTGCGGCAGCAATCGGTCTGTCCGCGTCGCCGGCCGCGTCATCTCCCGCCAGCGCCCCGGCACCGCCAAGGGTTTCGTCTTTCTCTCCCTCGAAGACGAAACCGGCATCGCCAACATCATCCTCACGCCCGATGTCTTTGAGCAGAACCGCCTCGTAGTCACACGCAGCCGCTTTCTCTTGATCGTTGGCAAGCTGCAGAATCAGGATAGTGTGATCCACGTCAAAGCCACGGAGTTGGCGCCGCTCTGGCTGTCCGACGGCCCGGCTTGATGATGCCAGGGCGAATGCCTGCCTTACGGCCCGCATTCGCCCTTTCTACCGATGGTTAAACTACCACCATTCCATCAATCGTCCCGAGGCAACCTTCGCACTGCTTTCGGGCTTGGGCGTGCGCAGAAGCAATACTGGACAATGCACCAGCTTTAGAACCTTCTCGGCAATTGACCCGAACACAAGCGGATGCCACCCGGTAAGCCCGTGCGTCGAAATTACGACCATGTCCGCATTCTCGCGCTCCACCACGTCCAGAATGTTTCCCGCCACATCGTCTCCAACCTCGATGCTGAAGCTCACCTTGATTCCCTTGCCGGCAAGATCGGCCTGGCAAGCGGTAAAGTGCCGATCTGCCTCTTTTCTTGTCTCCGCAAGGAATTTGGCTTCGGGAATAAAGTCCGGAAGCGTGGCGGAGGGAAACATCGGGATCACGTGAACAAGATGAATCGAGGCGTCAAAATGCTGTGCAAAATCCGCGGCCGTCTCCAAAGCTGCATGAGAGGACGGACTGAAGTCGATGGGCACCAGAATCTTCGTGGGAATTGTACTCAAGCCATTTGTTTCGGACATTACGCTCTCCTTGCCGTTCCACACGCGGGTCCGGCCTCTTGTTTTTCGTCCCTAATCATAGCAAGCCGGTGCTCACCCCGACACGTGACAGACAACACATACATACATGAGGATTGGAGGCCTGCGTCTTCTTTCGCGCACAAGCAGAATCGCGCAATCGGATGTTATCAATGACCGGGCTGCGCCTCTGAACTATGCACAGACTCCGAAAATAAGAGCGCGGGAGAATTGCCCGGCACAGACAACCGCGCCTGCCTGAACCGCGGGCGCCATCTGGACGGGAACAGGGCCAGAGCCGTCCCCATCATCACGCCCACGTCGCTCCACGCGGTGGCGCATTCGAGATAGGCCTGCGAGATGCGCAGCTTGTCCGGCGTCAACACCGTCTTGAAATACTGGAGCGGATCGGGAACCAACGCCAGAAACTCGTCCTCGCGGCAGTATTTGAGCGTAGCCGGGTCGGTCAGGCCAGGACGCACCTTGAGCAACTGCTCGTAAGCCTGCTTGAATTCCACGGTCAGCTCAGGAATTACCGGCCGCGGACCCACCAGGCTCATTTCGCCGCGCAGCACGTTCCACAATTGCGGCAGTTCGTCGAGTTTAAGCCAGCGTAACCAGCGCCCGGCGCGCGTAATGCGCGCATCCTCGCCCAGCGTGTAGGCTGGCCCATCGCCGTATATGCGCATGGTCCTCAACTTCAGAAGCTCGAAACGCCTGAACCTCCGCCCCATCCGCGCCTGGCGAAAGAATACAGGCCCCTCTGAATCCACTTTGATCACGATGGCTGCGATTCCCAGAACCGGGAGTGCGGCGATGAGCAGCAATGCTGCCAGTGCGAAATCCATGCTGCGCTTGAGCACGAGACCCTCCAGATAAAAGGCCTTCCGCGTCCCAATCCGATGCCGGGATTGCAGACGCTTAAAGGAACCGTGCTCGACGGTGCGGAAGCCCCTGCTTGCCGGACGCGACAGCGGGTCAACTCTTACCCGCGCGCCCACTCCCGTTCACCACCTGAGCCGCTCCCCTCGTGACAACGCACACGGATTCCTGTAAAAAGAGGCCTTCCGCTGGAGCTGAAAAGATGCAGTAATCTGAGGAAACATTATTCCGTTTCAATATGTCAAGGGGTAGAATCACACGAGGAAAAGAATGCCTAATTACTTTAGGGAATAGAACTAGAGCGACCGGGCTACTCACTTTCACTCCCATCAATCAGGCCTCGGCTTCGCCCGCTCACAACCTGTTCGCTCTCAACTCCATGAAAAAGAGGGACAATGAGATGAATGAGCAGGCCGGAGATCGATCCCCGGCGGATCGATTCGCCCGCCGGCTGCGGCGACGCTGTCTCACAAGATGGAACTCTCGTCCGGATGGGCGCAAGCTGGACAGCCTGTTCCCGAACCAAGACCGGCAACACCCCCAGCCCGGGCCCCAACCCGAACGACCGGATTGAGATCGCCTATCAGGGAGGATTCAGTCATGGAACCCGTTGAAGCCGCTGCCCTTTGGGAGGCGAATGCAGAAACCTGGACGCGCCATTCTCGCGCCGGCTATGACATCTACCGGGATGCTCTCAACACCCCTGCCTTTCTGGAAATGCTTCCGCCCGTCGCCGGACTGTTTCTCCATATCCGCGCAGTCAAGCCCAAAGTGTTGGATCTCTGAGCGCAACCGAAAACACCCTACCCCACCAGCTCAAGCGCCCGGATCGTCTCTTTCCGCACCGTCAGCCGCTCCACCAGATCGGTCCGCACCTCGTAGCCCCGGCCGGGCGTGTCCGGAATCGCAATCTCGCCCGCCGAAGAAACCGTGATCTCCGGCTCAACGATGTCCTCGCGCCAATAGCGCGCCGAAGCCGACACATCGCCCGGCAGCGTGAAGTTTTCGAGCGTCGAGAGCGCAATGTTGTGCGACCGTCCCACGCCGGATTCGAGCATTCCTCCGCACCACACTGGAATCCCCCGCTCCTGCGCCGCGTTGTGCACCGCGATGGCCTCGGAGAAGCCGCCCACGCGCCCCAGTTTGATGTTGATGATCTTGCACGACTCCATCTCGATGGACGCCAGCGCGTCCCGCCGGTTGCGGATCGATTCGTCCAGGCAGATCGGCGTTTGCAGCCGCTTCTGCAGCATCGAGTGGTAATAGAAATCGTCGTGCCACAACGGCTGCTCGATCATCAGCAGATCGAAGCCGTCAAACTCCACCAGATGGTCCGCATCCCTCAGCCTGTACGCCGAGTTCGCGTCGCAGCTCAGCATGATCCCCGGCCACCGGCTGCGCACCCGTTCGAAGACCTCCACGTCCCAGCCCAGCTTGCACTTCAGCTTGATCCGCTGGTAGCCCGCTGCCAATTCCTTCTCGATGATCTTCATCAGCTCCGGAATCGTGGCCTGAATCCCCAGCGACACGCCGCACGGAATCGCGTCGCGCACGCCGCCGATCAGCCGCGAGAGCGGAACCCCCTCGCGTTGTGCCTCGATATCCCAAATGGCGTTTTCCAGCGTCGCCTTGGCCATGCGATTGCCCCGCACCTGGCGGAAGATCCGCGGGCAATCCCCTCCATGTTCCGGCGCCTCCGATGCCAGCATCGGCCCCAGTTCATTCACGATCACCTGCCAGGCGCTGTCGGTTGACTCCGCGGAGAAGAACGGACGCTCACCCGCCGTACACTCGCCCCAGCCGGTCAGTCCGTCCGACTGGATCTCCGCCAGAAGAATCCTCCGGTTGTGGGTCACTCCAAAGCTGGTTTCAAACGGGCGCACCAGGGGAAGGTGCAGTTCGCGCAGGATAATCGCATCGATTCTCATAAGTTTTTAAGTTCCTTGGGAAATCAATCCAGCTCCGCCTGGTTAAGGGGACCCAGTTCGAAGATTCCATTTCCTTCCGCATCCCGGACGAAGCCAAGTACGGCTAACCCCTGGGAAAATGCCTGTTGAAACTTTCGTCGGTTCTCCAATTGTACGGCGAGGGCTCGCTCCCGGCCCGCTTCTGTGTCCTTCCACTCGTAGATGGAGGCCGGGACCGGAATTCGTTCCTCAATAATCTGCGCAACTGCCGGGCGGCCCTCCAGGATTGCCCGCACCCGGGGCGAATCAAGATGCCACTCCGCCAGGAGACGGTCCGTCGGGAGCCCACCTTGCAGTCGAGATGAGGATACACCATAAAAATCCACATTGTAGATACGAACTATCGCTCCCAGCTTGTGGATATTGAGAAAGGCGTTCTTGATCTCCAGCGGATCGAACGTCCACTCTATCTGCTGTATGCCCCGCCCAAGCGCCTCCCGCCGTTGCTCCAGCTTCAGTTGCATGCCCAGGCCGCAGTTGCGGTACCCCTCCTTGACTGCCAGCATGTGCGAGTGCAGATAGGGTCGCGGCTCGCCCTTTCCGGTCTTCACCCCCGGCAATGACAAAACGAAGCCAACCAGCGATTCCGGCCCTCCCTCAGGGCTCGCGCCGGCAATTTCCGTATCGAACGCCCCAATTACCTGCCCGCCCACCTTCTGCCACACCAGAAACGCCTTGCGCGGAATCACGTCGGTCGGGTCGTAGCCCCAGGTCTCTACCTGAAGCTGTACGCAAGCCTCCAGCTCGTCAAACCCCGCACAGTTTCGAATCACGATCATGGTTGCGCTCCTAGAGCGGAACCGGTTGCAGCGCCAACGCCGGAATCGACCTCTGCCGCCAACTTCCTCTTCGCCTGCGCCCAAAGCGCCTCCAACTCATCGGCCGAGAGCTCCTCCAGCGGCCGCGTCGCCGCCACCTCCATCTCCCGGAAGCGATCGCGAAAGCGCCGGTTGCATCCTCTGAGCGCCATCTCCGCGTCCACGCCCAGGTGCCGGCCCAGGTTCACCACAGTAAACAGCAGATCGCCCAACTCCGCCTCCACGCGCGGCTTGCGGACCGGGTCCGCCGAGGCGGCCTCGGCCTCTAATTCCGCTGTCTCTTCCACCAGCTTGGGCAGCAGATCCCTCCAACTCGGCCAGTCGAACCCGCTTTTCTGCGCCTTGGCCCCCAGCTTGGCCGCCTCGGCCAGCGCCGGCAGCGCCCGTTGCACCCCGTCCAGCCGCGACGCCGCCATCTTCCTCGCCCCATCCAAACCAGCGCCTTCATCGTCCGCACTCGACGCCCGCTTCTCGGCCAGTTTGATATCCTCCCAATTCCGCAGCACTGCCGCCGAAGAACCCTCCACCGCCGCGTCCACCTCCGCCCGGTTTCCCGCCGCCCTCGAGGCCTCGTCGCCAAACACGTGCGGATGCCGCCGGACCAGTTTGTTATTCAGGTGCTCCAGAACCTCGGCAATGGTGAAATGCCCCTCGTTGGCCGCCATCTCCGCATAAAAAAGCACCTGCAGCAGCAGATCGCCCAGTTCTTCGGCCAGGTGCGGAAAGTCGCGCCGCTCGATGGCGTCGAAGACCTCGTAGGTCTCTTCCAGTGTGTATTTGCGAATCGAATCGAAGGATTGCTCGCGGTCCCACGGGCAGCCGCCGGGTGCGCGCAGCCGCGCCATGATGCTCACCGACCGCTCAAACAAGGCCGCCGCCCGCGCCGGATCGGACTCTCGGCCCGTCCCCGATGCGATCCCAGATGCGGTCTCGGAAAATTGTGGAAGTTCTCCGTCTCGAGCGACGTCCATCCCCTTCAGTTTAACCCCAGCGGCAGCCCGGCAACAGAGCCGCTGCCGCAAGCGATGCCCGGCAAGCGCACCTCTGCGCAACCCGCGTTTATCCGCTTTGAGGAAATCTTTGCGGGCAATCCAGCACACAATATGTGTAAAATTCAGCGTGTTTGCCGCCCGCCTGGCAACTTGATCTCCCAGGAGAATGCCGTGTCCCATCCGCGTCCTTGTGCAACCTCCCTGTCCTTTTCAACGCCGTTTACGAAACAAAAGCCGGGAACAGCCGTCCAAAATCCTATGCTGCGTAAACTGCTTTTGCTCGTAGCTGTTCTTGGGTGCGCCTTGCTTGCCGTGGCACAAACCCCCATACCCGACACCCCCGCCGGCCACACGCTGGCCGCCTGGCTCGATGCCTTCAACAGCGGCGACCGCGCCAAGATCGACGCCTACATCAAAACCTACGACCCCAAGAGCACCCTGGACTTCTTCACCTCGTTCCGCTCTCAGACCGGCGGATTCGACCTGCTTTCCATCGAGAGCAGCGAGCCCTTGCTGATCAAATTCCGGGTCAAAGAAAAGGGCAGCCCCACTGTCGGCGTCGGCAGCATCCAGTTGAACAGCGCCGAACCGCACACCGTTGACGACTTTGTCCTGCGCGCCATTCCGCCAGGCGCGACGGTTGAAAACATCAAGCTCGACGCCACCCTCCGCCAAAGCGTGATCGACGGCATAGCCGCCAGCCTGAAGGAGTTCTACGTCTACGCTGAGACTGCGCAAAAAATGGGAGACGCTCTTCGCGTCCATCAAAAGGCCGGCGACTACGATGCCATCACCGACGGCGACGCCTTTGCCGTGCTGCTCACCACCCAACTTCAGGACGTCAGCCACGATAAGCATCTGCGCGTCAATTACAGTCCCTACAAGCTCCCCGCCAACCAGAACGGCCCCACGCCCGATGAGGAAGCCCAGTACCACAAGCAGATGGAGCGCGACAACTGCGGCTTCCGTAAGGTCGAAATCCTCCCCGGCAACATCGGCTATCTCAAATTCGATATGTTCGCCGACGCCTCATTCTGCGGCCCGACCGTCGTCGCGGCCATGAACTTTCTCGCCCACGTCGACGCCATCATATTCGATTTGCGCGAGAACGGCGGCGGCGATCCCAAGATGGTTGCCCTGGTCTTGTCCTACCTCTTCGATCAGCCCACCCATGTGAATGACCTCTACAACCGCAAGGACGACGCCACCACGCAATACTGGACGCTGCCCTTTGTTCCGGGGATCAGGCTCGGGAGCGCGCCGGCCTTTGTACTGATCGCGAAAAGAACTTTCTCCGGCGCGGAGGAGTTCACTTACGACCTCAAGAACCTCAAGCGCGCCACCATCGTTGGTGAAACCACAGGCGGAGGCGCCCATCCTGTCAGCGGCCACCCCGTCGGCGATCACTTCATGATCGGAGTGCCCTACGCCCGCGCCATCAACCCCATCTCGAAGACCGACTGGGAAGGTACCGGCGTTGAACCCGATGTGCCGGTAAAGGCCTCCGAAGCCCTCGAAACCGCGGAAAAGCTGGCTGCCGAAAAGATCCAGGCCCAACCGAAGAAGCCGGCCGCAAAGCCTTCGGCCCCCTGATCGCTGCGCCGTATACTCATCTCGCGCATGATTCGCATCCTGGGAACGATCTTTGCGGGCCTGCTGGGGCTGGCCTTCGGCAGCTTCCTCAACGTGTGCCTGAGCCGCTGGCCCCAGGGCGAGAGCGTAGTCAGCCCGCGCTCCCACTGCCGCAATTGCGATCACACGCTCTCCTGGTGGGAGAACATTCCGCTCCTGAGCTGGCTCGCCCTCCGCGGCCGCTGCCGCAACTGCCACGCCTCAATCGGCTGGCGCTATCCGCTGGTCGAGTTGGCCGTGGGGGCGCCGTGGGCAGTTATCGCGTGGCGTTCTTATTACGCCTTCTTTCCGCTCGAATATGCTGCCGGAATGATGTTTCTTGTGTGGATATTGGTGGCGCTTGCCGTCCTCGACGCGGAGCACCTTTGGCTTCCGGATGCCGTGACTCTGCCAGGCATTGCACTGGGAATCGGCTGGTGGTTTCTCCAAATGAAACAGATCGACTGGTCCTTTCGAATACCCCTCGAGCCGTGGGAGGATGCCAGAGATGCAGGCAAATGGCTACTCGGCATCCTCGCCGCCGCCCTCCTCATCCTGCTCATCCGCTGGCTCTACCAGCTCATCCGTCACCGCGAAGGCATCGGTCTGGGCGACGCCAAGCTCATGGCCCTGCTCGCCGCCTGGCTCGGCCTGCCCGGCGCGCTGCTCGCCTTTGCACTTGGTGTAGTTTTCGGAGCTTTCGTCGCCGTCGTTCTCATGGCCATCCCCGCTGCACGAACCAACAGCAATAGCTGGGCGCTCAAGAAGCTGCCTCTGGGCACATTTCTCTGCCTTGGTGGAATCGTCAGCGCCCTGTGGGGCCAGCCGATCATCGCCGCCTACCTCCGCTGGTCCGGCTTCTGAAGCCCATTCCAGCTTAAAAGGCGCAGCAACGGCGAACCAGGCCGCCTATTTCACCGTCTCCACCGCAGGTTGCGCAGGCGCCTTCGCATTCGCAATCTCCGGATCCTTCATCGCCTTGCGCGCCTGTTTGCCGTGCGGCCCGTCCGGATCGTAGTCCAGCAGCTTCAAATAGTAGCCCCGCGCGTCCGCAAAATTGCCCAGATGCCGCTCCGCTTCGGCCATCCCCCAATAGACCTCCGGGTTCTCCGGGTCCAGCACCATGGCCGACTCGAACCGCGACAGAGCCGCTTTCCAGTTCTTGATCTCCAGGTAATACTCCCCCACTTCCAGGTCCTTTGAAGCGGCCTCCTGGTGCGTGGGCTCCTTGACCGTCAGCTTTCTCTTCTTCTCCGCCTGATCGTCGTCCGGCCCAGGCAGAAACTTGTCCAGCCCGGCCAGGCTCGAGCTCGAATCCTGGTCCTGCCCGCTGTCGGCAGCCGGAACAGGGTCGTCGGGGCTGCGGACCGGGTCCCGATCCTCGCCCGGCAGCGCCACGCGCCCGTTGTCGGCCCCGCCGTCCTCCCCGGTATAAGTCCCCTCCGGCAAAACCGGCGCAATCTTCGACGGCATCACCGGAACCGTGCTCGTATCCTCCGGAAATGGATTGGCCGCGGCCTGCGGCGGCGCGGCAGCCGGTTTTTGGCCCGCGGCAGCAGGCGTACTCTGTCCAGCTCCAGTCCCATCTCCGCCCGCCGGAGCCTGCGCGTGTCCCCGCTCCGCCGCCAGGCAGCCTGCCAGAACCAGCGCAACCCAAATGCCCCGCTTCATTCCCTTTTCCCTCGCCCCTGTAGTGGCCTATTCAATGGGCCCTCCAATGTTAAGATGCGGTCCATACACGAGAATCTGCCGCAAAGGAAAGCATCGCACACCCGCATGGCACTCATCATCTGCTCTTCCGCCATTCACGCCGCCGGCTGCTATACCACCACCCCCATCCGCAAAGGCGCGCGCGTCGCCGAGTACACCGGCCCGCGGCTGAGCAAAAGCGAGGCCGACGCCTCCTACCAGGACGCCCCCATCACCTATCTCTTTGGACTGGGGCGTGGCGAGATCGTCATCGACGGCCACTCCATGGCCATGTTCATCAACCACAGTTGCGACCCCAACTGCGAGACCAGCGAAGTGCGCGGCCGCATCTGGATCAAGGCCATCAAAAACATCCCCGCCGGCGAGGAGATCACCTACGACTACTGCCTTTATGACGGCGGTGATGACGAAGCCGTCTGTAACTGCGGCGCAGAGAATTGCCGCGGCACCATGTACTCCAAAGAAGAAGTCCGCCGCCGCAAAGCCGCCAAGAAGAAAGCCGCGCAACAACCGCTCAAGAAGGCCGCCAAGAAGCGCGGCAAGCGCGAGACCGGCACGAGCGTCAAAACAGCAAAAGCCTGAGCACCGTTCCACTCGCCACAATAATCCACGCATCGCAAAGCAGTTTTCCAACCCTTCGCCGCCAGCCCCCTATCCTGCCCTGGGGCGATACAATCGCGTCTAGGCCACCCTGAAAGCCGGGCCGGCCATCAAGGAGCGCGTTCACCCATGGGTTATCAGGTTCTGGCCAGAAAATACCGTCCGCAGCGCTTCGCCGACGTGGCCGGCCAGGAGCACGTCACCCGCACCCTGCTCAACGCGCTCAGCCAGAACCGCATTGCCCACGGCTACATTTTCTCCGGCCATCGCGGCATCGGCAAAACCACCATCGCCCGCATCGTCGCCATGGCCCTCAACTGCCGCACCGTGGTTGGATCTGCGGAACGGCCCACGCAGGAGCCTTGCGGCGTTTGCGACTCCTGCGTGGAGATTCGCCAGGGCAACGCCGTGGACGTAATTGAAATCGACGCGGCCACCAACCGCGGCATTGACGAGATTCGCGAGCTCCGCGAGGCGGCCCGCTACTCCCCGGCCCGCGACCGCTACAAAATCTACATCCTCGACGAGGCCCACCAGATCACCGAGGCCGCCTTCAACGCCCTGCTCAAAACCCTCGAAGAGCCGCCGGCGCACGTCATCTTCATGATGGCCACCACGGAGCCCGAGAACATTCCCCAGACCATCCGCTCCCGCTGCCAGCACTTCAGCTTTCACGCCGTCAAGTTCGACGACATCCTCACCCAGCTCCGGATGATCGCCTCCCAGGAGCAGGTCGAGGCCGAAGACGCCGTCCTCGCGCTGCTGGCCGAGGCCGGCGACGGCTCCATGCGCGACGCGCTCTCCATCATGGATCAGGCCATTGCCTCGGCGCCCATCGAGGCCGGCCGTCCCGTGCTCTCCGCCGCCGAGATTCGCGAGCTGATGGGCTCGGTCCCCAACGCCGTCTTCGAGCGCCTGCTTGAAGCCGTCGCCGCCGGCCAGAGCGCCGAGTTGATGGAGCAGTTGAACCTGCTGCTCAATGCCGGCCACAGCCCCTCCTCGCTGGCCCGCCAGATGGTCCGCTACCTGCGCAACACCCTCATGGCCCGGCTGGGCGGCGCAGACACTCAACTCCTCCAGATCTCCGGCGACGAGCGCGCCCGCGCCGCCCGCACCGCGCTGCTCTTTACCGAGGAAGAACTGACCCGCAACTTGCAGATCGTCCTGCGCACCTTCGACGACCTGAACTACCGCCAGGAGCAGCGCTTCCATCTCGAGCTCGGCATGCTCAAGCTCATCCATGCCCAGCGCCTGCTGCCTATTGAAGAGCTGCTCAGCGGTGTTTCCAGCGGCGCAACCTCGCGCAGCGTCTCGCCGTCCTCCGCACCGCGCGCATTCGCAGCCCCATCGCGCCCGTCGCCAGCCTCCGCTGCCCCGCCGGCCACCCCCTTTGGCTCCGTCGGCGGTAGCTTGGGTTCAGGTCCCCAGAGAACGACTCCCAACCTGGATTCAGTACTCCAGCCGGAATCCACCGACGGGCCAGTCGCCACGATGGATCGCCCATCGTCCGCACCCGTATTCGCCGCTGAAGCCGCCGGCAGCCCGTTTTCCGGCAATGCTCTCTTCCCCGCCGCCGCAAGCTCCGCCGCCAGTTACGGCTCCACCGCAACCCTTACCGAAGACGCGCCAGCCAAAGCCCCTGAAGCCTCAGCGCCGGCTTCAGTTGCCCCCGGCATGGAATCCCTGCGCCACGCCATCGGCTCTGCGCTGGTCGACGCCGGCCACGTCTCCGCCGCCCAGTTGCTGGGCTCCGGCGCATGGACCCTCGACGGAGCCGGCCTGCGCATTGAGGTTCCGGCCATGGGCAAGAAAATGCTGGCCTTGACGGTGAACGCCGCGGCGGAGAAAATCATTCGCCAGGAGCTGCAACGGCTTGGCGCGCCCACCCGCTTCCTCGTAGTTCCCGGCGACGGCACCGCTCCGGCTTCCGCCACAATCTCTGCGCCTCTCGCCGGCAGCATCCAGGAGGCCGCGCTTGCCAATCCCCTGATCCAAAGGGCAAAGGAGATCTTCAAGGCCGAAGTCCGCAGCGTGGTCGATCTTCGCCAACAGTGACCACGCCCTCCAAACCAGGAAAACAAACCCAGGAAAAAACCATGATTAACCCCCTCAAAATCTCCGAGATGCTCTCCCAGGCCAACCAGATGCAGGAGGAGGTCCAGCGCAAGCTGGGCGAGACCGTGGTCGAGGGCAGCAGCGGCGGCTCCGCTGTCATCGCCACCATGAACGGCAAGAAGCAGCTCCTCAGAATCCGCATCGACCCCTCGGCGGTCATCGGCCTCGGCGGCGGCCAGCCCGACGTCGAGATGCTCGAAGACCTGGTCGTAGCCGCCGTCAACGACGCCGGGCGCAAGGCCGATGAGGCTATCAAGTCCAGCGTGCAGGGGATTCTCGGCGGCCTCAAGCTGCCCGGCCTCACCTGATCTTTATTGTCAACGGTCCAAACGCCGGGTACCCCACCCTCGCCGTCCGCCGCGGCGGATTTTTGCGGCTAGGGTGGGAAACCTAGAAACTCGCCCGTGGTTCCGTTCACCTAGGAGGCGCCTTCCGTGTCACGCTATGCCGAGCCGATGGCCCGGCTCATTGAAGAGTTGAAGAAGCTTCCCGGCGTCGGCTCCAAGAGCGCCCAGCGCTTCGCCTTCCATATCCTGCGCTCCAGCGACGACGACGCCGCGGCGCTGGCCGAGGCGGTGCGCGGCCTCAAGGCCAGTCTGCGCCTGTGCTCCGTCTGCAACAACGTCACCGACGTCGATCCCTGCGCCTACTGCTCGAGCCCCACCCGCAATCAGCGCCTGGTCTGCGTAGTCGAAGAGCCCACCAATATCGAAGCCGTAGAGCGGACCCGGAGTTACCAGGGCGTCTACCACGTCCTGCACGGCACCCTCTCGCCCCTGCACGGCGTGGGTCCAGATCAGCTCCGCACTGGAACCCTGGTGGCCCGCGTCGAGCACGGCGAAGTGGACGAAGTCATCCTGGCCACCAGCCCCACTCTCGAAGGCGAAGCCACCGCCAACTGGCTGGCCGGCGCCCTGCGCGGCTCCCAGGTCCGCATCAGCCGCATCGCCACCGGCGTTCCCGCCGGCAGCGACATTGAATATGCCGATGAAGTGACGATGGCCCGCGCCATTGAGGGCCGTCGCGAGCTCTAGCTCACACAGAGCACGTCCCCTGCCTGAATTACCCCCGCAGCTTGGTCAGCAAATCCTGCGGATGCACCGGCTTGGCCATAATCTCGAACTCGTAGCCCCGAGCGCGCGCCTTTTCCAGCAGATCGGCCGTCGCCGCCTGCCCGGAAAAGAGCAGAATCTTGATTCTGGGCAGCAGGGCGCGGATCTGAATGGCCGCATCGATTCCGTTCAGGTCGGCCATGATCACATCGGAGATGAGCATATCCGGCGCAAATGTCGTGGCCAGCTCCAGCGCCCGTTCGCCCGAATAAACCGCTCGCGCGTCGAAGCCGCTCTGGTTCAATATCATGGACAGCGTGTCGGCGATCACCCGTTCGTCGTCGACAACCAGAACCTTGGGTTTTTGAGCGTTTTCCGGCATACTCTCCTGGAAGTCTCAGCGGCCAGGCATCAGAACGCCTTGCTGTCGAACTCCGCAATGCGCTCCTCGGCCGCCATCGGCGAAAGATACCCTTGCGCAGGCAAGACGCTTTCCTGGCAAGATGCTTTCCTAGAATGATACGCTCGGTTTGGGCCATTCGATGCCGGCGTTCCCGGCCTTGAACGCAGTTCGTACGCTTGCGGAGACCACAATCCGGTACAAGGGCAGAATCCGCCCCCGCCAAAGCCAATTCATCTGGGAGCAACCCGGAAATCATACACTTGCAACAACCACCGGCCGCGGCTTTTGGCCCGGCGGACCCCAACCGGAGAACCACCCATGCAGGAAGCGGCCATCCCCAACCAAACCCCGGCACAGGCCCCGATCCCGGCAGACGAACCTATCATTCGCGCCGAGAGGATCGAAAAATACTACGCCCAACCCAGTCAGAATCGCATTCAGGTCATTTCCGCCACCGACCTCGATATCCTCCCCGGAGAGATCCTTGCCTTGCTCGGCCCCTCTGGCTCCGGCAAATCCACGATGCTGCGCATGTTGACCGGGCTTTCTACGCCCACGGCCGGCCAGGTCTACTGGCACGAGCAGCCCATCGCCGGCGCCGAGATCAACGTCTCCATCGTCTTCCAGAACTTCGCCCTCTTTCCCTGGCTCACGGTTCTTGAAAATGTCGAAGCCCCGCTGCAGGCCCGCGGCGTCAGCCCCGTCGAGCGCCACGACCGCAGCATAATGATGCTCGACACGGTCGGCCTGGACGGCTTTGAAGCCGCCTATCCCAAGGAACTCTCAGGTGGAATGCGCCAGCGGGTGGGTTTTGCCCGCGCCCTCGTCGTCGAACCCGAAGTCCTTTTCATGGACGAGCCTTTCTCCTCGCTCGACGTGCTCACCGCCGAGAACCTTCGCTCCGAACTCCTTGAGCTGTGGGCCAACAAGACCATGCCTACCAAGGCCGTCTTTCTCGTCACCCACAACATCGAGGAGGCGGTGCTGCTGGCCGACCGCATCATCGTCCTGGGCCGCAACCCCGGCCACATCCGTACCGACTTCCGCGTCCAGCTTGCCCAGCCCCGCGATCGCAAATCCGAGCCCTTCACGCAGTTGGTCGACTACATCTACAAGGTGCTCACCAAGCCCGACGTGGCCCCCGCCGAGGCCCCCGACCAGCAGTTGCAAGCACGCCCGCGCGACCAGCGCCTGATGCACTACCAGATGCTGCCGCATTCGCGCCCAGGCGGTATCGCCGGCCTGCTTGAGCTGCTGCTGGACAAGGGCGGACGCGACGACATCTACCGCTTGGCCAACGATCTGGCCTTCGAGATCGACGACCTGCTGCCCATCGTCGACGCCGCGGAACTGCTCGGCTTCCTCACCATCGACGAAGGCGACGCGGTCATCACCGGGGGCGGAACCGAGTTTGCCAACTCCGAGATTCTCCGCCAGAAGGAGCTCTTCCGCGACGCCGCCGTCGAGCATGTGCTCCTGCTCCGCCAGATTCGCCGCGCTCTGGAAGCCAAGAGCGACCACTCCGTCCCCGAGGAATTCTTTGTCGACATGCTCAACGAGCAGTTCAGTGAGGAGGAATGCCAGCGCCAGATCGAGACCGCCGTCACCTGGGGCCGCTACGCCGAGCTGTTCGACTTTGACGCCGGCCGGCGCCGCTTTGTGTTGCCCGACGCCCAGGATGAGGAGATTGCCGCCAGCGAGGAAGCCGAGTGAAGCCCCAACACCCCCTGGCGCGAACGCTGGTCGCGGCCCGCACATGGCCGTTTCTCATCGATTCGGGCGTGGCCGCCTGTGGCTTGGCCATCTTTTTCTCCATCATCAGCACCGGCGCTTATTGGCTCAGCCGGCCGGTTCCCGTGGTGGAGATCTCCCACTCCATCGGCGCCCTGCCGGCCTACGCCTTCTACTCCATCTTCCGCATGGGCATTGCCTACCTGCTCAGCCTGCTCTTCGCCGTCGCCTATGGCTACACGGCCGCCTACAACCCCAGAGTCGAAGCCTGGATGATCGCGGTCCTCGATATTCTGCAATCCATTCCCGTCTTCAGTTTTCTGCCTCCCGTCGTGCTGGCCATGGTTGCGCTGGTGCCGCGCCACCAACTGGGAATCGAGATGGCTGTCATCCTGCTCATCTTCACCGGACAAGTCTGGAATCTCGCCTTCAGCTTCTATGCTTCGCTCAAGAGCATTCCCATGGAGATGGTCGAGGCCTCGCGCATCTACCGCTTTTCGGCGTGGCAGCGCTTCTGGCAGCTTGAAATGCCCTACGCCGCCATCGGCCTGGTCTGGAACTCCATCGTCTCTGTCGCCGGCGGATGGTTCGCCCTCATGCTTTGCGAGACCTTCACCATGGGTGTCCGCAACTTTCAGTTGCCTGGACTCGGCAGCTACATCCAGTCGGCCACCAATTCCGGCGACGTGCGCGCTCTGCTCAGCGGCATCGCCGTCGTCATCCTGATTGTCGTGGCCACGGATCAACTGGTCTGGCGGCCGCTCATCGCCTGGAGCGACAAGTTCAAATTCGAACAGGTCGAGTCCGCCGACCGCGTTGCTTCTCCCATTCTTGAGCTGTTGAGGCGCTCCAGCCTGCTCACATCCATCCCCGGCCGGGTCCTGGCTCACATCGAAGAACCCATCTACCGCCGCATGGCCCGCACCAAAGAATGCCGTGTCGTCCAGCCGCTGGATGAAGACCACCTTCGCCGCAAAGCCTCCCCCGCGCTCTGGGCGCTGGCCGGGGCGGCAATCTGCATTGTGAGCTGGGGCGCCACGCAGGCCATTCTCCTGCTCAGGACCGTCACCTGGCCGGACCTGCGTCTGCTGCTGGAAGGCACCGCAGCCACTTTCCTGCGCGTCAACGCTTCACTCGTGCTCTCCGCCGCCTGGACCATTCCCGTAGGCGTAGCCATCGGCTTCAACCCCAGGCTGGCACGCATCGTACAGCCCCTGGCACAGGTAATGGCCTCTGTCCCAGCCTCCGCTTTCTACCCCGTCCTGCTCATCGGCCTGGTCCAGATCGGCGGCGGCCTGGGCATCGGCTCCATCGCCCTCATGCTCCTCGGCACGCAGTGGTACATCCTCTTCAACGTCATCGCTGGAGCCATGTCCATCCCCTCCGACCTTCGCGAGGTCTCCTCGCTCTATCGCTTCAACCGCTGGCAGCGCTGGACCAAACTCATTCTCCCTGGAATCTTTCCTTACCTGATCACCGGCATGGTCACGGCCTCAGGCGGAGCCTGGAACGCCTCCGTGATGGCCGAATACGCCCACGTAAAGGACCGGACGCTTGAAACCATCGGCCTGGGCGCGCAGATCATGTCCGCAACCGACAATGGCCGTTTTCCCATCATCCTTTTGGCCACCATCCTTATCTCCCTCATGGTCGTCACCATGAACCGTCTCGTCTGGCGCCGCCTCTACCGCCTCGCCGAAACCCGGTATAAACTGGAGGGCTAACTGGAGAGCAACAGGCTGGGTGCCCCATCCTTCGCGTTCTGGGCGAAGGGTGGGAGACAACAAGGGTCCCCACCGCCACGTCCCGCATCTTTCACCGCAACCCGTGGCTCCGCAGTTGGGAGGAACCTCATGATTCGTGTAGGTTTGGTAGGCTTCGGCATGGCCGGGCGCGTCTTTCACGCGCCGCTGCTCTCCTCCGTCGAGGGACTGGAACTGGCCGCGGTCGTCGAGCGCCACTCCGACCTGGCAGCCCAGCGCTATCCCGGCATCGCCACCCACCGCTCCTTCGAAGCCATGCTCGCGGACTCCTCGCTCGGCCTGTTCGTCGTGGCCACCCCCAGTGGAACCCACTTCGAGGTCGCCCGGCAAATTCTTGAAGCTGGCAGGAACGTGGTCGTGGACAAGCCAATGTCCACGACCTCAAACGAAATTGCCCAGCTAATGGAACTGGCCGCCGCGCGGCATGCGCTGCTCATTCCATTCCATAACCGGCGCTGGGACAGCGACTTCCAGACTCTTTATAAATTGATACGTGAAGGATCGCTCGGCCGCCTGGCCCATCTGCAATCCAACCTTGATCGATGGAGCCCCGGATCGGCCAGACGCGCATGGAAAGACGACCCTGCCCAGGGCGGAGGGATCCTGCTCGACCTGGGAACCCATCTCGCCGATCAGGCCCTGGCGCTCTTCGGCAAGCCCGAAGCCGTGGGCGCCGAGGTGCTGCGCGAACGCAGCGGCGAGGGATCGAACGATGCCTTCACCCTCCGCCTGCGCTATCCCGGCTTCTCCGTCACGCTGGCCGCCAATTGCCTCTCCTCACTGGCCCGGCCCCGCTACCACCTGCGCGGCACAAAGGGAAACTACTGGAAATGGGGTCTCGAGCCCCAGGAGGCCGCGCTCAACCAGATCACCCGCATCGGCGCCGCTCCCTGGGGACAGGAACCGCCTGCCAACTGGGGCACCCTGAGCGTTGACGTGGACGGCGGCATGGTGACCCACCCCGTTGCGCCCATCCCTGGCGACTACCGGCTCTACTACGCCGGCGTCCGCGACGCTCTTATCGGCAAATCTCACGCTCCCGTGTCCGCGTTGGCCGCATGGCGTGTGGCCCGCCTGCTGGAGTGGGCCGCGGCCAGCTCCGACCAGCGCCGCGAAATCATCTGCGATTGGAGCGACGAGCCAGAGCGGAGGAACTGATGCCATTCGAAAACATTTTGGAGACGTACTCCGAATGTTTGCACGATGCGTAACGCCAGAAGTAGCGGCGGGAGGCGCTTGTCTGCTTCCAGCGCCATAATGGTGTGGCGCGTCGCCGGCCTGCTTTGCCAACTGCTCCTGAGGCATTTCCTCCACCAGGCGGGGCATCGGCGGCCAGGAAATGAACAGACGTTTGGTTTTTCCACTTCATGCTTGTTACACATGTGTGCCGGGCATATGCTTTACGCGGAGGCCCGTATGAAACTGCGGTTGAAATTGTTGGCTCGAGCGCTGGCGCTGTCGTGGGCCGGATTCTGGTTGTTCTTCTTTTTGGCAGAGTCGGCGGCGTGGCACGCGCCTGTGCGTGTGGCGTTGCTCTGGGCGGGCGTGGGCTTGCTTTTGGTCTGTCTGGCGCTGGTGCCGGGGCGGTGGGAGATGACAGGAGGGCTTCTGCTTGTGGTCGTCGCTCTGTCAGCTGGAGTGGCTTATGCGATCTGGCCGCCGCCGCAGTTGCCTGTCGTCAGCCGCGTACTGACGACCGTCGTTTTCAGTGGACCTCCCCTCGCGGCGGGGATTCTCTTTCTGATGCATCGTTGGGGCGCGACGGCCAACGCCTGAGGCCCCGGTTCCCGAAGTCAACATGAAAAAGTCTGCAAACCCTGCGGGCGTTTGGCCGCGCCTGGGCCGGTCTTCGAGAGCAGACCTGGGTCGCTTTCCCGCCAGCGCCGAAGGCCGGTTGCGGTGCATAACTGCTGCGGTTCTGTAAATGGAGGCGCATGCCTGCGGCTCACATTCCGACGGCGTTGCCCAGCCTTGCCGAAAGCTCACGATAGAACACGCTTGTTGTTCTTGACAGAAGCCTGCGCCGCGCCAGCCTGTACCTTGGACCAATCGTTCACCGGCTCCTTCTCCACCAGCGGCACCCAGAACCGGAAGCTGCTTCCCTTCCTCGGAAAGCTCGAAACCTCGATCCCGCCGCCGTGCGCAGCCAGAATCGCGCGCGCGATGGCCAGGCCCATTCCCGAGCCCTTGCCGGCGATGGCGCCCCTCTTACCCCGGTAAAACTTCTCGAAAATCAGCGGCAGGTCCAGCGCATCGATGCCTGGACCATTGTCCTCCACGCAAAACTCCAGCCGCTCGCCGGCACGCCAGCTCTTCAGCGTGATGCGGCTGCCCGGCGGCGTATATCTGGCCGCGTTTTCCAGAAGGTGGCGCAACACCCGGCCCAGCAGGTGCGGATCGAACCAGGCGGGATCGTCCGCGCCCTCCACGTCGATGTTCACCCGGTGCGAGGCCAGAATCTTCCGCGACTCCTCCACCGCCTGATCGAGCAGCGCCCGCGGATGCTGTGGAACCACGTGCACCTGCACCACATTGGCGTCGATCTCCGCGATCTCCACCGCCTCCCCGATCAGCAAATCCAGCCGCGACGACTCCTCGTCGACAATGGACACCAGGTCCGCCCGCCCGGCTTCATCCAGCCCCTCGGCCTCCAGCAGCGTCGTGGCGGCGGCGCGGATCGACGTCAGCGGCGTGCGCAACTCGTGCGTCAGCGAATCGATCAATGCCGTGCGCAGCCGTTCTCCCTCCCGCGCCGCCTCCATCCGCGCCGAGGCCTCGATCGCTATCGAGCGAGCCAGCACGATGGCCACCTGCGCGCTCACCGCTGTCGCCACCTCGCGGGAAAGCAGCGCCGGCCGCCAGCCCAGAGCACCCACTGGCCGCAAACCCAGCATCAGTGCCGTCGTGTAGTAGTTCGCGTGGATCGAAATCGTTGGGCTATGACCCTGCGTCATGGCCCGCATGCTGGCCTGCACGCTCACCGGTACCTCAGCGCCCGAGGCGTAGAACTGATCCTGATCGCAGACGTACAGCACCACTCCATTCAGCGCAAAGATCCGGTCGATCAGCCGCGGCAGATCGTGGATCAGCCCTGCGGCGTCCTCGTGCAGCATCATCTCCTGGCTCAGTTCATACAGCCTTTCAACGTCTTCCCGGCGCTGTTCGGCCTGCCGGGTTTGCCGCCGCGCTTGTTCCGCAACCCTCTCCACCACAAGGCAACAGGCCACGAATGAAACCATCGCCACCCACTCCTGCCCGCCTGCCAATCGAAGGGTGCGGTAGGGCGGTAGAAAAAAGTAGTCGAATGAAAGCGCGCAAAGCAGTGCAACGTAGAGCGACAGCCAAATCCCGGCCTGGGTGGCAGACCACACAACCAGCACTACAAACACGATCCCCGCGGCTGTCGAGTCAGCCCCCAGCCACACCAGCAGCAGCGTGGTCAGCACGGCCATCAACGTGGCAACGAACCAATGAATAATCCCCCGCGAGTCGGAGAGTCCTTCCATGATCTTCATCACAGAAATCATACCGGCGCAGCCCCATGATGTAATCTTCCGATGAAAGAAGAACCAAAATGCCAGGCAGAATCCTGATCATCGACGACGAGCCCCAGATCACGCGCGTTCTCCGCGCCGCCATCTCCGCGCAGGGCTATGACGTACGCACCGCCAACGATCCCGACGAGGGCCTGCAGCTCTACCGCGAGTGGTCTCCCGACCTGGTCGTCACCGACCTGATGATGCCGGGAATGTCCGGCGTCGAGGTCACCCGCGCCATCCGCACCCGTTCCGCCACACCCATCCTGATTCTCTCCGTCCGTGACCACGAACGCTCCAAGGTCGAAGCCCTGGACGCCGGCGCCGACGACTACGTCACCAAACCCTTCAGCATTCAGGAGTTGTTGGCCCGCGTGCGCGCCCATCTCCGCCGCGCCCCGGAACGCGCTACGGCCGCCATCGAAGTTGGCGACTTTGTCGTCGACTCGGCCGCGCACTCCATCACCGTTCTCGGCAAGCCCATCCACCTCACCCCCAAGGAATTCGATCTGCTGCTCCATCTTGCCCGCCACGCCGGAAAGGTCATGACCCATCGCGCCCTGCTCACCTCCGTCTGGGGAGCCCAGTCAGCCCACCAGCCCGAGTATCTGCGCGTCTTTGTCGGCCAGGTCCGCAAAAAGCTCGAGGCCGAGACCGGCAAGCAGTACATTCAGACCGAACCCTGGGTTGGCTACCGTTTCGTCCCCGAAGGCTGGAGCGGAAACGAGGAATGAATTCCGTCCGGCCCTGAAACCCATGGTGCGACGGCTGGTATCATCCATCCATGCATCCGGACCCCAAAGATCGCCGTCCGCTCGCCCGGATCAGCCGCGCCAGCATTGAAGTCGCATTTATCGTCTTCCTCTTTTATGCAAATCTCTTGATGGGCGAATTCAACAGGACCAATGGTCAAGGAAAAACTCTGGCCTTCGCCCTCCGCGATATCGTTACGGTCACAAATTTCTCCATCGCCATGATTGCCGCGCTGATTGGACATGGCGTTTTTCACTACCTTCGAAAAAAGCTATAGGAATGCCGGCCGCGGTCGAAGCGGCGCCGGTTCCGTGAAGCCACGACAGACCGCAATCGCGCCAAGAGGCCAGAGCGACCCGGCTGACGGCACCCCGGCGCCTGATTCTCCTCTGCGACGTAAAATGCAATATGCATTTGACCCTGGCGGTGCAACCCCCGGTTTTTTATGGGTTTTCGTGAGGATTTTCGCCCCTGCCTCACGCCCCTTATGTCTTCCTTAGGAAACCTTTTCGATACTCTAACGGGACGCGCGCGAGCATAATCCTGGGCTGGAAGTGTGGCCCGCGACCGAAGCGCCGTGCCGCCTGGAACTGTGAGACCTGCGATGCAAGATGTAGTGATGTTGCTGTTCACGGTAGTTTTCTTCGCCCTGGCGTTTCTCTACGTCAAGGCCTGCCAGAAGTTGAGGTAGCCCCATGCACACTGACGTCATCACCGTAATCGCGTTGATTCTGTCCGTCCTGTTGCTGGGTTACCTGATCCTCACCCTGCTTTTCCCGGAGAAGTTCTGACATGTCCGCCAATGGCTGGTTGCAGTTTGCCCTCTTCTCCCTGATTCTGCTTGCAAGCGTTCGTCCGGTGGGCATCTATCTGGCCCGCGTGCTGGAGGGAGAGCGCACCTGGCTCGATCCGGTGCTCCGCCCCATCGAACGGCTCATTTACCGGCTGTCGGGCGTGAATGCCGCCGAAGAGATGAACTGGCGCGAGTACGCCTATGCGGTGCTGGGCGTCTCCGCCGTGACCCTGCTCGTGACCTACGGCATCGAGCGGCTACAGCACATGCTCCCCTGGAACCCGCAGGGACTCGTCGCCGTGGGCCCAGACATGGCCTGGAACACCGCCGCCAGCTTCACCACCAACACCAACTGGCAGTCGTATACGCCCGAAACCACCATGAGCTATCTCACCCAGATGGCCGGCCTCGCGACGCACAACTTCTGGTCGGCCGCGATGGGCATCGTGGTGGCCGTGGCCCTCATCCGCGGCATCAAGCGAACCACCGCCAGGACCCTCGGCAACTTCTGGGTGGACATGACCCGCACGTTGCTCTACGTGCTCGTGCCCGCGTCATTCATCTATGCCTTGCTCCTCGTCGGCCAGGGAGTCCCGCAGAATCTGCACGCCTATACAACGGCCCATCCGCTCGAGCAGCCCTCCCAGATCCAGACCATCGCCCAAGGCCCCGTGGCCTCACAGGAAGCCATCAAGATGCTGGGCACCAACGGCGGCGGATTCTTCAACGCCAACAGCGCCCATCCCTTCGAAAACCCCACGCCGTTCTCGAACTTCCTCCAGATCCTGTCCATCTTCATCATCCCCGCGGGCCTCACCTATACGCTGGGCCGCATGACCGGCTCGCCCGGCCACGGCTGGGCGGTGCTGGCGGCCATGTTCGTACTGTTTGCCGCCGGATTCACCACTGTCTACTGGGCCGAGTCGCAGCCCCATCCGCTGATTCACGGCGCCGTCCAGACGCGCACCTTAACCGCGCCGGGCGGCAACATGGAGGGCAAGGAAGTCCGCAACGGCATCGCCGAAAGCTCCCTGTTCGCCACCATCACCACCGACGCCAGTTGCGGCGCGGTCAACGGCGTGCATGACAGCTTTACTCCTCTGGGCGGCATGGTCGTCCTCACCAACATCATGCTCGGCGAAGTCGTCTTCGGCGGCGTGGGTTCGGGCATGTACGGCATGCTGATCATGGTGGTGCTCTCGGTCTTCATCGCCGGACTCATGGTGGGCCGCACCCCCGAGTATCTGGGCAAGAAGATCGAATCCTACGACATGAAGATGACCATGCTCTACGTGCTCATCTTCCCGCTCATCATCCTCACGCTCACCGCCGTCTTCGTGCTCTGGCCCACCATCGGGCTGCCTGCCCTCACCAACCAGGGGCCACACGGCCTCACCGAGATCCTCTACGCCTTCACCTCGGGAGCGGGCAACAACGGCTCCGCCTTCGCCGGACTCAACGTGAGCGCCAATCCCTCCACCCAGTGGTGGTACAACGTCTCGCTGGGATGGGACATGCTGATCGGACGCTTCCTCATGATGATTCCCGTGCTGGCCCTGGCCGGCAACCTGGCAACCAAGAAGAGCGTGTCTCCCTCGCCCGGCACCTTCCCGGTGAACACGGCGCTATTCACCACGCTGCTGGTCAGCGTAATCCTCATTCTGAGCGCGCTCACCTTCTTCCCGGCCCTGAGCCTGGGACCGATATTGGAACACCTGCTGCTTAAAACAGGACAGCTTTTCTAACCGATACCGCATCAGGACAAGGCGAAACGGAAAGTCATGACTACCAAAAAAAGTCTTTGGAACACGAAAATCCTGACCCAGGCGATGCTGGACTCGGTGCGCAAGCTCGATCCCCGCTGGATGGTCAAGAATCCCGTGATGTTCGTGGTCGAGGTGGGCAGCGTGCTCACCTCGGCGCTGCTCATCGACAACGCCGTCCACCATCGTCCCGGCTTCGGTTTCAACCTCCAGATCACCCTGTGGCTGTGGTTCACCGTGCTGTTCGCCAACTTTGCCGAGGCCATGGCCGAAGGCCGCGGCAAAGCCCAGGCCGACACTCTCCGCAAAGCCAAGGGCGAGACCATAGCCAGGCGCTACACCGCAAGCGGCGGCTTTGAAGAGATCGCCGGCGGCCTGCTCCGCCTGGGCGACGTGATCTACGTCGAGGCCGGCCACTACATCGCCGGCGACGGCGAAGTTATCGAAGGCGTGGCCTCGGTCGACGAGTCGGCCATCACCGGCGAATCGGCCCCCGTCATCCGCGAAGCAGGGGGCGACCGCTCCGCCGTCACCGGCGGCACCAAAGTCCTTTCCGACTGGATCAAGGTCCGCATCACCTCCAACCCCGGCGAAACCTTCCTCGACCGCATGATCGCCCTGGTCGAGGGCGCCAAGCGCCAGAGGACCCCCAACGAGATCGCCCTCAGCATCCTGCTCTCCGGCCTGACCATCGTCTTTCTGCTCGCCGTGGTCACGCTGCAGCCCTTCGCCATGTACTCCAAGGCCCCGCAGACCATCTTCGTACTGGTGTCTCTGCTGGTCTGCCTCATCCCCACCACCATCGGCGGCCTGCTTTCGGCTATCGGCATTGCCGGCATGGACCGCCTCGTCCAATACAACGTCCTGGCCATGAGCGGCCGCGCCGTCGAGGCTGCCGGCGACGTCAACACCCTGCTGCTCGACAAGACCGGCACCATCACCCTCGGCAACCGCCAGGCCACCGAGTTCTTTCCCGCCCCCGACGTCAGCGCGGAGCGGATGGCCAACGCCGCACAACTCGCCTCGCTCTCCGACGAGACCCCCGAAGGCCGCTCCATTGTCGTTCTGGCTAAGGAGATGTACAACCTCCGCGGCCGCGACCTTGGCGGCATTCACGCCGAGTTCGTTCCCTTCACTGCCCAGACCCGCATGAGCGGCGTCAACCTCCCCGGGACGCGCATCCGCAAAGGCTCCGTGGACGCCATTACCCGCTTCCTTGAGGAGCAGAGCTCGTCGCTACCCCAAAAGGTCCGCGACCAGGTCGAAGAGATTGCCCGCGCCGGCGGTACCCCGCTGGTGGTGGCCGAGAACGCCACTGCCTTGGGCGTCATTTACCTGAAAGACATCGTCAAGGGCGGCCTCAAGGAGCGCCTTGCCCGCCTTCGCGCCATGGGCATCCGCACCATCATGATCACCGGCGACAATCCCCTCACCGCCGCCGTCATTGCCCGCGAGGCCGGCGTCGACGATTTCCTCGCCGAGGCCAAGCCCAAGGACAAAATGGACCTGATCAGGCGCGAGCAGGGCAAGGGCAAGCTGGTGGCCATGGCCGGCGACGGCACCAACGACGCTCCCGCCCTCGCCCAGGCCGACGTGGGCGTGGCCATGAACTCCGGCACGCAAGCCGCCAAGGAGGCCGGCAACATGGTCGACCTCGACTCCAACCCCACCAAGCTCATCGAAATTGTCGAGATCGGCAAACAATTATTGATGACCCGCGGCGCCCTCACCACCTTCTCCATCGCCAACGACGTGGCCAAGTACTTCGCTATCATCCCCGCCATGTTCGCCGGCGTCTTCCCGGTGCTGGGCGTGCTCAACATCATGTTCCTGCACTCGCCCCAGTCGGCCATCCTCTCCGCGGTCATATTCAACGCGCTGATCATCATCGCTCTCATCCCGCTGGCCCTCAAGGGCGTCAAATACGAGCCCAAGGCCGCCGATATCCTGTTGCGCAACAACCTGCTCATCTACGGCGTGGGCGGCATCATCATCCCGTTCATCGGCATCAAGGCCATCGACATGTTTCTGGTAGCCGTGCACCTGGCTTGAAATCTGCGGGCCTGAGCCTCGCAAGGAGATTTACCGTGCATTCCGTCTGGAAGACATCCATTCGCTTCACCATCGTGACCACAGTCGTGCTGGGTCTCGGCTATCCGCTGGTGGTCACCGGCATCGCCGGCCTGATCTTCCCCCACAAAGCCGCCGGAAGCCTCGTCAAGCTCAACGACGGCACGATCATCGGCTCTTCGCTGCTCGCCCAGAGCTTCACCTCCGACCGCTACTTCCATCCCCGCCCCTCGGCCGCCGGCAACGGTTACGACGCCACTTCCTCGGGAGGTTCCAACCTCGCCCAATCCAACAAGGCCCTCGTCGACCGCGTCCAGGGCTTCATCGACAAACTCTCCCAGGAGAACCCCGGCAAGCCCGTGCCCATCGATCTGGTCACCACCTCCGGCTCCGGCCTCGATCCCGACATCACCCCCGACGCCGCCTTCTTCCAGGCTCCCCGCGTCGCCAAAGCCCGCGGCATCGGCGAAGACCGCATCCGCCAGCTCATCCAGCAACACATCACCGGCCGCCAGCTCGGCATCCTCGGCGAACCCCGCGTCAACGTTCTGGCCCTCAATCTCGACCTCGACAAGATCGGGAAATAATCGGACGGACCTTCCTTTTCAAAACGTGCGCGGATATGGGTATAAGTCGTTGATGAGTAAATAATTGTTCCGACCAGCAGGTTGCAAAGTGCCTGCCTACATTCTGGGTAGGCTGACTTTCA
>JBEKZJ010000044.1:0-33988 GCA_049509995.1 Occallatibacter sp. | reverse complement strand
AGATGCCGGGCGACTAGGACCGGTCCCCACGTCGAGGCGCGAGGAGCAGTAATGTCATCGACGGCAACCCAGCGCGGATTCCCTTTCGGCTCGGCCAGAAGCCGGATCAAGGCATCCAGGTGCGGAGCCAGCAGGTCCTTGCGTCCCAGATGAGCTACGATGCGCTGCTTGACCTTGTCCCCTTCGCGAAACGATTCCACCAGGCGGAGATACTCCTGTTGGCCATTCCGTGACTTAACCGAGCGCAGAAACATGAGACAGGCTCCGAATGACACTACATATAGCGCATTCACGCCGCATAATCAATGATTATTCGTGCACTTAATCAAAATATGTTGGCACTACACTTTTCGGAAATCCTCACTACTGACGATGATAATAAAGGACTTAACTGCTTCCACCCCGCTTTCCATGGCAAACATGCGCTAGCGAACGGTGGGAGACCATGACATTAGAGCGGACCAATAATTGCTTTACCCTGAAGTCCTGCCTCCCACAGGTGGTGCATTTTCCGCGCCAAAATGCGGGCTCGGTTTGCAGATAATTAGCTTCGATTGAGGCACAATGAATAAAGGAGACGAACGGAAAGAGATGGCCGGCAAACTCCAGGTGCCAACCCAGTTCCAGCGGCAACGGGAAAGCGGCGCCCCTCGGTTCAAACCGCAAAAAGGTGTCTTTTGCACTGTGAAACTGTAAAACCCACCTAGCTTCAGATCTCATGGGGCTGTATCGTTTCGATACACTCCACCCCGCCGGAAGGGACTCCGCGATTCAGCTTCGGCTATTCAGATTGGCGAGCTTTGTTGCCGCCGTGGGCCACATGGGGGCCATGCGCCGTGCCGGACGCGCTGGGTCTGGTTCTTAGGTCTGTCGAACCCCGGCCTGTCGGGCGCACCCGGACTTCAGAACACCCAAAGGCTGCCCAGCAGCGCCAGCATAGCCGCCACGGTCAAGGCCTGATAGGCCCTGTATTCTGCTTTCCGGGATTGCGCTGGGCCTCCGCTGCGTGCCGGCAGAGAGCGGTATGCGGATTGGGGAGAGGATTGCATAGCAGATCTGCCTTTCTTTGCCTCGTGGGAAGGGTACGCAACGGCGGCGCGCCCTGTTCCTTGCGCTTGCATCTATAGACGGCTTATTTCAGCCGGGGAGGTCCAACAAAAGATGGAGCCCCGGATAGAATTCTTGCGCTCCAAACCCTATTGGCCAATGGCGAAAAAGCGTGTCTACATTACAAGAACGGGGGATGCCGCACAAATCCTTCCCAAACGGGTGTAAAATCCGCTCGTGAGCTCTGGTCCCCAACTTGTTCCTTCCCCCGGCACGCGGGAGCGCAACTGGCTGCCCTTGGGCCTGGCCGCCGCCGTCGTTCTGGTCGTCGCCGCCGTCGCCGTGCTGGTTCTCGAGCACGGCAAGCATGCGGCCACGGTCACCCCCATCTCCGCGGCCACCGACGCCTACGCCGCCAGCCTGCCCATCACCGGTCTGGCCATGAGCGAGTCGGCCAACCTGGCCGGCGGCAAGGTCACCTACCTCGACGGCCACATCGCCAACACCGGCGCCCGCACCGTCACCGCCATCACCGTGCAGGTCCTCTTCCGCACCTTTGCCCACGAAGTGGCGCAGAACGAGACCCAGCCGCTCAAGCTCATCCGCATGAGGCAGCCCTATATTGACGTGGAGCCGGTCTCCGCCGCGCCGGTCAAACCAGGCGACCAGCGCGACTTCCGCCTCATCTTCGACGCTGTCACCCCCGACTGGGACGGCGCCTACCCCGAAATCCGAATCATCCGCGTCGAAACCAAATAGCCGGCTTCCCGCTCGGTGGGATACCGGTCTTGTACGGAAGAATCCTCCTCAAACCCCGCATTTTCCATGCCCGTATTTCCCCTGTGCGGTGTCCAAAGAGACAGGTGTTCATTTATCCGGAGGTTTCCATGATCAGAAAGGAAGCGAATTTTCGCAACAATCTGAATCCTGTCGCGGTGGCGGCGTGTCTCGTTGTGGTCCTGATCGCTGTCATTGGACTCGCCCTCGTCGTTACGGCAAGGTAATCCGCGAGGAAGGTTGGCGCAGCTTCGCTGACGGAGTAGCGGCACGCCGCGAATTCCTGCGGCTACCTGCCGTGCGGTTTGTAGCCATGGCAGATTCGTAGCCCTCGAGAAAAGAGGATTTCGAATGGCGCTCCATGCCGGTGTCCGTCGAATGCGTAAAACTGCTTGCCCCTCTTCCGGGACGTGCAGATCCCCAAAAGGCAGACCGCGCACGGAAGAATCTACAATACATTGACCCGACCAACGAAAACCCTGCCGTTGTCGAAACCATCCCCGACACCATTCTCGACGGCAGCCTCTTTATCCCTGCCTGCCTGCGCCGCCCAGTGGGCCGCACGCCGGCCTGGTTTCTCCGCCAAGCCGGCCGCTGTATACAGGAGTACAACGAGGTCCGCTTCGAAAAGGATCACAAGCATCCAGTTGCAGCTCCTGACGTTCGGCTTGAAGCCTGCCTGCTTCAACGCTCAAGGCCGTCTCCCTGCGATTCCAGTCAGGCGGCCTGGGCGATGTCATTTCCCCTGTTCCTTCTCGCCCTCCTTCGCGTCGGGGGGCTTGGAAAGATGAAGCTTGCTCATCTCTTTGGCTCCGGTCTCCGCATCGATAATCGTCACTTTGATGCCCGATGCGAACATTCCCGAAGCCCACCTCATGTAATAGGTCTTGCCCGCCTCCGCCTCGAGCCGGACCCTCTCGTTCTCCTTCTTTTGCGCGTCGGTCACTGCCGCGGCGCTGGACATGATGACACTGGGTCCGTAGTACATCTTCGGCGTTCCGGAGACAACCACGGTGCCAGGCGCCACCTCTGTGCACGCATATTCGCCGTTGAGCAGGGTGGCCAGAAAGACGCCGTTGACAAAGAGACTGTCATGCGCGGCGGAGCCGACAGCTTTCGAGGGCCGGTAAAGGCAGATCAACGCTTTGCCTGCTGACGGCGCGGTGGGCCCGGAAGCCGGCTTTGAGTCCTGAGGGGCCTGCGCAGCCGCAGTCGACGGGCTGGCTGCAAGCGCCAGCGCAAAACAACTGAGCAGGAGGATTGCGGATGAGCGGAATGCGCCCCTGCCGCGGCAATCCCCGTCAATACCACTAAGAGTAGTGTTATGCATTTGAGCACTCCCTTTTCCAAGGTCATGAAGTTGGCCGGAAGCTTATCAGGCACCCCGCGTGGAGTCAAACATCGCGTCCAAGTGGTCTGCCCGGCAAATCTTGTACCAGCGGCTGGATGCGCGCGCTGCCTCCGCTGCCATCGTGTTTATGGTCGCTGGTAGCGGATGGGGAGTTTACTCGAGCGCCCGGAAGCCTCAATCGGCAAGAGTCATCGTCAAGCCGCGCGAGTCGGCGCCTGACGGATTCTCGAACGCCGGAGCCATGCGCACGCCGAATACGCTCAACGGACCGGTGCCTTCGCAGCCCGTGATGGTTCAGCCACCGCAAGCGAAGGCCCCCGCATTGCCTGCGCAGCAACCGCATCGTCGCGCGCCCTCGACCGCTACGAGCAAAGCTGCCGTTCAGCCCCATGCACCGCTGGCGAATTAGCGCTACTCTTACGCTCGGAAGCAATCATCTGGAGCGGATTCTTACATCCTCCTCGTGACCGCATGGATGCCCATGCCCAGCAAGGCCAGCGCCACCGCGCCCCACAATGCCGGAATCCATCCGGTCACATGGAAACCCGTCACGAAGTGCGACGCCAACAGGATCATCAACGCGTTGATCACCAGCAGGAACAGGCCTAGCGTGAGGATGCTGATGAAAAAGGTGACAATCTTCAGGAACAGGCCCAGTGTCCAATTCAGCAGGCCGATTACCAGCGCCGCCACCAGCGCCGGCTGCCAGCCCTGCACTTGGAAGCCCGGCACAAATTGGGCAAGAATCAGTAAAACAAGCGCAGTCAACACCCAGTGAATCAAGAGTTTGATCATTCCGTATTTCTCCATCTTTCGGCCGACCGCGCCGTCTGGTTCCGAATAGCCGCCAATGAACGCCGCCTCAGCACCTGGATACCGTGTGTGCTTCCGGTAGCATGGTCGCCTACGATTCTGTAGGGAGAGGGTGTGTTGACGCTGGTCAAAGTGGTACAAGCTTTCGCGGTGGGCCGGGACCGCGTTGAGGAATTCTGCTTGTCAGCCCCGCGCAGGTCGCCAGGTCTTCCAGGATTTACCCCCACGCAGCCTGGGCGAGGCGTCCGGCGCATCGAAAACGCAAACCCTGCGCTCCCCCCGGTCTATTTCTCCTGGATGAGGGGCCAACCGGAAGTGATTCTCAACTGACGATATCAGCCGAGTCACTCATCTACTACGCCGGGTGTCCCAGGTCCGGATTTTCGGACCTGGGACAGGCGCAGCCGCTTTGCGGAAAATCTCCCTCCGTTGGCGCACACTGGTAGATAGAAGAAGAGGGTGCGAAACCCCTCATCGAGCGAAGAAGCCATGCGAGACAACGCCGTAACTATTCCCCCGTCCTCCAACGCGCCCACCCGGGTTTATTTTTTCGCGTTTTTTGCCGGTGAAACTGTGGAGCTGCTCCTGACCAACGTAAAATCAAATACTCAAATGCACCTCCCGCACGGGAACAACCAAACTGTTAACTGGTGAAACTGTGGAGCTGCTCCTAAGACAAACAAAATAAATGGTTTACTCCGCACAGTTTCACAGTGCACAGAAACTGTGAACCAGCGAAAATGTAGGGCTCCGTTCAAGGCGGTGTGCGGGCCAGTTTCAAGCGATCACGGCGTTATCGATCAACCGCGTAGCCCCCACCCAGGTGGCTGCGGCAAACAGCGTGCCAGGGGCGGCGGTCTCCACCGGCAGCAGCGTCGCCCAGTCCACCAGTTCGATGTAATCCACGCGCACGGCGGGCTCGGCGGCGAAGGTCTGGCGGGCAGCTTCGACAAGGGCGCTGGAGCGGCGCTCACCGGAGGCTGCGAGAGCCTCGGCCTGGCGGATGGCGCGGCTGAGGACGAGTGCCTTGGCGCGTTTGGCGGGGCTGAGGTAGGCGTTGCGGGAGCTGAGAGCCAGGCCGTCGGGTTCGCGGACGATGGGACAGACCACGATTTCGGCGGGGAGCCGCAGGTCTGCAACCATGCGGCGGATGACGGCGATCTGTGCAGCGTCTTTCTGGCCGAAGAAGGCGCGGTCGGCCTCGGTGGCGATGAGCAGCTTGGCGACTACGGTGGCCACGCCGCGAAAGTGGCCGGGGCGCGATGCGCCGTCGAGGCGGTTCGAGAGGCCTTCAACTTCGACAAACGTGGCCGAACCGGTTGGGTAGAGTTCTTCGACCGATGGAGCGAAGACTACGTCCGCGCCTTCGGCTTCGGCGAGGGCGCAGTCGGTCTCGAAACTGCGCGGATAGCGGGCATAGTCTTCATTGGGTCCGAACTGGGTGGGGTTGACGAATATGCTGACGGCGACAAAGCCAACGGAGGCTCTGGCGGCACGGATCAGCGAGGCGTGGCCGGCGTGGAGAGCACCCATGGTGGGCACCAGGCCAATCGTATTGCCGCCGTCGTTGCGCTCCTGACGGGACCACTGGCGGAGTTCGGCGACAGTGTGGAGAATCTCCATCAGGCCTTCCTGAGAGTGCCCGGTTTCTGCATTGCATCGAGGGCCCTGCGCGCCCCCTCCGGCAGGTGATAGCTCTCTTCGTCCGAGGGGAAGGCGCGGTGCTCGACGTCCTCGCGATAGTGTTCGATGGCCGCGCGAATCAGAGCTCCGGCATCGCCGTAGCGGCGGACAAACTTGGCTGGCGGCGCGAAGCTCAGGTTCAGCAGGTCGTGGAATACCAGGATCTGACCGTCGCAATCGGGACCCGCGCCGATCCCGATGGTGGGGATGGTCAGCTCGGCGGTAATGACCGCGGCCACTTCGCGGGGAATGCCTTCAAGGACGATGGCGCCGGCTCCGGCATCGGCCACGGCGTGTGCGTCTGCCTTGAGTTGGAGCACAGTCTCGGCAGTGCGGGCCTGGACGCGGTAGCCTCCCATGCGGTGCAGGCTCTGCGGGGTAAGGCCCAGGTGGCAGACGACGGGAATCTCCGCTTCAGTGAGGGCGCGCACCAGGTCGGGCCGCGGCCCCTCGATCTTGACTGCCTCGGCGCCGGCCTCCTTGACGAAGCGGATGGCGTTGGCGAGGCCCTCGGCCACCGTACCGTGATAGCTGCCAAAGGGCATGTCGGCTACCAGAAGAGCGCGGCGCACGGCCCGGCGCACGGCCCGGGTGTGGTGCAGCATCTCGTCAACCGTGACGGCGAGGGTGTTTTCGTGGCCCAGAACCACCATGGCCAGCGAGTCGCCGACCAGGATGAGGTCGATTCCGGCTTCGTCGGCCAGCCGCGACGAGGAGTAGTCGTAGGCGGTAAGCGCGGAGATGGGCTTGCCCTGACGCTTCATCTCGGCAAGCGCGGGCATGGTGACTTTTGTGATGGGAATGCCGAGGGGCGTGGAATTTGGGCTACCGGGGAAGCTGGTGAGGGTCATGCAAGTCTCCAGTGCCGCTCCGTCAACTCAGGATGCGACCCGAACAAAGCGAGTATACGCCCCGGAGCGGGAGCAGATGCAAGGGTGGCGTCCCCTTTTCTTCGGTCGCAATCACGGCTGTGACGGATCGGATAGAATCGAACCTGCCGAGCTCCCAGGGTGCAAGTTTGAAGAGAGAGGTCGAAACCATGCCCAAGTTCGTCATCGAAAGGGAAATTCCGGAAGCCGGCAAGCTGACGCCGGAGCAACTCAAAGCCATTTCGCAGACGTCGTGCGGCGTTCTGCGGGATATGGGCCCCCAGATCCAGTGGGTCCACAGCTACGTCACAGACAACAAAATCTACTGCCTCTACATCGCCCCGGATGAAGACACGGTGCGGAAGCATGCGCAGACAGGTGGTTTTCCCGCCAACAGCGTTGCGCAAGTCCGCGCTGTGATTGACCCAACAACCTCTGAGTAACAGCAAGCGCTTGCCATCCGGGCGCACCCCGTCTTGCTGTTTCATCGGGTCACGCTGCACACTGGAAGGCACGATGTTTTCACCATTGGCCACAGGGATTGCTGCCGGGCTGGGTGTGGCTGGTTTGGCGGCGGGCGGCTGCGCCTATGCCGCGAAGTGGCCCGGGTCGCGTCTCTTCGGCGAGGCTCTGATTGCGCCACAGCGCCCCGGCGAACTGGCGCTCACCTTTGACGACGGTCCCAACCCGGCGTGGACGCCTCGCCTGCTGGAGGTGCTGGCCGGCCACGATGTGCGGGCTACCTTCTTTCTGCTGGGCAGCTACGCCCTGACCGAGCCGGTGCTGGTGCGGAGGATCGTCGCAGCCGGACACCTGATCGGGAACCACTCCTGGAGCCACCTCAACCTGGCGCTGGCCGCAACCAAAACGATCGAGAAGGAGCTGGCCCGGACCAGTGAAACCCTGGAGCAGATTGCGGGTGTGCCCATCAAATACTTTCGCCCCCCTTTTGGCGCGCGCCGGCCTGTCGTTTTCCGCACGGCAAAATCGCTGGGGATGGTTCCGGTGCTTTGGAATGCGATGACATCCGATTGGCGCGAGCCTTCAGAGAGCTTGATTGCCATGCGCCTGATGCGCTCGATCGACCGGCTCGAGCGGCGGGGGCAGGCAGCCAACATCGTGCTCCACGACGGCAATCATCTGGATCGGAGCGCGAACCGCAGGCCCTCCGTAGCCGCTGCCGGCCAGCTTGCCAAGCGTTACAAGGCTACCCATCGTTTTGTGACTCTGGACGCGTGGAGCTAGAATGCGGCGCGGCGTTATCCGGCGGTAACGGCCTGGAAGGCGCCACGCGCGGCGGCGATGGTTGCGGCTGTCTCTTCATCTCCGTGCACTGTACCCAGGAAGGCCGCTTCAAACTGCGAGGGAGGCAACCACACGCCTGCCGACAGCATGGCGCGGTGGAAGCGCCCAAAAGCCGTTGTGTCGCTGCGGGCGGCCTGGGCGTAATCGGTGACTGGGCCGGGGGTGAAGAACCAGGTCCACATGGCGCCCACGCGGTTGAGAGTGAGCGAAACGCCGGCCTGGGCGGCTTCCGCAGCCACGCCCTCTGTGACGGCTTTGGCAGTGGCTTCGAGGCGGGGATAAACCTGGCCGGCGTGGTCCTGAAGATAGGTGAGAGTGGCGATGCCGGCGGCCATTGCGAGTGGATTGCCGCTGAGAGTTCCGGCCTGGTAGACCGGACCAAGCGGGGTCAGCAGATCCATGAGCGCGCGCTTGCCGCCGAATACGCCCACGGGCAGGCCGCCGCCGACGATCTTGCCCAGCGTGACCAGATCCGGAGCGGCGGGGCCGGCGTCGATGCCGTAGAGCTTCAGTGCTCCACCCAGGGCGACGCGGAAGCCGGTCATGACTTCATCGGCGATGAGCAGAGCCCCTTCGCGGGCGGTGAGCGTGCGCAGGTCGGCCAGGTAGCCGGGGGCAGGCGGAATGCAGCCGGCGTTGCCGACGATCGGTTCCAGAATTACAGCGGCAATTTCACCGGGATGGGCGGCGAAGGCTGCTTCCACCGCAGACACGTCGTTGAAGGGAAGGGCGAGGGTGAGCCGGGCAATCTCCTCCGGCACGCCAGCCGACCCAGGTATCCCGAAGGTAGCCACGCCCGAGCCGGCTTTGACCAGCAGGCCGTCGGAGTGGCCGTGGTAGCAGCCCTCGAACTTGACGATGATTTTGCGGCCGGTGGCGGCACGGGCCAGCCGGATGGCCGACATGGTGGCCTCGGTGCCGGAGCTGACGAAGCGGAGCTTTTCAATGGAGGGGTAGCAGGCGGTGATGCGCTCGGCCAGATCGGCCTCGGCGGCAGTGGAAGCGCCGAAACTGGGAGAGTTGCGGGCGGCGCGCTCAATAGCCTCGACCCCCGGCGGAAAAGCATGGCCCAGAATCATGGGTCCCCAGGAGCCGAAGTAGTCGATGTAGCGATTGCCGTCGGCGTCGATGAGCCAGGCACCCTGGGCCCGCTCGACAAACGGAGGCGCGCCGCCCACCGCACGGAAGGCGCGCACCGGCGAGTTGACGCCGCCGGGGAAGAAACGCTCTGCGCGCTGCTGCAGGGCTTGAGACCGGGTGCGGACGGGGGTCGGGAGGTGGGAACTCATGGTGGGATCAGTATAGAGGGTGGCGAGCGGGTGCCTGCCCCTTCAGGACGTTGTGCCGGCTGCATGGAGCAACGCCAGGAATGCGTCCGGGGTAAGAATGGCAAGCCCCTAGATGGGCGGCAGATTCAGCAAGTGCCGGTCGCCAGTGACGACAAAGCGGGCTTTGCCTTCGAGGGCGCATTCGAGGACGCGGTTGTCGGATTCGTCGAGACAGAGGTCGAGACGGCTGCGAGGAGCTATCCACTCGGCGTTGCTCCATAGAGACCCGGCGTTCGCGGCAAGCTCGCGTGGCGTGAATCTGAACTTGTCTCGCAGAACCCGCTCCAGTTCCAATTTCAGAGGCGTGGAGATGAGCAAGCGGCAGTTTGCGCTCAGGGCAACATCCAAAACCTGCTTCGGCTTGCCTCGATAAAGCAGCGCCGAGACGTAGATGTTCGTGTCGAGCACGATTCTTCGAGTCATGCGCTGGCCAACGTGGAATTGCCCTTCCGTTCGGCCTCTTCGCGAGCCATCTCACGGCGCACCTCGCGGACCAGTTCCACGACGTCTTCTTCGGTGTGGATTCCGAGCCGTTCGGCGGCAGGCTGCATTCGTGTTCGCATATTCTCGTAAAACCGTTCGCGTTCGTAGTAGCGCAACGCTTCGCGCACGAGTTCGCTCATGGTGCGGTTCTCCTGTCTGGCGAGGGCCTGGGCTTGCTCGAAGAGGGGCGGAGGAAGCGTAATGGAGACGACTTTGGTGGTTCGCATAGGACAAAGTATGACTTAGTATGACGCATATTGCAAGTTCGCCTGAACATTCAAGGGTCCGGGCGGCGGTTCTGTCATCTTAAGTGTGGATGCGAGGACCACTGGAGATCGGCGACCGGCTGCTGGTCATCTTTGATGGCCATTGCGGCTTATGCAACCGTTCGGTGCGGTGGTTTCTTGCCCGCGATCGGCGGGATCGGCTGCGCTTTGCGCCCTACGAGTCGCCGAAGGTGGCTGGGGTGCTGGCGCGGCATGGAATCGGCGCACTGGAGCCGGTAGTGGGTCCCAGCACGGTCCTCGTTGTCCTCGACCTCGGCAGCCCGGCGGAACGCTTGCTGATCCGCTCGGATGGGGTGCTGACGATCCTTCGCGAATTGCCGGGCCCCTGGCCGGCCGTAGCTACCGTGTTGGGCTGGGTTCCCCGTGCAGTGCGTGACCTGGGCTACCGGCTTATTGCGCGCTGGCGGCACCGCATCTGGGGCCGGCTTGAGAGCTGTCCCCTGCCCACCACCGAGGAGCGGGGGCGGTTTTTGTAATGCACTGCCGCATCGCTCAAATCCTGCTAGAATCGTGGTTTCCGGTGAGCTACGCCGGCTTGAACTCCATCCGCAGAAAGCCCGCATCGTGCCTGAAGAACCCAAATCCAAATCCGTGACCTACGCCGACGCCGGCGTCGACCTCAGCAGTGGCGACCGCGCCAAAGAGCGCATCAAGTACCTGGCGCAGAAGACCTTCAACCGGAACGTCCTGGGGGGCATCGGCGGCTTTGGCGCGCTCTTCCGGCTGGACTTGCAGCGCTTTAAGAATCCCATCCTGGTGAGCTCGGCCGATGGCGTTGGCACCAAGCTCAAGGTGGCCTTCGAGCTGGGGATGCACCACACAGTGGGCGCGGACCTGGTGAATCACTGCGTGAACGATATTGCCGTGCAGGGCGCCACGCCGCTGTTCTTCCTGGACTACCTGGCCAGCGGCCGCCTGGACCCGGAGGTGACCGAGAGCGTGGTGACCGGGCTGGCCGAGGCCTGCAAGGCCAACGGCTGCGCGCTGATTGGCGGCGAGACGGCGCAGATGCCCGGCTTTTATGCCGATGGCGAGTATGACCTGGCCGGGTTTATCGTGGGCGCGGTGGACCGCGAGAAGTTGGTGACCGGCGCGGGAATCAAGGCTGGCGACGTGCTGATTGGCCTGCCCTCGACCGGGTTGCACACCAACGGCTATTCGCTGGCGCGCAAGCTGTTTTTCGAGGTGGCCGGCTATACGCCCACGCAATATGTGACCGCCATCAGGGAGAAGGCCGGCGCCGCGCTGATGAGGACGCATCGCAGCTATCTTCACGTGATTCAGAAGCTGGTGACGGCGGGGCTGACCTCCGGAATGGCCCACATCACCGGCGGCGGCATCTCGGAAAACCTGCCCCGCATCCTGCCCAAAAACATTGGGGCTCAGGTGGAGATAGGCTCGTGGCCGGTGCTGCCGATCTTCGATCATCTGCGCGCGCTGGGCCAGGTCTCGCAGGAAGAGATGATGCGCACTTTCAACATGGGTGTGGGGCTGATTGCGGCGATCCCGGCGGCCAAGTTCACGCGAGCGAAAACCCTGTTGGACCGGGCCGAGGAGAAGTTCTTCGTCGTCGGGCGCGTGGTGAAGGGTGAGCGCCGGGTGCAGTACACATGAGCCCTGCTCCCGCGGAGGCCGGGCGCGATCCGGTCCGGCTGGGAATCCTGCTCTCGGGCCGCGGGTCGAACTTTCTCGCGATTGCCCGGTCGATCCGCGAGGGACGGCTGAAGGGCGTGGAGATTGCGGTGGTGGTCTCGAACGTGGCCCAGGCCCCGGGTCTGTTGGCGGCGCGGGAACTGGGACTGCCGAATGAGGTTTTTCTCTCCAAGGGGCGCAAGCGCCAGGAGCGCGACGCCGCGGTGATCGATTGCCTGCGGGCGCACCAGGTGGACCTGGTTTGCCTGGCCGGCTATATGCGGCTGCTGTCGCCGGAGTTCGTAGCCGCGTTCCCTGACCGCATTCTCAATATTCATCCTTCGCTGCTGCCGGCGTTTCCCGGCCTCGAGGCGCAGGAGCAGGCCTTCGAGCACGGGGTGAAGATTGCCGGCTGCACGGTGCATTTTGTGGATGAGCACCTGGACCACGGGGTAATCGTGGTGCAGCGGGCGATTCCGGTTCTGGAGACGGACGATTCGCACTCGCTTGCGGTGCGGATTCTGGCCGAGGAGCACATAGCCTATACCGAGGCCATTGCGCGCGTGGCGAGTGGAGAGTATGAGATTCGCGGACGGCGGTTTGTGCAGCGGAATCGGTGAATCACTGCCTCGAAGACGAGCAAGACGTCGTTCATCGCAGAGCGAAAAACCGAGTTTCATCCCTAACCCTTTCCCTTTGTCAAGCGGCGAATGCTCAGGCGCCGCTATAAATAGCTGATTCTACATATCTTGTTATTTCTCACATCTTTGCAGAGAGATGGGCCCGGATTGTCTAGCCTAAGAGATAGCCAGACAAACGATGGAAATGCCGCTCCCGGCGAATGAGTACGCCCTCCCCCAGCGGATGGCGCCGGGGCGCGGGACCATCTGCGTCTGCGCGGCAGCGGCTCTTTGCAGGCGGCCTGGCCGAAACCACGGTGGCGCCTGACCTCTTGAGAGCTGCCAATACCCAAGTCCAGCGGTTGGCCTGCAACGAAGCCGGCCGCTGGCTCGAACGAACTCTTAGGCGGCAGCGGATCGGGCGCCGCCTCGTAGTTGCCAAACCGATCATCAACCAGGGCGGCTCCTGCTGCCCTTTCCTTTAAAAGGAGCTTCCTGTATGAATTCCATTTCAAACGTCTGGAACCACCCCAAGACATCGGCCGCCGGTTTGTTGATTGCAATCGTCACCATCGCGGGGGTGCTTTCGCAGCAAGGCGTAACCATGGGCACGGCCGGAACGGGCACAGTGGTCACGCTCGTGAGCGCCATGGCCACTGCCCTTCTTGGACTGCTCGCCAAAGACCCCGGCAGCCCTTCCGCCGCCACCAACTCTACGGCAAAGCTGGGAGCCTGGGCTCTGATCGCCCTGTTGCTGCCCTTGCCATTCCTGTCCGGCTGCTCCGGCGCAACGGTTGCGCAGGACATTGTGAACTGGACGCCGGCGCTCCAGAGCGCGGTGGCGACGGTGGATTCGACCGCGGCGCTGCTGGCGCCGGCGGATGCGCCGATCTTTACTGCCGCGACGATCGGGTTCGACGCTGCGTCGAATCTGCTGGTTGCCCAGGCCAAGGCGTACCTAGCCAATCCTTCAGCCAGCGTGCTGGCGCAGTTGCAGGCTCAAGTGGTGACCTTGCAGCAGCAGGTGAACGCTTCTCTGCTGCAGGCGGCCAAGATCGCCAATCCGGCAAGCCAACAGCACGCGCTGTCGGCGATTCAGGCGGTGGGAACCATTGTGAGCGCGATGCTTGCCCTGGTTCAATCGGTCTCCAGCAAGGCTCAAGTGGCGCAGATGGCCGCCCAATCGACGATCAAGTTGGCTGCGGTGCGGTCGTACCTGGATGAAGCCCAAACCGCTGCGATCGTGGCCGATCACTATGGTGAGCCGGTCGGCTTGGCTCGGGTTCAGGTCGCGCGCACGGAGTATGCCGAAGCTGAGGCTGGTTTCTAAAAGTATGACTGACGGAGCGAGCCGCTCCCATGCCGGAGCGGCCCGCAGAATCTAGAGATCAAGATAGATTCGCCCCACGCCTAAGTGCTCGCGTCCCGAGCTTCCCCCAGAATCAATTTGATGGTAATTTGCTTTCTGCTGCGCAAGATGGTGATGCTGATGGTGTCGCCGGCCTGGTGCTTGTCCATGATGGCGTTGATGTCCTGAGGCTCGTTGACTTCCTGGCCGTCGATGGCCACGATAAGGTCGCCGCCCAGCATGATGGGGGTGTTTCCCACGTAAGCCTGCTGGTTGCCGCCGCGCAGGCCTGCCCGCTCCGCGGCGCCGCCTGGAATTACCTTCTGAATCAGAACGCCGTAATCCGCGGAAAGGCCCATCTGCGAGGCCAAATCGGGGCCAATGGCGTAGGAAACGATGCCCAGCGAGGGCCGCTTGACGCGTCCGTAGCGGGTCAGGTCGGCCAATACGGCCTTTGCCGTGTTGATGGGAATGGCAAAACCGATACCGGAGCTCTGGTCGGCGCCATTGGAGGCGATCATGGTGTTGATGCCGATGACTTCGCCGTGCGAGTTCAGCAACGGGCCGCCGGAGTTGCCGGGGTTGATGGCCGCGTCGGTCTGGATGGCGTCCTCGATGGGCGCACCCTCCGAACCTCGAATGGAGCGGATGGAGCTGATTATGCCGCGGGTCATGGTGCCGCTGAGGCCGAAGGGATTGCCGATGGCGTAGACCTTCTGGCCCACGGCGAGTGCGGCGGAGTCGGACAGCGTGACGGGCTCCAGGTTGGGCGCGTCGATCTGCAACAGGGCCAGGTCGTGCGCCCTGTCAGTACCCACAACCTTGGCCGCGTAGCGGCGCTTGTTGCTCAGCATCACCTCGATGCCGCGGTTGGCGCCCTCCACCACGTGGTAGTTGGTCAACACGTGACCGGCCTTGTCGAGGATAAATCCCGAACCCTGGCCCTGTTGCGGCACCGTCCCATAAAAGAAGTTGAAGACTAGGGTGGTGGACGTGATGTTCACCACCGAAGGCAGCACTCGTTTGTAAACGGCAATATTATTCTGCTCCTCGGCGTCGTAGGCGGGCGCGGCCTCAGCCTCGGTCAGCTTGAGCGGGGAGCTTGAGCCATGCGCGTCCAGAAGCGAGAAATGGCTCATCCCCGTGGGGAGATGCGTGGTGAGGTACCAGAATCCACCCACCAGCAAAAGAACCAGAAGTACTCGGCGAAGTTTCATGACTTGTAGACCCTAAGGACCTTCCTATACTGATACGGCTGGCGCGCGACCCGGTTCCATGGGGAAGCGGCGCGGCTGCCACTTCTTATTTTAAAGACTTTTCCTCAAGAAATTTGTTGCTCTCCGCCTTGAGGCGCTCCCACAGTGCCTCCACCTGCGCGCGTAGGGCTGCTTCATCTCCCGTGTTGTCAAGAACATAGTCCGCGCGTGCGGCCTTTTCCGTATCCGGAATCTGGTGTGCCAGCCGAATGCGGGCATCGGCTTCGGCGGCCGCGCGGCCGGCACCGGTGGGGCTGATTCTAGCGGCATAGCGCGCAATCTTCAACTCCTCGGGGGCGGTGACCACGACAATGCGGTCGATCCTACGACGCCAATCGGCCAGCACACTCTCCTTTTCGCCGCGGGCGCGGGCATCCCGCTCCACCTCAAAAATGAGCGCGGATTCCACCACGGCTACGGCCGCTGGATCGCGCGAAAAAACTTCGTCCATCCAGCGCCGCTGCGCCGCGATCACCGCCGGATGCACAATGGCATTCAGATCGTTGAGCCGGCCGCCCTGAAAAGCGAGTGCGGCTAGGCGCGCACGGTCCAGGCGGCCATCGGGAAGGACAACCTCCGGGCCGAATGCATGAACAATTTCGGCATACACCGCCTGCCCCGGTTCCATCAGCGCCCGGCCCAGCTCGTCGGCTTCAATCACGTGGGCGCCCAATGCGCGCAAATAGCCCGCGACGGTGCTCTTGCCGCTACCCAATCCGCCAGTGAGTCCTACGCGCAGCACCGCCTATAACCCCCGCCGCATTTTGGCCGCGCGCACCGTGTTCGCCATCAGCATTGCGATGGTCAGCGGCCCCACGCCGCCAGGCACCGGAGTATAGGCGCCGGCCTGCTCGAACGCTTTCGGATGCACGTCGCCCACGATGGTCGAACCCCGCTTGGCGAAGGCGGCCTCGCGTTTGGCGTCGCCCAAAAAGAAGCGGTCGAACTCGGCGCGGTCCGTAATGCGGTTGATGCCTACGTCGATAATCGTCGCGCCGGGCTTGACCATCTCCGCTGTAATGAAGCTGGCGCGGCCGATGGCAGCCACCAGGATGTCGGCCTGGCGGGTGATCGCGCCCAGGTCGCGGGTCTTCGAGTGGCAGATGGTTACAGTGGCGTTCTGGTGCAGCAGCAGCATCGCCACCGGCTTGCCCACAATGTCGCTGCGGCCCACTACCACGGCGTGCCGGCCGGCGATGGGGATGCCGCTACGCTTGAGAATTTCTATGACTCCCGCTGGCGTGCAGGGCGCCAGCGCCGGCCTACCCGCCTGCAACCGGCCCGCGTTCACCGGGTGCAAGCCGTCTACGTCCTTGGCGGGCGAGACGGCATCGAGCAGCGCTTTGGCATCGACGTGCGCGGGCAGCGGCAACTGGATCAGAATGCCGTCGATCTCGTCGCGATCGTTCAGGCTGGCCACCAGGTGGAGCATTTCTTCGGTGGTCACGCTCTCGGGCGGCGTAATCAGTTCGCTATAGATGCCCAGATCGGCGCAGGTCTGCACCTTGCTGCGCACATAGATCTGCGACGCAGGCATGTTGCCCACCAGCACTGCCGCCAGTCCCGGCCGGACGCCCTGGCGGGCGAGCGCGCGGACCTCCGCGGCCACTTCCTGCCTGATTGCCGCGGCAATCACCGCGCCGTCGAGAATGGTTGGCATCATCGGCTCCGACTATTCATCGTATCGCTTCGAGCCGCTACGGCGCATCGAGCACTTCGCGAGTCAAAGTAGAGAATCGCCCGGCGCCAGGAGCGGCCTGCGCTACATCGGAGTGTGATCTCTCTCACATACAGCCATGGCACAACCTCCTGTACGGTCAAGCGTACGGGGAATGTTCTAGATCACCTGAATAGATTCGCGGAATCTCCTGGCAGCGGCGTTATGGAGAGGGTTTGATGAATGTCTTCAAGGATGCAGGGCATCTTTTCCGGTTTGCGGGGTTGTTTGTCCTCGCCTTTCTGGTGTTTCTGGTGGTGCGCCACTACGTGGTCCCGAAAAGCTTTGGAGAGTATGGACACTATCGCGGGGCCGCAATGGGCGAAATTGCGGATCACGCGGCGAAGTTTGCCGGGCACGACACCTGCGAGGCTTGCCACTCGGATGTTGCGGACAAGAAGAGCAAGGGCAAGCATGCGCACGTAAATTGCGAAGCCTGCCACGGGGCGCTATTCCAGCGTTTGCCCAATCCTGAGCAGCCCAGGCCGAACCTCTACAAGCGTTTCGTCGCCTTGATCATTCCCCCGGCTCCGCCGGACCCCCCGCTGCTTCGCCATGCCGAGGACCCATCCTCGGTGAAGCCGGAGATGCCGGATACGGCGGTGCTCTGCGCGCGCTGCCACACGGCCAGCGCCGCCAAACCCAAGGGCTTTCCGCAGGTTGTGCCGGCGGATCACTCCAACGGAGTTCCGTGCCTGACCTGCCATCAGCCGCATAATCCAGCGATCGATGCGGGAGGCGCGAAATGAATATAACCCGCCGTCAAATGCTGATTCTGTTGCCGGCCGCGGCGGTTGCATGGGAGGCCGTACTTGCTGGTACTCCGGAGGCCTCGTCCAACTACAAAATGTCCGATCACTGGTGGGGTATGTTGATCGACATTCCCAAGTGCATCGGCTGCGGCAACTGCGTGCGCGCCTGCCAGACCGAAAACGATGTGCCCGACGGCTACTTCCGCACCTGGGTGGAGCGCTACCACAGGTCGGACTGGCGCATGACCAACCCCGGAGTCATTACGGCCAACCCCTTAATCGACCCCGAGGTCATCTCGCCCGACGGCGGCAAGGAAGGATTCCCGGTCGCGACCGATGAGAGCGGCAAGTATTTTTTTGTTCCCAAGATGTGCAACCACTGCGCGGATTCTCCGTGTACGCAGGTGTGCCCGGTGGGAGCGACCTTCATCAGCCCGGACGGCGTGGTGCTGGTGGACCAGAAATACTGCCTGGGCTGCGCCTATTGCGTGCAGGCCTGCCCCTATGGCTGCCGCTATATCCATCCGAAGAAGGAAGTCGCGGACAAGTGCACACTCTGCTACCACCGGATTACCCAGGGGCTCACGACGGCCTGCTGCGAGGCCTGCCCGACCGGGGCGCGTCAACTGGTCGATCTGAAGGATCCAAAAGACCCGATCCACGAGTTCCTGAAGACGCACAGCGTGCAGGTGTTGAAGCCGCAGATGGCCACCGGCGCGAAGCTCTTCTACAACGACCTGGACGGTTCGGTGCGATAGGTAAGGAAGTTACTAGCTGCCAGCCTCCAGCTTCGAGCCTGTTCTCGGAAAGATCGAATTCTTCAAAGCTCCGCACACAGGAGCCAGAAGCTGAAAGCCAGAAGCTGGAGGCAAGATGAGTGAGGGGCTATGAACGGTGTTGAAGGCTACATGTATCCAAACGAAATCACTCTCTATTGGAGTGTGCTGATTGTTTTGTACCCTTTCATCACGGGACTGGTGGCGGGCGCATTCATTCTGGCGTCGCTGGAACGTGTTTTCATGGTAGAGGCGGTGAAGCCCACCTACCGGCTGGCGCTGCTGACGGCCCTGGCCTTCCTGCTGGTTGCGCCCCTGCCGCTGGTTTTGCACCTGGGCCACCCATTCCGCTCGCCGGAGATGTACTTCACTCCGCATAGCACCTCGGCCATGGCCATGTTCGGCTATGTGTACATGTGGTATCTGATGGCGGTGCTGGTGTTCGAGATATGGCTCGACTACCGGCGCGAGATCGTGCTTCTGTCGCAGTCCAGCAAGGGCCTGCTGCGCCTTGTATACAGGGTGATGACGCTCGGCTCGACCAACATCAGCGAGCGCTCGCTGGCCATCGACGAGCGGGTGGGGTGGATCGTCACTTTGATCGGCATTCCCTCCGCCTTCCTGCTGCACGGATACGTCGGCTTCATCTTCGGCTCCATCAAGGCCAATCCCTGGTGGTCCTCGCCGTTGATGCCGGTGGTGTTCATCTTTTCGGCCATGGTGTCGGGGATTGCCGGAGTCATGCTGCTGTACATGCTGATCTCGAAGCTGCGCAAGCAGACCATCGACATGCGCTGCGTGGACACCATCGCCATGTACATGTTCTATATCTTCATCATCGACTTCAGCCTGGAGATGCTGGACCTGATTCATCGCATCTACGAGGCCGACGAATCGTTCCGCAGCCTGGATTTCATGGTCCATACCCAGCTCTACTTTTCGCAGATCGTAGTCCAGATCTGCCTCGGCACCGTGACGCCGCTCCTGCTGTTGTTCCTTACCCAGGTTGTGAAGCTGCCGGAGATCGCCCGCAAGCGCATCTACGTCCTCTCCGGATGCCTGGCCCTGGTCGGCATCTTCGCCATGCGCTGGAACGTGGTGATCGGCGGACAGTTGTTCTCGAAGAGCTTTCTCGGATACACGACCTACAAGATGGGCCTGGTCTCAAAGGAAGGGCTGATCGTGGCTGTCGCGTTGACCCTCCTCCCGCTGGTCTTTTTGTGGGTGCTGGTAAAGCTGCTGCCGCCGTGGCCTGAAAAGAGTGCGCCCGCATCCGCCGCGGCCGACTAGAACGCGTCAGGTTTCGTTTTTTTTCGGGTGGAGCTTATGGACGATCTTCCCGACGCACTCGAACGGCTCACGGCACGCCTGGAGACACTGGAGCGGCGTGTCCATGCCCTCGAACACCCCAACCTGGTGTCCACTGCGCCGGCTTCCCAGCAGTTGGCCGCGGCGCCGGTGGCCGTGGCCGGCGAAGGGCTCTCCTTTGCGCAGGCCGGCGTATTCTCCGTGCTGGGCAAGGCCATGCTCGGCATTGCCGGCGCTTACGTGCTGCGCGCGGTGGCTGAGTCCAGTTCGCTGCCCAAGCTGGCGATTGCGGCCATTGCCATTGCCTACGCTCTCATGTGGGTGGTCTGGGCAGTGCGCGTCCCGGCCGGGGCGTGGTTTGCAAGCGCCATCTACGCCGGCACCTCTGCCCTGATTCTTGCTCCCATGCTCTGGGAACTTACGCTGCGCTTCAAGGTATTGCCGGTGCCAGTGACGGCAGGCTTGCTGGGCGCATTTGTGATTGCGGCCACCGCGCTGGCATGGAAGCGGGATCGGACGCCGGTCTTCTGGGTGGCCAATGTGGCCGCGGCTGTGGCGGCCCTCGCGCTGTCGATCGCCACACACCGGCTGGTTCCCTTCATCGCGTCGCTCCTGCTCATGGTCCTCATCAGCGAGTACGCGGCGACGCGCAATCGCCAACTGAGCATAAGGCCGCTGCTGGCCGCCGCAGCCGACCTGGCCGTTTGGGCCTTGATCTTTATTTACTCGAGCCCGTCAAGCACGCGCACAGATTACCCTGCGATCGGCACGGCAGGATTGCTCCTGCCCGGCTGCCTGCTGTTCCTGATTTATGCGGCAAGTGTCTCCGTCCGAACCACGCTGCTGGGGTACAAGATCACCATCTTCGAAACCGTGCAGGCGCTGATCGCCTTTTTTCTGGCCGCCTCCAGCGCGCTCTACTTCGAGCCGCAATTCGGCGCCATCGGTTGGGGCGTGGTGTGCCTGCTGCTGTCGGCTGCGTGTTATGCGGCGGTCTTTGTCCTCTTCGACGGCGCCGTCGAGGGCCGCAATTACCATGTCTTTGCCACCTGGGCCGTGGGTTTGTTCCTGGCTGGAAGCGTGTTGTGCCTGCCGCCGTTCTGGCTGGCGGCCTGCCTGGGCGTGGCTGCGATTGCAGCCACCGTTATGGGCGTCCGGCTGGGCCGCTTGACTCTGCAGTTCCACGGCCTGGCGTATCTGGCGGCGGCAGTGGTTGCATCCGGCCTCCTTGACTATGCCTTCCATGCCTTGGCCGGGATCATGCCCGTGAGGGTTGCGGGGAGCGTCTGCTTTGTTTCAGCGTGCGCGCTTATTTGTTACGCAGCCGGAAAGCCTTGCCCTCAAGAGAGCTGGAGGCAGCAGTTTCTTCACCTCGTCCCGGCGGCTTTGACGGTTTGCGCCCTGGCGGCGCTGCTGGTCGAGGGCCTGCTTTGGCTCGTTGCGCTGCGCAGGGCTCCCGAGGCCCATCACGTGGCCTTCATTCGCACGCTGATCCTCTGCGCGGTGGCCCTTGCGCTGGCCTTTGCCGGTTCCCGCTGGCGCCGGGTGGAGCTGACGCGCATCGCCTATGCCACGCTGGTGTTTGTCGCGGCCAAGCTGCTGTTTGAAGACCTGCGCCTCGGGCACCTGGTGTTCATTGCCGCTTCCATCTTCCTGTTTGCCATCACTCTGATCGCGGTTCCGCGCATGGCGCACAGGGCAGAGAGTGTAAGACGGGGCGCTGCACCGTAGGGCAAGTTTTGTGGAGAGAGCGGGAGAAGCCCAGGCCTCCCGCCGCGGTTCGGCGCGGCGAAATACCTGGGGCTCCCGGCTGTTCACTTATTGGAAGCGCCCTCCAGGCTGAGCCCAGCCGGCAATCAGCGGTAGATCTGCGGAGAATACACCAGCGGCTTGGGTCGATGTTCCGCGTTTCTGAGCTTCAGTTTGCTGATGTGGACGTCGTATCCGGTTCCGGGCAACAACGATTCCAGCACAAAGGTTTCGGCGCCGCCGGACTTGAGTTCGCGATAACGGTAGACGCCTACTTCGCCTTCGCTGGTTTCGGTCCCACCCGAGGGCGCGTCCAGAAATCGCTGCGCATCGGCCACGGCCGGCGCGGAATGCGTTTCGCCCACGGTGAGGCTCTCGGCCGCATAGGAACGGACCAGCTTGGTCCAATAGCGGGAGAGCAGCTCCGTGTCGGCAAAGAGGTCGGCCCATACGATCTCGCCACGCACGGCCACCACCACGCCGATGGCGTGTTCCTGGCGAAGCTGGGCAAGCACCTGATCCCTGGACTTCATCACCGGGGCTGCCGCCTCATCGACCTTGGCGCTGACCGTGCTGTCTTGCATGGCCTTGGCGTAGCTGGTTGTGCCGATAGAGCGTGGATACGCCCCGCCCGATGCTGCGTCCATCGAGGTGTTGGCCGAAGGCGCAGCCGCAATCTCCATCTGCGAGATGGCTCCATGCACTGAATTCCACACCTGTTGCTGGTCCTTCGCCACCATGGCCTGCTGGCGCACGGTGGGCTGGACCATGAAGCTGCCGGCGGACGCCTTTGCCGCGGCGCCGAAGGTGGCCGAACTCTCCGTCCAGCGGCCCGGCTCAATGCAGAAGACCGACAGGTCGATGGGCTCGCCGCCGGCAGGCACGATGCGGTCCTTGGCAATCACCCGGTCCTGCTTGCCTCCGGTGACGATCTCGCCTGCCAGCAACAGAAGCGGCTGCCTGGAGTGATTGACGAGGACCAGCGTGTTGACCTCGTCTCCACGAAAACGGTTCACAGGAAAAACCGGCTCGCCGCCCCTGGGCCGGACCAGTCCACGCACCCGGCCTGCTTCGGTCACTTCAACCTCTCCGTTCTTGATTCCTTCGTCCAGGGTGATGAACGGCGTTGCGCCGGGGGACTTGTTGCCAGCCCGGACGACGGGAAACAGCAGAAGATTGCCACTCTCAATGGGGGCAAGCACCCGGTAGGGATCATTTCCGGCTTCGAGTGGTCCGCCGGCCGCTGTGACTCCGCTTTGCTGCTCAAACGCGGCGAGCACAAACAACATCGCTCCCGCCAGCCCCAACCTGCCCAGATGATTCATGACCCTCCTTCGCCGGCTGAAGCCTCGCCGGCCTTTGACTCAGGAACGCCTGCCTGCCGGTTTCTTGCAGAGTTTTTTTGGCGTATCTTCAGGGCGTGGGGATTACGCCGTCCCAATCCGTGGAAAACAGAGCCGTGGCGGGCATCTCCGCCCTGCCGGAGCCGATCCATGACGGCATGCTCGAGGAACTCTGGCGCGAGTGCAACCCGGCCACCTTCGGCCTCGATCGCAAGGAGTTGAGCCAGATCCTGGAACGCGTGGGAACGGCGCAGAACTATGGACAGCCCCAGGGAGCAACAGCTTCACGCCAGCAACAGGCAGGCTTCTTCCGCAGCATCAGGCTCGCCGACCTGGTGCTGGCGCTGGCCTGTGCAAACGGACACGAGGGAGCATGGAAGCACTTCCTTTCTGTATATCAACAGCCGCTGGTCCGTGCCGCGATTGCGATTACCGGCAGCGACACACTCGGCCGCGACCTGGCGGGCCAACTCTATGCGGAACTCTACGGTCTGACCATGCGCGATGGCGAGAGACGCTGCCCGTTGGAGTCTTACCGGGGAAGAGGATCGCTGATTGGCTGGCTTAGAACCACGCTTGCCCAGCGCCATGTGGACCATCACCGGCGCAGTCATCGGGAGCAGCCGCTGGAAGAGTATGACGCACCCGCCGTGGACCCGGAGCCCGCAAAGCCCGCGGGCGAACTCACGGTGCTGGGCAAGGCGATTGAACAGGCTCTCGGGCGGCGGCAACCGGAGGAGCGTTTTCTCCTGGCGGCCTACTATCTTGACGGGCGAACGCTGCTCGAGATCGCCCAGGTGCTGGCCGTGCATGAAGCCACGGTCAGCCGCAGGCTGCGGCGCATCATCGACGACCTCAGAAAGCAGGTTCTCAAAAATCTCCAGGGTTTTGGCCTCAGCAGGCGCGCCGGCGCAGAGGCCCTTGGAGCCGACCCGCGCGATCTGGATCTGAATCTGAAGAAACTGCTGCAAAATTCTCCATCGGACACGTTCCAAGAGAAGGCTGCAAGATGAATCCGACCTCCCAACTCGACCTTCATCCCGACGCGGAAAGCCTCAGCGCCTTCGTTGAGCAGGCTCTTCCGGAGCGGGAACGCGGGCAGATTCTTGCCCATCTTGCCGGGTGCAGCCGGTGCCGGCAGGTGGTTTTTGTCGCACAGCGGGCAGTTGACGGCCTGGAGCCGGCGGCAAACACCGCCGTTTCATCGGATCGTTCTGCGCCTCGAACTGGTTCCTGGCTCAGGGGTTGGCGTTGGGCATGGATCCCGGCGGCAGCGCTCGCCTCGATTCTCGCGCTGGCGGTCTTCGTTCACTTGCGGCACGCGGGGCCGGCGCCGGAATTGGCCAGTGTTGCTCCTCCAGCCGCCCCGCAAGACGTGGGGAGGGTCGCCGCACCTTCGCCGCAAGAGCGGGCAGGCTCAGGAACTGCCACGGTTTCTGCCGACGCCACCAAGTCGTCCGAGCGGAAAGTGCGCTCCGTACCGGCCCGCGCCACCGCGGCAGCACCTGCTCCAGAGGCGGTTCCATCGCACGCGCCGCCGGGCCAGGCTGGTGCATTCGAAGTGTCGAACGCTGAACTCCATGGAGTCGCGTTGCCTCCAGGTGCGCCGGTGCAAGGAGTTGCCGCAGTTCAACCCAAACCAGGGCCGGCATTCGCAGCGCTGCAACCGCAACCCGTCGCCGGCGCGCTTTCGAGCAACGCCACGGCTGCCAAGGCGACCCAGGCACGAATGGATAGCATGGCAAAGCGCTTCCAGACCAGCCGCACCACGCCGGTTACAGCTTCCGTTTCGCAGTCTCAAATTGAACTTGCGCCACGCAGCAACTCTGAACTTGCAGCACAACAGTCGATGGCCGAAATTGTGGTTGCCCGCAATGCGAAGAAAGCCGTGCTTCCGAGTGGTCTGACGGCTATCTCGACAGTCACGGCGCAGCATCGCACGCTGGCAATCGACATGGCCGGCACGCTGTTTCTTAGTGAAGACTCAGGAAGACACTGGGAATCTGTTGCCCGGCAATGGAGTGGCCGGGCTGTAGAAGTGCGTGTCCAACGGGATTTGAACGGCAATGCCGCGGGCGCCTCGGCATTCGCCAGCGCAGGCGCGAAACATGAGTCCAATGGACTGAGCGCCGGGGCCGCAGTTGCGCCACTCCTGCCGGCGGCGGTCTTTGAAATCGTGACCGATAGCGACCTCATCTGGGTGAGCACGGATGGGAAGACCTGGAAAGCGAAATGAGGGTGGAGCGCCTTGAAGCGGTGGTTCCGGTCTACAAGCATTGGAGAGCCGTTTTTGGAACGTACCCCGCTTGCGGCGCCGCGCTCAGAGTATCGCTTGCCCATTTTGATCGTGTTTCGTGTTTGATTCCGGCCGGATTAGACCCCCCCCGCACTTCAAGAGATATCTCCTGTAGAAGAACCGCTCGCCTGCCGACATAGTTGTTGGCGGGGTGCGATGGCGATCTATGTCGCGCCGCCGATCCTGCCGAGAGGAACCGGCGCCGCATAAAGACCATTGAGTCGTTGGACGGAGACTTTGACCGTGGAGATTGAAATCGAGAGAGACCAGGTGGTCAGTCCGTCCTGGGCACATTTGCGCCTTCCCCCGTTTCCTCAAGTCGCGATTCGGGTACTGACGCTGACCAACAATGAGAATGTGCAGCTGCACCAGCTGAGTGAGCTGATCTCGTCCGATGCGGCATTCGCCAGCGAGGTCCTCACCATCGCCAATTCCGTTGTGTACGCCCCTCGATTTCCCGCTTGCACCATCCTGCAGGCAATCGCCGTACTTGGCGCCAATCAATTGCAAGGGATGTGTCTGACTGTTGGAGTCCGATCCTACCTCGGCAACAAGCTTAGTCATCCAGTGATCCGGAACGCATGGCGTCACAACCTGGCGTGTGCCATGATCGCGGAGCAGCTTGCCTCAGCAGGGTTCATGGACAAAGACACTGCGTACACCTCCGGCATTCTGCACGATATCGGACGGTTGGCGCTGGCCGTCATCCGGCCGCAAGAGTACGCCGCTCTATTGGGTAATCATGCAGGATCCGGCGCCAGCATCCTTCTGAGGGAGCGGAAGTTGTTCGGATGCGATCATTGCGATGCGGGACGGCAGCTCATTGCCGATTGGAAGATGCCGTCTGAATTCGAAGCCATTGTCTCCGAGCATCATTCTCCCAGGCGGCAGGATGGCGCCTGGAGCATGGCTGAATTGATCAAAGTAAGTTGCAGATTGGCTGACACCGTGGGCTTTTCCGCGTTCCCAGGGTGCGAGGTCACACCGTATCCCGATCTGCAGAACGAGATGCCAGTCAGGGAGCGCAGGCTGTTCCATTCCGAATTTGAAACGCTGGCCGTCGAAGTTGCCGACAAGATCCGGGTGCTAGAGTCTGTTTAACGCGATTAGCCGTTGATTGTGAGCGCGGCGGCGCGCACCTGGCGCAGAGGCAGTGCGGTGGTCGCGGTGCGCGACTTCTGGATCTCGGCCAGCACTGAAAGAGCAATGGTTTCGGGCGATTCCGCGCCCAGGTCCAGGCCTGTGGGGGCATGGAGTTGAGCCAGCCGGCGCTCTGTTTGAGCATCGGTTGCGCTTGCGGGCAGATTGAGCAGGCGGGCGGCTTCGACGAGCAGTTCGCGGGTGCGGCGCTGTGGGCCGAGCACGCCAATGTAGCCCGGCGAAGCGTCGAGCGCCAGCAGCGAGGCAAGAATCCGCGCATCCTGCTCGAAGCTGTGGGTCATGACCACTGCGGCGTCTTCGGGATGTGGATTGCCGAGTGCCGTTGGCGATCCATCGGGTTGGCCGCCCGGCAACTCTTTGATGGGCAGGATGCGGAGCTCATCGGCCAGGGGGAAGCGTTCGCGGGTAGCGAGTTGAGTGCGGCCGTCGGCCACCGAAACAAACCAGCCCAACTCCTTCGCCATGCGAAGAAGCGGCTGAGCATCGTCGCCGGCGCCGAAGATCCACAGGCCGGGACGAGCGGGACGGTAATCAGCCCAGGCGCGGGCTTCGGTTCCCTGAATTGAAATCTCTTTCTCCATCGACTTGCGGCTTGTGAGCGCCACTCTGGCGAGGTCTTGAAGCGAATCGTCGCCGATCTGGCCTGGCTCGGCGCTGGGCCGGCGTTGTTGCGAGGTTTCCCGCTCCAGGCCGGCGAATGCGCGGCGGGCGAGGTGCGGACCCTCCAGAATGGTTGCCACAGCCAGTGGAATGCGTCCATCGAAGACTCGTTCCAGCGCGGTCAGCAGCGACCCAGCGGTCGCGCGGCGCTCCAGAAGCAGGAAGACCACGCCCCCGCAGCCGGAGCCATAGGGCAGGTTGCCGTCCTCTTCGGCAGTGGAGTAGCGCTGGACGGATGGTCCATTGGCGGTCAGCCACCAGGCGCGGCTGGCCACCTGGACCTCCAGGCAACCGCCGCTCACCGTGCCGGCGCGCCGGCCGTCTGCAGTGAGCAGCATGCACGCGCCGGGCTTGCGATAGCTGGAACCCTGGACCGCTACGAGCGTGGCAAGAACATAGTCCGCTTCGGCGGCTTCCAGTTCGCGCCACAGGGACAAAATCCGTTCCAGATCGGTCATTCTTCCATTGTCGCTCAGACTTCAAGGATCTGCGATAGTCAGTGGGAGCATCGGCGCGAGTTGTCCGCGGCAATCGCCGCCGACGGCTCGCTCACGGGAGTTGAAACAAGCGGATCGGCATCGTTGGCGACCAGTGCCTCTTCATAGCGCGGATAGAGCGCGCGGAGTTCGGCCACAATTTCAGGATCCTTCATGGTCATTGGGTTCGGAACAGCTCCCGATCGGGGAGGATTTGCTTGCTCAGCGCGGCGCTCACGGTGTAGACGGGCCCGTTGACCACCTGGCTGAGGCGCAGCTTGAGAGCCACGCTGCACAGAATATACGCGTGGATTTCGCTGAAACCCCAGCGGCTGACGAGCAGGTCGATCATGCGGCCGGTGGCGGCGCGCGCGGCATCGGCCAGGTCCGTTCCCGTCTCCACCACCACCCAGGCGTCGGCAGAAGAGTCCGGCGCGGCAACTTCGCTGGCTTCGACAATCGGTCCCGCAAGCGGCTGCTGCTTGTGGAGATGGAAGCGTAAGGTCACGTCCAGCGGGCACTCGATGCCATTGATGCACACCTCGCCATCGCCCTGCGCTGCATGGCCGTCGCCGCAACTGAAGAGCGCGCCGTGGTTGAACACCGGCAGGTAGAGCCGCGAGCCGGCGCACAGCTCGCGCACATCGAGATTGCCGCCGAAGGAGCCCGGCGGGCAAGTGCGGAAGGCGCCGTCGCCGGCGCGCGCCACGCCCATGACCCCCAGAAACGGCCGCACCGGCACCACCGCGGGAGCAAGCGAGCTGGTGGCTTCACCGTCGAGCTGCCAATGAAAGAGATAGGGCTCGCGGAAACGATCCTTCAGGAAACCCAGACCCTCGATGACGCTGGACCATCCCCAACCGCCGTGGCGAGTGGCCAGCACGTCGATCTGCAACACATCACCTGGCTCCGCCCCCTCGACCCAGACCGGACCGGTGAGCGCGTGGATACGGGTGCGGTCGATGGCCAGGAACTCCCCGGTCGTCATGCCCGGCCGCACCTGGCCGCCACTGGCGTCAGCGCACTCGAACGCGACTTCGTCGCCCGGCTCGATGCGCAACCGGGGCGGGAGCGAGCGGTCCCACACGGAGTGCGTTGGTTCGGCGGAGAGCATGTGTTCCGTCATGATTCCCTCACCCGCGCGGCCATCTGAACCTCCGCCAGTGCGTTGCGCGGCAATGCACTTGCGCCCACGGCCGCATGTGCATCTCAATTTAGCACGCGCAGGAGGCATTCTTCCTTGGCTCTGTGGCCTGGCCAAGTTAGCATGAGGCCATGCTTCGAGCTTTTCTGCCGCCGCCGACAGGCGCCACGCCGGCCGAGCATGATCCGCTGCCGGTGCTGCTGATCGCATTGCAACCGGACGCTGAAGGCCGGCCGTGAAATCCTCCGTCGCCGCCATCGTTCTTGCCGCCGGAGCCAGCCGCCGCCTCGGTCAGCCCAAACAGTTGCTCGTGCTCGGCGGAGAAACACTGCTCGAGCGTGCGATCCGGCTTTCCAACCAGGCGGGCGCCGCTCCCGTGCTCACCGTACTCGGCGCCCATCGCGAGATCATTCGCGCCTCCGTCGCCTTGAACCATGCGATTCCCGTGATCAATGATCGCTGGGAGGAGGGAATCGCCACTTCAATCTATGCAGGACTCGCTGCGCTGGATGCAGTTGAACCCGGTGCGCCAGGCGCGCTGATCCTGGGCTGCGACCAGCCTCATCTCACCGCCGCGCACCTGCGCGCATTGATTGAGACCTTCGCCGCGCAAACTGAGCCTTCCATCGTGGCTTCAGCCTATGCAGGCGTACTTGGCGTTCCCGCCGTATTTCCTCGCCTGGTCTTTCCGGGGCTCCTTGCGCTCCGCGGCGACAAAGGGGCGCGTACGTTGCTGGTTCAGCCGCCTTGCCCGTTGATCGCGCTGCCCTTCTCCGGCGGCGAAGTGGACATCGACCAGCCCGGCGATCTGCCCCAGCTTGATTAGGCCCTGCCTCTCGATCATGGCCCCGATGTACCCGTGCGGCGCGCCGACGGGTACGAATCCCTGTGCCATACTGTGATTGATTTCTCGCCTCAGGGAGGCGGTGAGCAAGTTGACGATTCCCACCCCGCCCAATCCCGAGTTCCTGCGCCGCGCCATCGCGCTGGCTACCCGGAACGTCGCTACTGGCGGGGGCGGCCCGTTTGCCGCGGTCATCGCGCGCCAGGGCCGGATCGTCGCCGAGGGGGCGAACACCGTGACCACCTGTCACGATCCCACGGCTCACGCCGAGGTGAACGCCATCCGCCAAGCGTGCAAGGCACTGGGCACATTCAGCTTGGCCGGCTGCCAGCTCTATACCAGTTGCCAGCCCTGCCCCATGTGCCTGGCGGCTTGCTACTGGGCCCGGCTCGACACCATCTACTACGGCTGCAGCTCCGAAGATGCCGCCCGCGCCGGCTTCGACGACGCCTTTCTTTTCGAAGAGTTTCGCAAGGACCCGTCCGCGCGCGCGCTCCCTGCCACGCAGTTGCTTGGCGACGAAGCCTGGGCCAGCTTTGCCGCCTGGATGGCGTCGGCCGGCAAGGTCGAGTATTGATCATAAGCCGGCGGCGACTCGAACGAATCGGATGGCGGCCGGATTCCGGCAATTCCCTCAGATGAATATCAATGCTGTTCCGGCAAACGGAGCTTCGAACGCCGGAGGCAACCGCCAAACGTTTACAGGGCCACGCATCCTGTGTTCCTATGAGGTCGGACGGCATAACCAATTGATTCTGCTTTGGTTAAGTGTGACTCCACAGGGCTACAGTTTTTACGCAATCTGCGTTCCTGTGCGGTTGGCCGGAGTAACCTATTGAATCTGCGGTGGTTAGAGATAGCTCCACAGGACCACAGGCAAAAACGCACCCTTTTTTTGCGGGATGGGGCAAATTCGGGTTCGCGACCAGGGACGCTAGCGCAATTGGAGTGGTGTTTTTCATAGGTTCGCAATGCGGCGGCCCATCGCACAGATACCCGAAAACGTGACACGTCCTTCTTGCAGGCGTTGAGATCTTCTATACCATCTATTCTCAATCTGCAATCAAGGACGTGTCTGCAGTTGGCGCTCTATCGCTCGGCAATCACCACCGGTTCCGGCGCACCCTTCGGAGATGACAGATACCCTGTCACCGTGTTCTTGGCGCTCACGTTGTTGACCACGATCTCAAACAACATGGGATCCTTGCCGCTGTAGAACTGAAGCGGCTCGTTCAGGCTCTTGTCTTTCTTCTCGTACTGCTTGTCGTCGGAATAGACGGCGATGGTGTACTTGCTCCTCTTCGAGTCTGCTCTCTTCAGTTCCAGGCTCACTGTCCCCACCTGCTGCTTCACACCCCTCACCAGCGTGAACTGGTAGTAGTTCCGGTCGCCCTTGTGCTTCAGAATCTCCAGTTCCGCGCCATTACGAGCAATCAGGGAGCTATGGCCGTTCAGATCCCCTTTCATCGACGTCAACTGGTTGTTGGTGTCGGCCAGGTCGCTCTTCGTCTTGGCCACATCGGTCTTGACTCCGCCGACATCCGTCTGCACGTCAGTCACGGCGGTGGAAACTGCGGCCACCTGCCCCTGCGTCTGCTGTTGCGCGGTTGCCAGCCGTGCTGTTGTCTGCTCCCCGCGAACCTCGCGGACCTGCAGCGCCGCCGAGCGCGTATCCAGTTGCTTCTGCGTCAGGCCAAGCGAGGCCTTCAACTGGTCCGTGGCCACATTCAGCCGCGCATCGGTATCCTGCAGTGCTGCAGCCAGCCTGGTGTTCTGCGCTGAAGCATCCGCCATAGCCTGCTGCTGAGTAGCCAGTTTGTTGCTCAGCGTGTAGCTCCAGATAATCCCGCCCAGCCCCAGAAGTATCGCCACTGCGATCGCCGCCAACAGTGCGCCGGAATACGTTCTGGGAGTTCCTTCAACAATTTCATCTCTCATGTATTTCCTTTCTTTCCCTGACTTACCGTACAACAGCCCGTTCCCCTTGTCTGCCCGATAAAGCTCACTTGCCGATATTCGCCGCCATCTGATTCGAAGCGGAAGACCCGCGCCACGAAATGCTCCGGGAAGTCCCGCGGATGGCCGTACACCACCCACATGAGCAGACTATGCATCTACCGGCCTCCCTCGCAGTGGCTCGCTGTCAGCTCCGCCTCTTCGCGCCGCGTCAAAGTGCGCTCGTCGCGCGCGGCGCCCTTCACTAAACAGGAACAGCGGCGCTCCTGATGCTGCACCGAGCCTATGTTCCCGCGCAGATCCGAGCCCGTTTTGCCCGTTCCTGGCGGGTGACCGGCTATCCGGCTATCCGGCAGTCGCTGTTCGGCTATCTGCCTCGCACAGGCTTCGGTGTGGGTGATACTTTGCATGCCACGGTGCTCCGGGTGACAGAATTGCGTTGAACTCAGTGGCAGCGTTCCAATGAACTGGGGGGTAGCATAGCGTTGCACTTAATGGCGGAATTGATTGTATTCAGCAATACTCTCGAACCACGACGTGTCCGCCTGTTTTAGAGGGATGCCGGAGCTAAGAACCTGTCCAAAAAATTATAGCTATTGAAGGGGCGGGGTTTACCGGCTGCGGAAAAGGGACGGCTCTCAAGCAAGAGGTCCGAAAAGCGTCCCTCAGGGGCTAAAGCCCGCGCTGATTTTGCTGGATTTATGTACGGGCTAAATGCTTGACCTTTAGAATCAACCATTTGGTATCTCGGCTACACAGGTGGTTACATTTCTTCACAAGATTCCTACGTTTTCCCCTCCACAGCGGTAATACCCACTACGAGAGAAAACGTGAAAGTACATCTGTACATCCGTATCAAGCTTGAGGACGGCAGCCGCCCGTAATGCAAGCCCGTCTACAGCGCCAATCAGAAACTGAAGCCCCTGCACGCGGTGGTGAACGGCAAGTTCGAACGTCACCCGGAGGCAGTGTACCACCTGCGCTATCTGCGGGATGGAAAGCGAGTTTGGGAGGCCGTGGGCAGTGATGCTCAGGAGGCCCTCAATCGTCAGCATCAGCGGGAGATGATCCTGAACGCCCAGGAGGCCGGGATCGAAGTCGTTGACCCGACCGTCACAGGGCGCAGCTTTGAGGCCGCCAAGAAGGAGTACCTGAGCGAGGTACGGAAGTCGAAGAGCGAGGAGACCCACCGGTTGTATGAATACGCCCTCCGGCTGTTCTCCAGGGGGTACTCGAAGTCCACCCTGGAGGCCATCACCCGCCAGGATGTACTCGCCTTCCGGGATGCCCTTGTTGCGATGGGGAATGGGGATCGCTCGGTCGTCACGCACCTTACCTCCGTTCGGACCTTTCTGAATCACTTTGAGGTGAAGTGGCCGCTCATGAAGACTGACAGAATCCGGGTGGTTGAAAAGGTAGTTTCACCCTACAGCCTTGAAGAGATTCAGGGCCTCTTGCGTGTCGCCGATCAGAACGAGGCAGACCTGGTTCATTTCCTGCTTTGCACCGGGGGGCGGAAACAAGAGGTCATGTACGCCTCCTGGGCCGATGTGGATTTCCATGGTAGGACCTTCAAGGTGAGTCAGAAGAAAGACCTCGGGTTTACGCCCAAGGATCGGGAAGAAGGTTTGATTCCCATCCCTGAAACCCTGGTCGAACTCTTGAGGGCTCGCCGGGCGAGGGTCCCCCAATCGCGGAGAATCTTCTCACTGCCCGATAAGAAACCAGAAGACTACCTCCTCCAGGTGATCAAGACGCTTGCCTACAAAGCTGGCCTGAATTGTGGTGAGTGCCACCATAAGCCGCGGAAGGGCTGTAAGACGGGACAATGTTGCGCGACGTCACCCACCTGTCACTGATTCATTCTCCATCGGTTCCGGAAAACTTTTGCGACCATGCACCATGAGGCGGGGGTGAGCGCCAGGACCATTCAACGGTGGCTCAGGCACGCATCGCTTGAAACAACCCTCCGGTACCTTGCGGGCGGTGACGATAAGAGCGAACGCACGCGCAACTTGGTCAACAGCACGTTCGCCGGTCTGAAAGCGGTGGAAAGCCGCGTCCAAGCCGCATGAGGGTCTCTCTGTGGGCATCCGAGTGACAGCGAGCCTCCTGGGATGCCCCTGGAGTCCGCGATAGAACTCGATGAGCGGCGAAACCACCGTTGGCGGTGTGCTCTTTGAACCCCGGCCCTATTGCTTAGCGTTCGGGGCTCAACTCATGGAACCCCGAATGCGGACCTGCATGTGTGGAGGTGTGGAGAGGAGGAGCGGCGATCCTCTTCCTATCCTGAAGGGAAGATGGCCGGTCTAAAGCTGGTGAGCCTCGATCCAGCCCGCCAGGGTCAAGGGGGCGAATCTGTAGTCTTTCCCGAACTTGAATCCGGGGATGATTCCGTCGCGCACCCACCGGCAAAGTGTGTTCCGGGATTTGCCGAGGAGGGACATAACCTCCGCGCAGCTCAAGTAGGTTGTGCGTTGTCTCAGTCGATGGATCAGAGTGTCGGCCGTGGCTGCAATGTTGGGTCTCATAAAGGTCATGCCTCTCTCGGACCCGACAACTTGAGGTTGAATCGGCCCTAAGACGTACTACCGATCTGGAAGGCGAAACATGGGGTTCCCGACGCAGAATATCGAAGTATTTTCAGCGCCAAGTGGTCACTCTCACGCCTGCAGTGCCACGGTGGCGCTCGCGCCGTTGCCTGCGACCGGGATGACAAGCCCGGTCAGGCCGAGCCAGCGCTCTTTTGCGAAAGTGACTGCTCCCCCAACAAAAGTACAAAGCCCAGGGCCTTGATACACAGGTGAAGAGCCTGCTCTGCCCGCCGGTACAGACTGACTGCGCTGTGCGCGAGCCCACCAACCGCCATCACCCAGTACCACGGATAACCTTCGCGGCTCGATCCGGATCTCAAATCGGCCTCTGCTGGTGCCATCGAGGTCTGCGCGGAAAGCCTTTAGAAGGAAGGAGGAACCGGAGGCCCTGGGCACAATGGTGTCGCCGAAAT